>VBMB01000096.1 GCA_005878525.1 Methanobacteriota archaeon
GAGGACGAGCTCGCCCATTGGATGGCCGGAATTCTCGCGCGCAACTGGGAAAAGGAGGCTCGCCGCGCGGACCTCGAGGAGGCGCCCCCGGAGAAGATCGTGTTCGCGCGGCTGACAGGGCTCGGCTTCACAGAAATGCAAGTCCACTCCGCGGTGCGGGACACCGCGCTGGATCTGAAGATGGCCCGGTGGACCTCCGAAGATCTCTTCCGTCTGGCGCGCACACTCCAACATCGCGGCAAGCCGATGCTCCTCGCCGCGAACAAGGCCGACATGGCCTCCCGAGAAGCGCTCCAGAATCTCTCGAAGGTGGCGGGCTACCTGGTGGTCCCGACATCCGCCGAGTACGAGCTGGCCCTTCGCCGCGCGGCGTCCGCCGAGCTGATCACATACCAGCCGGGTGGCTCCTCGTTCGAGATCCTGCATCCGGAAAAACTGACGGCCGCCCAAGAAAAGGGGCTCGAGAAAATTCGCGGGTTCCTCCGAGAGCGCGGGTCCACCGGGGTACAGCAATGCATCGAGGAGGCCGTCTTCAAACTCCTCGATCTGATCGTCGTGTACCCCGTGGAGGACGAGCACCACTGGACCGACAAGAGCGGAAACATCCTCCCGGACGCGTTCCTCGTGCCGCGCGGTTCCACTGCGGTGGACGTAGCCTTTAAAGTCCACACCGACTTGGGTAACCACTTCATCCGCGCCATCAACGCCCGGACGAAAATGGTGGTCGGGCGGGACCACCCGGTCCAAGATGGCGACGTCCTCAAGATCGTGGCGAAGGTGTGAGATGGCGAGCTATGATGTGCGCATCATCACGGCCTCCTACCGACGAGAACCGCGGAACGGCCCCGAGCCAGCGCAGCTGCCGGTCATCCAGATTTTCGGTCGCACAAGGGAAGGGCAGAGCATCACGATTGAGTACTCGGGGTTCCAACCGTACTTCTTCGTCGTCGAGCCTCCGCAATCTCTCCGCGGAGCGTTCGGGAGGGATTCGCAGGTCGTCAAGCTCGAGGACGTGACCCTGCAAGTCGAAGGCAGGCGGACGCCGTGCGCCCGTGTCGTCCTCCGTCAACCTTGGAAAACGCCTGAATACCGCGAGAAGGCCCGGAGGTACGGCTCCACTCCTTTGGAGGCCGACATCCCCTTCCAGCATCGGTTCATTTACGACATGGATCTCGGCGCCGCGGTCCGCGTCCATGGGACGGAAGCCGACCCTGCGGGGAAGTACACGACCGATCTGTTCCTGATCGCGGATCGTTTCGAGCCGTGCGAACCCTTCCGACCGGCTTTGCGTGTGCTGAGCTTCGACATCGAGAACAGCATCCAGGACGGGCACATTTTCTGCATCGGCATCGCGTACCGCGAAGCCGGTGAGATCAAGACCCGCGTCCTCCAAGGCAATGAACGGGAAATCGTGGAAGGGTTCATCAAGCTCGTCCACGAGCTCGACCCGGACATCATCTCCGGCTACAACATCGACGGCTACGACCTGCCCGTGCTGATCGATCGGGCCGCGAAGAACGGGATTCCGAGGCTCCAGCTCGCCCGCGACTTCTCGGACTTCTTCCACCTCGGCGAGCGGTTCTGGCGGGTCGACGGTCGCATCCTCACCGACGTCTGGTGGGCCGTGCGGGCGGAGCGTCTGAGCCTGCACATGAAGCAGGAAACGCTCGACTATGTGGGACGCCAGCTCTTGGGGGAAGGAAAACACGAGCTCTCGCGTCGACACATCGACGAAGAATGGGCGAAAGACCGCGAGAAGGTCATCCGATATTGTCTGAATGACGCCGACCTCTCGCTCCGAATCCTCGAGAAGATCGGCCGGATCGAGAAGACCTTGGACCTGGCGGCCGTGAGCAAGCTCCCGCTCGAGGACGTGCTCCACGGGCGGACGTCGAACCTCATTGACTCCATTCTGATCCGCGCCGCGGACCGCGCCCACGTCGCGGTCCCGATGATGAAGATGCGGGGCGGCCGCGTCGAGCAAATCGAAGGCGGGTACGTGCACAGCCTCCAGCCTGGGTTGTACGAATGGGTCATCTCACTCGACTTCCGCGCGATGTATCCGTCCCTGATCATCGAGAACAACATCTGCTTCACGACCGTCTCGCCTCAAGGGACAATCGAGAGCCCGACCGGGGCGAAGTTCCTCTCCGCCGACGTGAAGAAAGGCCTCCTCCCGGTGATCCTCGCGAGCCTGATGAAGGACCGCCAGGACGTGCGGACGAAAATGCGCGAGGCGACGGACCCCGAGATGCGGGAGTTCTACGACGGCCTCCAGGCGGCGATCAAGGTCCTCATGAACGCGTTCTACGGCGTCCTGGCGTCGTCGTTCTACCGGTTCAACGACCCGAAGGTCGGCGCCTCGATCACCGCGTTCGCGAGAGAACGGATTAAGGGGATCATCGCCGAACTCGAGGCCGATGGCGTGAAGGTCGTGTACGCGGACACGGACTCCGTGTTCTTCCAGTCGCCCACGGCCGGGCTGGAACCCTCCCTCGAGTTTGCACGAAAGACCGCCGAGCGGTTCTCGCGCGGCCGAATCAGCATGGAAGTGGACAAGGTCTACCGGAGCCTGTTCAGCCACGGGCGGAAGAAGCGGTACGCCGGGAAGGTCGCCTGGCCCACGGAAGGCGAGATCGTCGTCCGCGGGTACGAGATCCGCCGCACGGACGCGTTCGACCTCCAGAGCGAGGCCCAGCTCCTCGTGTTCGACAAAATCCTCGACAACGACCCGGACGGGGCCATCGACCTCGCGAAGCGGATCGTCGCCGAGGTCCGCGACGGGAACCCGCCGCTCGCGAACCCGGACAAGGACCCGATCGAAATGCTCGTGATTTCCCGCACCGTCAAGGAGGAGAACCAGTACGTGAACCCGGATTCCATGAGCAACGTGATCGCGGCGCGCAAGCTCGAGCAGATGGGCGAGGAGTTCATGCCCGGCATGAAGGTCTCGTGGATTGTGACAGACCACAAGAAATCCCCGATGGAGGTCGAGCCCTATCTGTCGGGCGCGAAGTTCGAGAAGATGCCGGATTGGGAATACTATGCGCGGCGGGTCGCGCAGACGCTCGCCTACGTGACCGAAGTCTACGGCTGGGACGAGAAAGCACTCCTGACAGGCAAACGGTCGCAGCAGAAATCGCTGTCCAGCGACGAATTCAGCGAGGCCCTGCCGGCGGAATCGCCTCGCCGGACCGACAAGAAGCTCACGCTCGAGGATTTCTTCTGAGGGGGACGATGTCGGCCACGGATGCGTTGTGCCGGTACTGCGGATGGGAAGGACCCGATCCGGTCCGCGACGCGCACGGCAGCCTGTTCTGCCCGCGATGCGGTCGGCCGGCGGACTACAAGCTCGTGGTCGAGGAGCTCAAGCGGCAAGGCCTTTGGCGGGCGTGAGGGATGGCCTCGCGATCGCCCCGCGTCGTCGCCGTCGGCGACGGGATCGTCGACCTCGTCACCCCTCCGATGGCGGACTTCGCTCCGGGTGATGTCCAGGCCGAGGTCCCGCGTTTCGATCCGCTGCCTGGGGGGAACGCGACCAACTTTGCCCTGCAGATGTCGAGCTTGGGAGCCTCGACGACGTTCATTGGCGCGGTGGGGTCGGATTCGAACGCGAGACTCTTGCGCGATCGATATCGGCAGTACGGCGTCCGCGCACGTCTGTGCGTCGATCCGCGCCGACCCACGGGAAGCACGATGGCCCTGACGTGGTCCACCGGGAGGCGGGCGCTCGTCACGGACCCGGGGGCCAACGCACGGTTGAGGCTTCGCGACGTACCGGTTCAGGCGATTCGGGGGGCGCATCACGTGCATCGGTCCGGGTTCTGGTGGACGAGCGGGCTCGTGGGGAAACCGACCGCGACGCTTCTCGCCCGCGCCCGCCGACTCGGTGCGACGACCTCGTTGGATGTGTCGACGGATCCTCAGGGGTGGCCGGAAGAGCGGATCGAAGCGGTCCGAATCTGTCTCCCTCATGTCGACGTCTTTTTCGGGAACGAGACGGAGGTCGCGGCCGTTGCGGGAGAACACTCTCCGATTCAAGCGGGAAAGCGCCTTCGCTCGTTCGGCGCCGGAGAGGTCGTGATCCATCAGGGCGACCGGGGGGCGACCGCCATCACGCCATCTGGCGTCGTCTCAAGTGCCGCGTTCGATGTTGCGATTGACAACCCAACGGGATGCGGAGACGTCTTCAACGCTGCCTACGCGTACGCGAAACTCACCCAGCCGTCGGTCAAGGAATGGCTTCGGTTCGCGAACGCGGCCGCAGCGCTCCATCTCCGACATCTCCCCCTCGGGTCGCCGTTCATATGGGAAGGCGACATGGGATTGGATGATGGCGCCGACCCCTTCGTCCGCTCCCTCCTCCCTGCCCGCCGAGGCGTGGGCGATGCTCGGACGCACCGACCTCGAAGCGTACACGACGTGGGACTTCCCCACCCAGTCCGCGGGACATCCGGATGCGGGCGACGCCTCCTTCAACGGAGTCACCCCGGCCGGTTGCGCCGCGAACATTGTCCGTCGGTACACGGCTCCCGGCGAACTCGTCGTAGACCCCATGGCCGGGTCCGGGACGATCGGGGACGTGGCCCGAGCGCTCGGTCGGCGCGCTGTCTCGTTCGACCTCGCGCCCCGTCGGCCACACATCCTCCGTGCCGATGCCCGATCGTGGCCCCTCTTGGCGCAGACCGCTGCTCTGGCGGTGATTGATTCTCCGTACTCCGACAACGTCGTCTACAGCGCCGACTCCCGATGTCTCGGCCGGATCTCCTGCCGCGACGCGCGCTTCTATGAGGAGATGGAAAAGGTCGCCTCCGAAGCCCATCGGGTCTTGCGCCCCGGCGGCATTCTCGGCTGGATCATCGCCGATGAGTACCGCGGAGGCGTCTACACGCCGGTGGGTTTCCGGCTCCTCGGGTTGCTCGAGCGGCGGTTCGAGCCGATCGACACGATTGTGCTCGTCCGCCATCACGACCGGTCTGCGTCACCCATGTGGGAGCACCGGGCCCGGCGCTTCAACTTCTTCCTCCGCGGTTTCAAGTTCCTCTTCATCCTGCGGAAACAGGTTGGAGAATCAGGGGGTTGAAACCTTGGCAACGGCACTCGAACGGACGAGCGACTCGTCGAGGGAGATTGTGCGCGGGCTGCGGAATCGACTGCAACTCGCCGCTGGGCGACGAGATGACCGGATCGACGAACATGTGAGCGAGCATTGGATCTCATGGCGAAGCCGCAAGGGGAGTCGGATATTCGCTGAGATACGCCCCCTTGGAGGACGCGTTCAAATCTTCCTTCTGCCGTCCCCTCGAGAACTCCAGGACGACTCCGGTCTCGCGAAACGTGCGCCGCCGACTCAAGGTTGGGGTTGGTTCCGGACGAGAGTCGAGGTGCGGTCCATCCGCCAGGTCGCAGCCGCGGCCGCGCTGATTCATCAGTCCTATCTGCGCGGGCTCGAGCCGAACGGGCGCAAACCCCGCCGGCTCAGGCGACGCGTTCCGGCATCGTGACGGGGCCGCGCGGGTGGCCCTTGAGATCGACGGCAACACTCCAGTAGCTCCGTGCGAGAAAAGCGCTACACAGGGCCACAATGGCCCCGAAGACGAAATGTAGGTTCAGGAGCGGGAAGCCGCCGAGTGTCATCCAATTCATGGCGGGAGGGTTTCCGGACATCGTGCTCATCGGGACGATGGTCTCCGCCACGATTGCCGTGATTGAGAGTGCCGCGACGATCCGAAGGCCAGTCCTCCGGTTCTGCGGGACGAGCGCATGCAGAGGCAAGAGCACAGCGGCAAGGAACGCGATCGCGGTCGCCCCGCTCAGCGCCAGAACGACGGGCCCGAAGATCGACGGACCCCGAGAGACCATCCAACCCACAACGGAGAGCGCGGTGAGCATGCCGAGCGTGAAGGCAAACACCAGGCCAGTTCGATACCACTGCAAGACGGGAGTCGTCGTCCTGAGGACGACCTGCGCAGAGGGTCGCAACTTGTCGGATCCGACGAGCAGGAGGACCAACGCCGCGAGGGCCAGAAATGCCGCGGCGAGCGTGGTGATCGCTCCGGCTAGATTGAAGACGCCTGAGATCGGATCCGCGCGGTTCGACGTCTCCATAGCAAGCAACCATAGCCCCACAGACGCGCTCGCCATCGCCGCAGACCCGGCGTACACGGCCAAGGCGGCGGATAGCCATCGAAAGGCTCTTGCAATTCCACTTCGGACCACGCCGAAGGTCGGGGTGTCGTACCATATCGAGGGAACAAGCGGAGAATCCACGAACATGGTCGACTCAACGATGGCGTCCCCGGAATATCCAATTTGTTTCCGCGAACATTCGGGATTCCGCTTTTTCGGTCGAAGTAAAGGCCCTCCGAGACGTGCGTCCCTCGGGGAGGCGACCGCGGTCGGAGGAAAGGGCTTAATAGTCTCGCCCCCTTGGCGCGGCGCTTTCGACGACCCTGGTCGGGAGATGTACCTGCGGGCGAATCCGTAAATCCAGGGGGTTGGGACATGGCCGACGAAACCCCAAAGGCTCCGGAACCGGAGCTCAGCATTGCCCCGGAAGGGGAAGCGAAGCCACCCGCTCGTCCGCGGAACCTGTACGCGTTCGTCAAACAGGCGTGGAAGAATCCTCGGCGCGGCGTGGTCAAGGAGACTCACTTTCAGCGGATGATCGAGTGGCGCCGCGGTAATGCGTTCGTCCGCGTGGAGCGGCCGACGCGAATTGATCGTGCACGCGAATTGGGATATCGCGCAAAGCAAGGGTATGTCGTTGTCCGTGCGCGCGTCCGGCGCGGGGGCCGGCGCAGGCCACGCCCGATGGGCGGGCGACACCCAAAACGCCGCGGGCTCGTCAAGATCACGATGGCGAAGTCGATTCAGCGGATCGCGGAGGAGCGGGCCGCCAAGCACTATCCGAACATGGAGGTCCTCAACTCGTATTGGGTCGGTGAGGACGGGACGCACAAGTACTACGAGGTGATCCTCGTCGACCCGAACCATCCTGCGATCCGGAACGATCCGAAGATCAACTGGATCTGCAATCCCGCGAACCGCGGCCGCGTGTTCCGCGGCCTGACGTCCGCCGGGAAGAAGGGCCGCGGCCTCCTGTACAAGGGCAAAGGGGCCGAGAAGATCCGGCCGAGCATCGGCTCCCACGATCGCACGGGCAAGTAATCTCACGGCGACTCGATGTGGGACGCGAGGCGTCCGACTTCCTCGTCCGAGAGTCCAATGACCGGTTCGAACACGGGAACGTCGAGGCCGCCGCGATCTCCGGGGTCGAAGGAGGACCACCGGGTCCCGAGGAATACCGCGTCCGCGCGGGTGATTTTCACCAGCTCTGCGAGCCGTCCGTTGGGCGGCAAGTCGAGGACCTTCAGACGGACGTCCCACCGGCGGAGGGGCTCGACGAGCGGTTCGCCTGGAGCCGTCGCGACGGCGATCCGGCAACCGCGCTTCATCCCCATCCACGCCGCGACCATGCCCTCACGATCCTTGACCACTGCGAGGCCCCGGCCCTGGCTTCCGAGGGGGAGCCCGCCGGGTCCAGTCCAGATTTCCCGGAACACGAAGGCGCGGTTCTGGCGCACCTCGATGTGGATTTCGATATCGGGGTGGGACAGATTCACGCGCACTCCTGGATGGGCGAGACGCACGACATCGCCGAGCTCGCGCGCCAGGTCTTGGCTCGTGAACGGATGGGTACCCACGCGTCGCGTCCGAAGCGCGAACGTCTTCCCGGCCGCGAGGGACCACTTCGCCTCGGAGAGGACGACGTGCCGCAGCGACGCGAGGTCGGCATGTGTCTCCACGGCGGGGCTGATCGAGACGACGCCGAACACCCGCGTGAGGATCGAGCGTGCCCGGGCCACGTCGTCCGCGTAGACATACACGCGCGCCTCGTCGGAGTCCGTGATGCACTCGACGCCTTCGGCCGCGAAGAGGTCCTGAATGTTGCCGACGAGTCGGTCGCGGAGCTGGCGGCGCACGAACCGGCTCTTCAACGCAATTTCCCCAAATCGCACGAGCAGGACCAATTCGGTCGCACCGTCCAAGTCCCGATATTTCTCGTCAGTAATTAATACGGCACCGACTTTCGCGTCGCATGGACGCGGTCCTGCTCTTGATCCAGGCCGTCCTCATTTTCGGCGTGGCGTTCATCTACGCGAACCTGGGCCTCGGCGGCGGCCTCTTGTTCGTGCCGATCCTCCTGTCCACCGGCGTGCCCGACAAGGATTTGGCGGTGCCGATCTCCCTCACGCTGACAATCATGACGGCGACCTCGTCCGTCATTAACCATCACCGGCGCGGACTCGTGGACTTCCGCCTCGGTGGCGTCCTCCTGACGGGCGCGCTCATCGGAGCCGTCGTGGGTACCGTCTTCACGCTGAAGGTGCTGAATCAGGAAACGTTCGAGGCGTTCTTCGCCGCGGTGCTGATCGTCTTCGGACTGTACATGGTCCGAGATTGGGTGAAGAACGTCCGCTCCGTCGACGAGGACGACGACTCCGCGTTGACGCCGCCCCGGGTCGGCGGAACGGCGGCCGCGACGACGGGGTCCGGCTTCCTGTCCGGGAGCATGGGGATCGGCGGCGGCTTGCTGAACGTTCCACTTCTTGTCTATGTCCTCGGCCGAAAGACTCGGAAGGCGATCGGGACGTCGTCGCTGTTGATCATCCCGACGGCGGCGGTCGGTTTCGCCGCCTACGTGGTCGACCTGGCCCTCCGTCCCGGGGGCTTCGCTTGGCCCGCGGAGTTCGTCCTGATCCCGATCTTGATGCCGGTCGTCTTCGTCGGCGCGTACCTCGGTTCGCGCTGGGGTCTCGAGAAGTTGAGGACTCGATCCGTCGCGCTGCTCTTCATCATCGTCCTGTTCATCGCCGCCGCGAAGCTCGTCTTCGACCTCCTGTGATTGCGGAGGAAAGGCCTTATACGTCGCCGCGGGTGCGCCGCCTCGCCTGAGCCGAAGGGATGGGATGGACCGGACGGACGGGTCTCATTGGTTCTACTCGTACCTCCCGCAAGGCGTCGCCGGCGGCGCGACGTCGACCTTGATTCCGCTGTTCGCGTACGCACTCGGAGGATCGCTCCTCACGGTCGGGATCATCGCGGCCGCCACGAGCCTCGCGTCGGTCCCCGCCTTCATCCTATGGGGATCGCTCTCCGATCGCACCGCGCGCCGCAAGATCTTCCTCCTGATCGGTTTCCTCGGGAGCGGGCTCGCCCTCTTTGCGATGGCCCTCTGCGGGACCATGTCCCAGTTCTACCTCGCGAATCTCCTCGCGGGTTTCTTGGGCGCGGCGAGCGGCCCCGCCGGGACGGTCCTCCTCATGGAGACCTCGAAGCGAGCGGAATGGCCGGCGCGGCTCGCCCTGGTGAGTCGGATCGGCGCGATCGGGTGGGTCGCGGGATTGGGCATGGGGGTCGCATGGCTCGCCATCGGACCGGGACTGCTCAGCGCGGAGCTGTCGTCGATGCGCGCGCTCTTCGTGATCGGCGCCGCGCTCGGGCTGCTGTCCGGTCTCCTCGTTCAGGTCTGGACTCGGGAACCGGCGGTCCGCGTGGATCGCCG
>VBMB01000040.1 GCA_005878525.1 Methanobacteriota archaeon
TTCGGCAGGTGTCCGAAGAATCGTCCAGCCCGGCCTTGGTGCGTCCTCTTTCGGTGCTCGATGAACTGCTTTACGATTCGTGCGTTTCTCCGCTTAAGGCGAAGATGCGGCTCCACCGCGCGCAGGAGTGGCTCGACCCTTCGCCCCGTCCAGACTAGCTGATAGGAGTCCTTCCAACGAACGCTACGTCTCGGCTGGTACGTAATGACGCCACCGAACGTCCGCCGAAGATCTTCCAAGACGATTCGATTCGTGTTGCACACCTGAACCCTCGCTCCGTACTGGGGATTCCAGCCTGGGAAATGGTTCTTCGTGAGCCTCACGCTGCCCTCCGCATCGATGAAGCCCGCGAGGTACGCCGCCGACGGTATCGGAAGCTGGCGACTCTCGGCGGACACCCGTTGACGCCGTTGGGCTTGGGTCGGACCCTTCATATTGAGATTCTTGAGGCGCCGATAGAATGCCTCACGAATTCTCTGTTGTCTGTTGGACAGGGGGAGAAGCCGGCCGTATCGATCCCTCCTACGGCGACACGTACGAAGGTGGCGAAGGAATTGGAACAGTGTCGCCGCTTGCTTTGACTTGACCCTCAGATGTGGCGCAATTTCGGACAGGAATCTGGCGGCGGCGGCATTCGTCCAGATGAGCGCGTAGCTCCGCTTCCATCGAGGATTCCGCGAGGCCACGCTCGTCAGGATGCCGCCCCAACCCTCCCGGATCTCCGTGAGCACGGCTCGGTCGGTGTTGTAAATCGAAATTCTTACGCAGTATTCATACGAACGTCGCCGGGGTATCCGGTTCAGACATACCTGGGCTTCCCCGTCTACGAAGCCAGCGACATACTTCACAGAGGGAACGATGAAGAATATGAACTACGTCGAGCGTCAATCAAGAATTCGGCCAGGGGTCAGTGAAACTACTAGGCACGCCGGTCTCCTCCTTCCCCCTTCTGGGCACGAAATTTCGCACTTTCCAGGTCGAGCTCGAAGTCCTCTTCCTTCACTTCGCCAGGGGTGAAGACCTTGCCGGCCTCAAACTCCAGCTTCTTCTCGCTCTTCTTCCGTTTCTTCGGCTTTTCCTCAACTTGCTGTGGCATAGGGTGCCTCCATCTTCGTGGCGTAAGGATCGAGGAGATCGATTCGCCTGCGCGTCCCGTCGTTCACGATCAGCATAGACCAATCAATCATCTCGATATTGAAGGTGTCGCATAGCTCCCGCCTTAGCGCCGCTCGGGTGTCGTTGGGCGGCTCCTGAATCGCCTTTTTGATAGCATCGTCGTCCGTGATGCGATCGACCAAACCGGCGCGCTGCCGCTTGTAGAACAGAGACCGTTCCGCGCCGATCTCGGAGTATTGCTTGCAGGCCATCATCTCGACGTCGGGTCCGGCCTTCTTCTCGCCGGCCTCCTGGATCGCGATGTACCGATCGAGCCATTCGACCTTGTGCGCCAGTTCTTTCGACCGTCGGTTCTCGAGGCCGTCCAGCACCTCCTCGAATGTCCGCAACGCGCGGCGTTCCCAGTCGTCCTTCACGATCGATTCAATCTTCTCGAGATAGTACCGCTGAATATCAATCGGCGAAACGGTCCGGCCGTCCTCGAGCTCGACCTTCCACTGTTCCGGATTCCGGATCTCCACATTGTGCCACAGATCCCGGATCGGATCCTTCAGCCGAGGCACGTCGTCCAGGCGTCCATCCTCCATGAGCTGCAGCACGCCCGAGGTCACGAAGTGACGGAGCATGATCGCGGTCTCGTTCATCAGCGCGTCGCCCACGATGACGTGGAGGCGCCGCCACAGACGGCCGTCGGCGTGGGGTTCGTCGCGGGTGTTCAGGATTCCGGTGTCGTGCATCGTCTCCCCGCTGACCACCTGGGACGTGAGGAAGGCCATCGGCGAGAGCACGTACTTCCCGCGGACGATGTCGCCCGCCCCCGTGTAGATGATGCGGGTCGCGAGATGCGGGACGAGGTCGCGGATGAACTGGCCCGGGAACGGGACATCGCGGGAGACGCAGTAATTCTCGTGGGACCCGTACGAGGTCCCGTCCGGCGAGGTGTTGTTCTTGAACGCGTGGATCTTCATGTCGCCCGTGTACTTCTCTTCCATGACGCGGCGGAGCCAGTCGAGGACCTTCTCCCCGGCTTTCTCCCAGATGACGACGTCATGGAAGTTCGTCGTCTCCGCGGTGCTGACCTCGAAATGCCCGACGTCGTAGTAGACGCGCGAGCCGTTCGTGATGAACTCGCCGGCCAGGTGCAAATCCGAATCGCGTAGCAGGTCGAGCGCCATCATGTGGGGATCGAACCCCATCGTGCCCATCTTGCGGCAGTACAGCGTGTACTCGTGTTCGGTCCCCTGGACCATCTTCCTCATGCGTCACCCGACCATCGGGTCCGCACCGGTCCGGAAGACCTCCCGCTGGCGCTTCTCGTAGACGTACATCTCCGTGATCGCGTGCTCCTTGCTCTCCTCGTCGATCGCCATGTCGAGGTCCTTCATCGTGAGGCCTTCCTTCTTCCGCTCCGTCTTCTTGAGCCGGATGACCCGCTTCACGAAGTTCTTCTTCGCGGTCGTCACGATCGCCTCGATGATGGCGCCGGAGATGATGTCCTTCCGCTTCACGGTCTTGATCGCCTCTTTCGCCTCGGCGTCGAGCTTGACCTTGACCCACTTGTTCTCTCCATAGAGTTCGTCGAGGACAAAGCGGCGGAGCGCGTCGACCGCCTCCTTGTGGCCCCCGTACGTCTCGTCGAGGCTCTCCGCGGTCGGCAAGTCCTCGTTCAGGTAGATCCGAAGGATCTCCTCCGCCCCCCTGCGGTCCGGGCGCGGGATCTCGATGATCTCGTCGAACCGACCGGGCCGCAGGAGAGCGGGGTCCACGAGGTCCGCGCGGTTCGTCGCGCCGATCACGAAGACGTCGTGCAACTCGACGAGTCCGTCCATCTCGCTCAGGATCTGCGCGATGATGTTCTTGTGGACGCCGGAGGTGTCCATCATCCCGCGGACGGTGAACAGGGCCTCGATCTCGTCGAAGAAGACGATGCTCGGCTTCTTCTCGTGCGCCTGTCGGAAGATCTCCTTGATGATGCGCTCGCTCTCCCCGACCCACTTCGAGAGGACGTCCGCGATGCTGACGTTGAAGAAGGTCATGTCGTTCTCCGTCGCGATCGCCTTCACGAGCAGAGTCTTCCCGCAACCCGGAGGACCGTACAGCAGGATCCCGCGTGGCGCCTCGAGGGAGATCTGCGCGAACAGCTTCGCCTCCTGATACGGCAGGACGACGACGTCCTTGATCCGCTCGATCGCCTCCATGAGTCCGCCAATCTCCCCGTAGGTCACGTTCGGTTTCTCGCCGAGCAGGAGCGACTTGACCTCGAGGTTCGGGAGGATCTCGAGGACCTCCATCGTCGGAGGCAAGACGCCGATCTGGAATCCGGGCTTGAGTTTCTTGAAGACGTTCTTGTCGCAATCGATCAGGCGCTTCTCCATGTCCCCTTCCACGGAGATCACGAGCTTGCCGTCCATCATGTCGACGACCTTCGCGATCACGCCCTGGTTGCGGACCGCGCTGCCTTCCACGATCGCGTAGGTCTGCGGATGTACCCAGACGTATTGGCCAACGCCGAGCTGAGACTTGTCGACCAGGCCGGTCGAGACTTTCAGGAGTTCCGTCGCGCGCGCCACGACCACCTGGTTCCCGTCGAGGTCGGGCCCTTCCTTGCGGACGACGTACGCGTAGAGGAGCGGCGGTTGCTTGATCTTGTTGAACTTGTCCTCGTACGCCTTCAGGCGGTACTCCCGTTCCTCGATCTCGTAGCGGAAGGAGTGCAGGTCACGCTCGTACTGCCGACGAAGGCGATCCATCTTCTCCTCGAACTCGTCTCGGACTTCCTCCGCCGACTTCGACACCTTTCCGTCGCCCTCATCACTCGCCATCTTTGGATCACCGCGGGCTTGCGCGCGCGATTCGGTCGGGACGCGACAGCATCTGCTCTGGGGACGCGAGTCTGTGGAACAAGCTGCCGCCTCGTCCCATCCCTTGTTAGAAAGTGGCATCCGGAATTAAAGCTTTTGTTATCGGTACTGAAGATGCGACAATCCCGTCAACGCCGTGTGCACGCGCATGCGCGTCGCGCAAAACACGCGGCGCATCCGCGATTCGCGAGACGATTTGTTGTAGCGAACGATGGACTGAGTGTCGGGCCGCATTGCGGCGCGTGTCGTCGCGCGGCCTGCGCTAGGTATAGCCGCCCTGGATCAACTTCTTGATGTACGGCGTCAGGACCCGGGCGAGGCCCATGTCCCCGTCCCAGTCCTCGATCTGGTCCCAGTGATGGTCTTCCATGTCCTTGATGCACCGCTCGATCTGGCTGGTCCAACTCTGCGTGCCGTCCCCTTCGATTCTCGCCGCGAGGACGAGCCACTTGCCCCGGCCGATCAAGATGTGCATGTGGCCGACCGTCATCTCGTTCAGGTCGGCGTAGTCATCGCCGCGCAGGGCGTCTTTCACGAACGCCTGCACCGCCGTGAGCATGCCGCTCAAGATGTCCGTGTCCACGTCGGGCCTCAGCCGGCGGGTCTCGTGTTTGATCAGGAGTCCGTCTTTGTGATTGAGGAGGAACACGTCTTCGACGATCGCGTCGCTGGGCTTGCTCGCCGTCGTCGCAGGGGAAACCGGCTTCGACGCACCCGCTTGTCGACGCCGCAGGATCATGAACATCGCCGCGGCGGCCGCAGCGCCGACGAGGACGAGGACCCACCAGAACTCCGCGAAGAATCCCGGGGCGGTCGAGAACTGGAACGTCTTCGACTGGCCCATCGTGTTCCCGGCGAGGTCCCGTGCGGTGGGATCGATCGCGACGAAATACGTCGTCCCGGACTGCAAGTCACGCGCGGGGACGAACGTGACAACGCGGGAATCTGAACTCCACACGAACGTCCCGTCCATCGCGGGAGTGATTGAGAATGCCCGATCAACCGAAGAGCGGTCCATTGGTTCGCTGAAAGTCACGACAATCCACGGAGTGAGGTTCGTGTTCGCGCCCGCTGGCCGGGACTCCGTGACCACGGGCGGCGTAACATCGACGAGGGTCCAGGTATCGTTCGTCGCAGGAGCCGTCTCCACGTTGCCCGCACGATCACGGGCGATCGATCGGAATGCGTAGACATGACCGTCTTGACCTACGAACGTCGCGCCCGTCGACGTAGTGTTCGTGTAACCGACCAGGTCGGTCCATGGATTCGCCCCGTCTTTCCACTGGATCCGATAGGCCGCGATATCCGCGGTGCCCGTCACGGGGCCCCAGGCGATTGCGAATTGGAGCGCGTTCTCGTACCTGGGCAACGCGGTCATCGACGAGTCCGGAGGAGTCACGTCGACGATGGTCCACGAATTGTTGCCGCTCGGAGGCGTTTCGACGTTCCCTGCACGGTCCGTTGCGACCGAGCGGAACTGATAGGTGTGGCCGTCTTGGCCCGTGAACGTGGACGAGGTGCCCGTCGACACCAGCCAATCCGTCCAGACGCCGGCGTTGTCCTTCACCTGGATCACGTACGACACGATGTCGGTGGTGCCTTCGCGGGGTTCCCAGTAGACCGTGAAGCTGAGCGAAGCTTCGTATGTCGGGAGTGGCAATGTGTGAGACAACGGAGGGATTGTGTCGACGATGGTCCACGTGTCGTTGCCGCTTGGGACCTCGAGGTTACCCGCAGCGTCTTTGGCCTTCGACCGGAACTGGTAGACCCCTTGTCCGCCGGCCGCAAACGTCCCGGATGTCGCGGTGGTATTGACGAGCCAATCCCTCCAACCGACCGCGCCGGCGTTGTACTGGATCGTGTACGAAACGATGTCCGTGACCCCGGCATCGGGCGCCCAAGACACGGTGAATGAGCTCCGGTTCTGGTACTGACCGAGCGTCTTCACGTGGGATCCGGGTCGAACGGTGTCGACGATCGTCCATGTATCGTTTGCCGAGGGACCCGACTGTTTATTGCCCGCGCGGTCGTCCGCCGTCGTCGCGAACTCATATAAGCCGTCCGCGGAAGCGGTGAACGTGAATTGACCGACGTTCCCGGCCGGCTGGGTCGCCCACGGTTTCCATCCACCGCCGCCTCCCGTTCGGTACCACAGGGTGATGTTCCCCACGCCGGTTCCGTTTCCGTCCGACGCGGTGTACGCAACTGTGAACGTGAGGGCGCTCTCGTACTTCGGCAAGGGACTTGCCGCGGAGATCGGCGGATCCGTGTCCACCATGACAAACGACTCCGTGTGGCTCGTGGCCATATCCACAAATCGAGGATCGTTTGTGAACGAATACGGGAGATACGTCACGCTGGCCTGGGTCAGATTGTCCGTCGGGATCCGGGAATTGATGTAGATCCTGTCGGTGACGAGAATCCACGGTTGGACTCCGGACGGAGCCGGG
This sequence comes from Methanobacteriota archaeon, assembly GCA_005878525.1. Lineage (GTDB taxonomy): Archaea > Thermoplasmatota > Thermoplasmata > RBG-16-68-12 > RBG-16-68-12 > RBG-16-68-12. Next base: position 6,428 of record VBMB01000040.1, read on the forward strand.
CGATCCCAAACCCGCGTGCCGCCATCCATGACGGCAATGCGGGCTCCCGCGACCGGCGTGAGCCCGTTTGGCCAAAGGGCGTCGACTTCGAGATAGTTCCGGACCGTCAGATTGCCGGCGGCCATTACCGCGAGTTTCGTGAATGGGCTATTCACCGCGACGACTTCGGTATAATTTTCCACGTAGAACTCGTAGGTTCCAATCGAGGTCAACGTCGCGTTATCGGCCGTGAACCGGGTCCTGAAGGTCTGGTTGCCGATGACGAAGTATCCGTCCGCGTATGAGGTCTGGACCGGGACCCCACTGCCCGCGCCGCCTTTCGTCACGCCGGAAATCGTGTCGCCCGAAGACAGGCCGTTCGCGACCAGCCCCGAGGCGACGCCGAGCGCGTCTCCGCCTCGGCCGCCATCCGTCATGTCCAACGCATCCCCGCCTCGGCCGCCCTGCAGCGTCGAGACCCAGTTCGAGGCAAGAGTCGGAGAGACGAACACACTCGCGATGCCGGCGGCGGCGCCTCCGTTGCCACCGAAGCGGGCTCCGAGTCCTCCGGCTCCTCCCGTCACGGTGACGATTTGGTTGAAAGTGACTTGCGTGGCGTTGAACCTCCCATCGTTGTTCCCGAAGGTGACGACCCCGGTCGCGTTCCCGCCGTAGCCGCCTCGCACGCCGCGGCCACCGTCCCCGCCCGCGAGCGTCTGGAACGTGTTCGCATGGATGGTCGCGGATCCGGACACATAGAACGCGGCCGCACCGTTCGCCGCGCCGCCGGTCGCGCCGTTTCCGGTTGTCGCGCCGCCGGACAGGACGCCGTTCCCGCCGATCCCGCCTTGAACCGCTTGGATGAAGTTGCCACTCGCGTCGACGTTGACTACGGTGATCAGGAAGAGGCCGTCCGCGTCTCCACCGACCCCTCCGTTGCCGTTCGTCGTCCCGCCGCTCCCACCCGGTCCGCCGTTCCCGCCGGTGATGACATCGACCGCGTTCCCCCACACCCGGCCCAAGATCGCCGAACCGGCCACTTCGATTGCGACGGCCGTGCCCGCGTCCCCGCCTCGGCCGCCCGTGGTCGTCGTGACACCACCGCCCCCGGCACCACCGGATCCGCCGGTGACGTTGGCGATCGTGTTCCACGCGACGGTCGCATCCGGGGTGGCCGCGACGACGATCCCCGCAGCGGCGCCTCCGTTCCCGCCGCGACCGGCGGTCCCGCCGGGGTTCGCTTGACCATCGCCGCCCCGTCCGCCGATCACGGTGTCAATCGTGTTCGATGAAATCGAAACGGAGGGCACTCCGTACGCATAAATCCCGGCGGCAAACGATCCGTTTCGGCCGGAGGCTCCGGGGATCGACCCAGGCCCACCGCCGGATCCGCGCACACCTCGAATCGAGTTCCCGTCAATCGATGCCGCGGCGCCGCTGGTCACGAGGATGCCGATCGCGAAGGTACCGCTCACGTTCGTGATCGTATTGCGAGAAATCGCTGGGCTGCCACCAAACTCGACTTGGATCCCGAGCCCGGTCCCGTTGATTGAGTTGCCGACGATCTGGGCAGATGAGGCGTTCGCATAGATCCCAAGGTTCGTCGCCCGACGGATCGTGTTGTTCGAGACGATGCTCTGCGATCGGACGAAACCGAAACCAAGACCCGCCTGAATGACCGTGTTGCTGGTGACGTTCGGCGAGCTGTCTGTCGCCGTGACCGCCCGGTCGACTCGATCAAAGGTCGACCAAGAAACCGATCCGGATGAACTGGCATTGAACTGGATACCACCCCACGTGAATGGAGAGCTGGTGCCGTTAAAGGTGAACGTGATGGGCTTGGCCGCGGTGCCGGCGGCCATGAGTCGGCCTTCGATGAAGAGATGCACGCCGGAATCAAACTTCACCGTCGTTCCGGGCGTGATTGTCAACGTCCGCGGCGCCCGGACCGTGACCGGACCGGTCACTATGTAGGTCGTGTCGGCGACCCCCCACGTGGTATCCACGGTGATCACCCCTCGGACGTACGTGAGCGCACTCGCGGTCGGAGAGGTCACGAGGAGGACCGCGCCGATGGAGCCGAGGAGGACGAGGACGACCGCAACGCTTCTCATCGAGTACCGCGAGGCGTGGGCGCGCATGCGAGTCGGCGTCTCCCGGGCAGGGAATTCCCCGGCCCAGTCGCGTCCCCGTTCCCTCGCTCAATATATTATTCAAATGGCGCCGTTATCCCGCGTGATAGCGAATTCGGAACCGGATAACAGCCCATGAATCGGACGAGACAAGAACCTCACCAGTCGGACGGTGCTGCGGACCTATTGGTCGGGAATCGGGCCGGTCAACTCGATCCAGATTCCGTCCGGGTCTTCGACGTAGGCGAGCCAACTCTCCCCCTCGGCAAAGGGCGGGTGCCCGGCCCGGGCTCCGTTCGCCAGCAACTCCCGGTACGCCCGCTCGACATCCTCGCACTCGAACGCGATGTGGTCCAGCTCGTCCCCGTTGCGATACGGTCCGGCGAAGAACTTGGAACCGTCCGGGTACCAGTTCAGCTCCAGCAACTGCTTCGACCCGGCGCTCCGAAGCTCCGCCCATTCGCCGCCCGTTTCCGGGACGCGCCGACGGCGGACGACCCGCATCCCCAAGACATCCCGGTAGAATGAGATTGAACGCTCCAGGTCGCGGACCTGAATCCCGACGTAGGCAAGTGTGAATCGCATGAACTCGGACGAGTGAGGACTCCGCATCCCATAAGCGATCTGCCGCCACGCGACGGCGCGCAACGCTTGTAGCCTCGCACTGCCATGTCCTTCCCGAGGGGACATGATCCAAATCGACATGGAGGTCCCGGACCGGCCGGGGGAGCTTGCGAAACTCGCCGCGATTCTCGGAGAGGCGGGGATCAACATCGACGCGATCGGCGCCGAATCCGCAGGCGGGCGATCCTACGTGAGCCTGATCGTGAATCAGCCGATGCAAGCGAGGGAGGCGATCATGAAGAGCGGCTACACGTGCTCAACGCGGACCGTCCTCGTCGTGCGCCTCGATGACAAGCCCGGGGCCCTCGCTGCCCTCGCCCGAAAACTCGGTGACGCCGGGGTCGATGTCGTCAGCGCGATTCATCTCGGCACGGTAGGCGGGCATGCCCAACTCGCGCTCGGTGTCGACAATCTGGAACGGGCCCGCTCCTTGGTCTGACCCGACACGGAACCGAAGGAACCGCCCGGAGGCCGTCGGTGTTCTGTCGGCCCGACGAGCGGCCCTTCTCACGACCGATAACCAAAGCCCGTTTCTTAAATAAGGCGCGGGCCGCTCGATTCCTCCGTACACGACCGCGAGGAGATGCCCTCGCGACCAAGGCGGCCAGCGTATGCAAGGGGCGATCGAAGCTCTGCTCTCCGGTCTCGTAGTCCGAGGCCTCGGCCCAGTCGTCTCCGGAATCCTCATGGCCGCTCCGCTGAAGAAGGTCGCTCGGGCTCAGCTCAAGAAAATTTACGTCCTCGACGAGCGCGGGGAAATGGCAGGCGAGTACATTCTCGATTCGGATTGCCCGATCGACTACAACGACTTCTTGAAGGTCCTGCCCGACGAGGGGATCGGGGACCGCGACTCGCTGTTCGTGGGCGAATACGTTTTCACGGCGTTTCAGAGTGGCAAGTTCGTGTTCGTCCTGCTGTCTCGCGGACAACTCGCACCGGAGGATGTCAACTGGACCGCCCTCCTCCTCACCGCGGCGGACTCGCATCTCGCGGCCGCCGCGAGCCGTCCCGCGCCGGCCCGCGCCGCCGAGCCGAAGCCGGATCTCGACAAAGGGCTCGCGGAACGCGACGCACGTTTCCAGGCGAAGGAAAAATCCCTCGCGGAACTGGAGGCCAAGCTCAAAGCGGACGCGGCGAACCTGAGCGGGCGCCAGGAGGAACTCGACCGCCAGAAGGCGAGGCTTGCGGCCCTCGCAGACTATTCGACCCAACTGCAGGACGCGGTCTCCAAAGGGGCCTCCCGATCCGCGAAGACCCTCGAAATCGCGGAACAACTCGCGGCGAGCTCCAACGAAGATTCGAAGAAAGCGGAGTCGAAAGCCAGTTCCGACGCGCGACAAGCGTTTGAGCAGGAGCGGAAGGCGCTCGTCGCGGCGAAGACCGATCTCGAGACACGGTACCAAGAGGCTTCGACGCGGATCGCGCAACTCGAGAAGGAGGCGAAGGAATCGGTCGCCGTCCTCGAGAAAGAACGGGCCGAGGCCGGAGCCCGGGCCGCCGAGGAAGACAAGACCCGCCGTGAGATCGAGAGCCGCGTGGCCGACCTGAGCCAGCGTTTCACTTCGATGGCGAAAGAGCGCCTCGTCGCGTCTCATCGCCCTCCGGGCGAAGTCTCCGAGGAAGTTCGGAAGGCGATGGAGGGCGAGAAGGCCGAGCTCGCCCGGGAGCGCAAGTTCCTTCAACGGAGGGCGATCGAGCTCCTCGATCGCGAGGAGCGAGTCCGGGATCGAGAAGCGCGGGTCGACGAACGGGACCGTGAATTCGGGCGTCGGGAGCAGGATCTCGCAACCCGCGAGCAGGATTTGGACCGGCAGCGGACCCTCCTTGCCCAGGCGAAGCCACAGGCCCCGGAAGTCCGCGCCGAACCGGACGAAGCGAAGAAGGACATCGAGCGGCGCGTGAAGATCATCCAGCAGAAGGCTCTGGAACTCCTCGACCGCGAGGAGAAGCTCCGAAGGCGCGCGGCGGAGCTGGAGGCGATGGAGGCCCGTCTCTCCGGGCGCGTGACGGTCGAGTGACGAGTCTACTTCTCAAAGGGAATCAGGTCAGATAACCACCAAACGGCGCTTAAATAGGTCCCAACGGAACCCGCTGTAAAGCCACCCAGACGCTCGCCAGAGTCGTGACGACTTTGAACGTCTCATGCGCAGAACTGTCAGGTTCCTTCCTCGACGTCGAACGAAACGCCCCAACCGGAACTCCCGGTCCTTCCGTCGCGTCGATGAGCGGCAACGCTGCTCGTTGCGGCGTGTCAGTCGTCCTCCACGGCCCGGTGTTCTCGTGAGGGCGGGAGCCGCGTTCCTGCTCGCGCTCGTGATCCTGGCAACCACCGCCCTCGTGGTCGAAAGCCATTTCGTGCCCGACCCGCTCGCCCAGTTTAGAACGCCGGACGGTCGCCTCACGATTCCCGGCCGTGCACTGACGCCCGAATTGCAACGGCTCCTCTTCCATGGGAATGATCTGCAGCCTTACACGAATGTCACCTTCGTACTCCCGGCGCAGTCCCCGTATCCGACGGAGCGACTCGTGCCCGTATCCTTCGCATCTCCAAATCTCAATGTTTTCGTTCATCCAAGTCAAGCGCCGGAAACGTGGGGCGCTGCCATTGATCACGTCCTCCGAATGTGGTTCCCCCCGGTCGACTGGCACGAGGTCGGAGTCGGAATCCGAGAGTCAGTCCAGGAGGGGATTGGTTGGTTCTTTGATCTCCTCACGATGAACGCGAAGGCCGATGCACTGTCGGTGGATTCGACGACGGTCACGGTCGTCGACCCTGCCGCCGGAACCTGTACGACATCTCAAACGGCCGCGGCGGGGGACAACGCGGTACTGGTGATGCTCAGCAATCGCGGACCCACCGCATACACAAGCGTCACCTACGGCTCGGCGAGCCTGAGCCTGATCCCCGGGACTGCTACGAGCGGCACCGGAATCGTGCGCACGGAGATGTGGTTCTACCAAGGCGTGATTCCAGGCGGCACTCAGACCATGACGGCCACGCTCGTGAGTGGCACCGCGAAACAGGTGTGTGCAACGGTCCTCTTGGGGGGAGTCTGGGCCACGACCCCGACTGCAGGAGGAACCACGGCCAGCGGGACGACCGCGAATCCGAGCATCTCGATCTCCCCGGCATCCGCCGGCGAACTGGCTTTCGCGGTCCTGGGGATTCGAGGGACCACGGCACCGACGGCCGTCACCGGCACGGGAGCCACCGCGACGAGTCTCTACGGGATCGCGCCGACTCAGTGCGCCGCCGCGCCCAACAGTTTTTGTGGCGCGGGAGCCGACATGCCCTTCCCTGGAACGGCAATCACCTGGACGGACGGCAACGCCACCGACTGGGTCATCTCCGCGTTCCGCGTGTTGCCCACCCCGAACTGCGGCGTGGCATCGGGGAATTGCTATCGGATCGGCGCCGGCGGGACCTGGGCCACGGGTGCGAACTGGTCGAATACATCCGGCGGGGCCACGTGTAGCTGCACTCCCGTGGCGACGAACGATGTGATCTTCAATGCCACCCCCACCGGCACCACGACCCTCGCGGCAGCCACCACAATCGCGAGCATCGACATGACGGGCTTCACCGGCACGCTCGACACGACCGCATCCAACTGGGCTCTCACGGTCAACGGCCCATTCGGGATTCAAGGCACCGTCCTGGCGCGAAATTCGACCATCATTGTTACCGGCGATGTGGACGTGCTCACCGCGGGGACGATCGTCAATCTCGGCGCTTCGAGCTGGACGGTCAACGGGCTGTGGACCAACCTCTCCACCTCCGCCTCATGGGCCGCGGGGACGAGCACGGTGACGATCCGAGATGCCGCAGGCGGGACGCTGACATTCGCTGCACTGGCCGGTGGGACGAACGAGTTCAACAATCTCACCCTGGATGCCACCGTGACCACAAGCATCACCTACACGATAGCGGCGAACCCGCTCCGGATGGGCGCGACGCTCACAATCCGCAACTCGACCGGCGGGGCGACAGGACCGACCATCTTGACGACGTCGGCGTCGAACCTCGGCATCACGGCGGGCGCGCTCGCGATTGCGACCTTCGGAGGCTTGACATCGAATGGGTCCGTCATCGTGGTCAACGGCAACGTGAACATCAGCGCCGCGAACGGCTACGTCGTCATGGGTTCGTCGACCTGGACCGTCACGGGGACTTGGACGAACGCGTCGACGTCCGCCTCATGGACTCCCGGGACGGGCACGGTCACGTTCACGAGTGCGACCGGCGGGACGATGACGTTCGCTGGGACGAATCTCCCGGGCAATGAGTTCAACAACATTTCGTTCACCTCCTCGGCGGCGTCCGCCCAGACGTTCACCATGACGACGAGGGCCCTGATCTGGGGCGGGACGCTCACGATCTCGGACGGTACTTCGACGACGGCCCTCGCAACGGCCAATCTCGGTCTGACCGGTGGCGCACTCAGCGTCGGCAACGGCGGCATCCTCACCGCGAACGCGTCCACGGTCACGGTGTCGAGCGTGGCGATGACCGGGGGGTCGAGCGGAACGATCACGCTGACGACGAGCTCGTTCACCAGCACCGGCAACTGGGACACGAGCGGGGCCGGCTCCGTGTTCACGAAGGGCACGAGCACGGTGACGATGAGCGGTGTGGCCAACATCGCGATTCTGAATGCGACCAACAACTTCAATAACCTCGTCATCTCGGCGGCGGGAACGGTCACTCAAACCGGCCTCGTGGACGTCTCGGGGACCTTGACGGTGAATGCCGGCTCAGTCCTCGCGAGCGGCACCTTCACGCTGACCGTGGCCACCCTCGCAGCGAACATGGCGGGTGGAATCACCGGGGGCGCAGCGGGCACGAAGACCATCACCGGCAATGTCAGCATCGCCGCCTCGGGATACTTCAGCTTCGGCGCGACGACTTGGAACTTTGGCGGTTCGTGGACGAACTCGACGACGAGCGGATCGTGGTCCGCCGGAACGGGCACGGTCGTCTTCAACTCCGGCTCGTCTCGCACCATGACCTTCGCCAACCTGGGAGCCTCGGAATTCAACAACGTGCAGTTCAGCCCGACGGCCGCCGCGACGTTCACCATGGCGACGAACAGCCTCCGATGGGGAGGCACGTTGACCCTCAACAACAACGCGACTCTTTCGACTGCGAACCTCGCCTTGACGGGCCCGGGAGGGAACCTCACCGTGAACAACGGGGCCAGCTTGACCGCGGGTACGTCCGCCGTGAGCCTCACCAACGTGACAATGACCGGCGGGACCTCCGGGACGATCACGGCCGCGGGCTCCTGGACCGTCGCAGGGAACTGGGACACGTCCGGAGCGGGCTCCGTCTTCACGGCGGCTTCCAGTTCCGTCACGATGAGCGGAGCCGCGAAGACCGTCAAGACTCTGAACGCGTCGAACGGCTTCGGCGCACTCACGATCAGTGGCACCGTCACCGCGGCATCGGCGACCACACTCGCCGGCCTCCTGACGGTCAGCGGCACCTTCGACACCACCGCGACCAACTACGGCCTGTCCGTCGGCGGTGGCCTGACGGTCAGCGGGGCCACGGGAGTCCTCCGGTCAAACGGATCGACGATCTCGGTGGCCGGGAATGTTTCCGTGAACAATGCGGGCGGCTACATCACGTCCGGCGGCGCCGGTTCGTGGACCGTCTCCGGATCCTGGACGAACGCGTCCACGTCCGCGTCTTGGAATTTCGCGTCGCCCATCACGTTCAACTCATTGGCCTCCCAGACGATGACCTTCGCCGTCCTCCCGGGAGCTGCTGCCGAGTTCAACGACATCGCGTTCAACAGCGGCGCGTCGACCGTCACGTTCACCATGGCGACCAACCGCCTCATCTGGTCGGGGACCTTGTCTGTCCAGGGTGGGGCCGGAGCGACGACCCTCGCGACGAGCAACCTGACCCTCACCGGCGGCGCACTCACCATCGGCGATGCGGGCATCCTGACGGCGAATGCATCCGCGGTGAGTGCATCGAACGTCGCGATGACCGGTGGTGCGTCGGGTACGCTGACGCTGACCACCGGCGCATGGACCGTCACCGGTAACTGGGACACATCCGGCGCAGGCTCGACATTCACAGGCGGAGCCAGCACCGTGACGATGACCGGAGCGGGCACGACCGTCAAGATCCTGAACGCGTCGAACGGGTTCGCCGCTCTCACCG
>VBMB01000058.1 GCA_005878525.1 Methanobacteriota archaeon
CGATGGGGTCGGCCTAGGAATGCGATACTTCGAGAGCATCCTCGACACGATTGGGAACACGCCCTTGGTCAAGCTGCCGAAAATCATGGCGGGCGTCCCCTGCCTCGCGCTCGCGAAACTCGAGATGATGAACCCGGGCGGAAGCGTGAAAGACCGAATCGGCGAGAAGATGATCGAAGACGCCGAGGCGAAGGGGCTCTTGAGACCCGGGGGGACGATCATCGAGCCGACGAGCGGAAACACGGGCCTCGGGCTGGCGATGGTCGCCGCGATCAAGGGCTATCGCGCGGTCTTCACGATGCCGGACAAAATGAGCCGAGAGAAGATCGATCTCCTGAAGGCCCTCGGGGCCCGGGTCGTCGTGACGCCGACCGCGGTCCCGCCGGAACACCCGGACTCCTATTACCGCGTCGCGGAGCGGATCCATCGAGACACGCCGAACTCGATCTTGCCCAACCAGTACGCGAACCAAGCAAATCCGCGGGCACACTACGAGACGACCGGCCCGGAAATCTGGCGGGACACCGACGGGACGGTCACCCACTTCGTGTGCGGGATGGGGACCGGCGGCACGATCAGTGGCGTGGGCAAGTTCCTCAAGGAAAAGAACCCGAAGGTCCAGGTGATCGGGGTCGACCCGCTCGGATCGATCTTGAAGGACTACTTCTACAAGAAGGAGGCCATGAAGGCCCACACATACAAGATCGAGGGAATCGGGGAGGACTTCGTGCCCGAGTCCACGTGGTTCGACACGATCGATGAAATCGTGAAGGTGGGGGACAAAGAGTCGTACCTGATGACCCGCCGCCTGGCCCGAGAGGAAGGGATTCTCGCGGGCAGCTCAAGCGGTGCCGCGGTCGTCGCGGCGAGACGGATCGGGGAGAATCTCGGCCCCGACGACGTGATGGTCGTCCTCTTGCCCGACACGGGAGAGCGCTACCTGTCGAAGGCGCACAACGAGGAGTGGCTGAAGGAGCAGGGCTACCTGGAGGAACCGGTCGCGCCGCTCATGACGATCCTCCGGGCGAAGGAGCGAACGATTCCCGGCGTCATCACGATCGACATCGCCGCGAAGGTCCGGGAGGCGGCCGACATGATGCGACAGTACAACGTGTCCCAGCTTCCGGTCATGGACACGGGCATCCTCGTGGGCAGCCTGCGGGAGGAGATCCTCATGAAGGCTCTGCTCGAGAATCCGAAGATGTACGACGAGTACGTCGCCAAGGTGATGGAGAAACCATTCCCCATCGTGGAGCCGGGGGCGGACCTCGAGCAAGTGTACAAACTCTTGATGCGCGGCAACCCGGCCGTCGTCATCGGCAAGGAGAACCGGCTCGAAGGGATCATCACCCGGATCGACGTCATCGAGTATCTGGCGGGCCGCGCGTAGCAAGCCTATTTACGGCGGGCCCGCGACTCCGTCCCCGGCGATCCCATGCGCTTTGCCACGAAGGCCATCCATGTCGGGCAGGAACCGGATCCTCGCACCGGCGCGGTGACGCCGCCCCTTTACCTGACCTCGACATACTCCCGGAAGACTCAGGACCAGTACGCGTACGCGCGCGGCGCGAACCCGACGCGGGACGCGCTGCAGAACAGCCTCGCCGGTCTGGAAGGCGCGAAGTACGCCCTCTCGTTCTCGAGTGGCATGGGCGCCATCACGACGTCCCTCACGCTCCTGAAGAAAGGAGACCACGTCGTCGTGACGGACGACTGCTATGGCGGGGTCTATCGCATCTTCACGCGGATCATGAGCAACTACGGGATCGAATCGACATTCGTCGACCTGCGAGACCTCGTCGACGCCGAGGACGCATTCCGACCGGAGACCCGGATGCTCTGGACGGAGTCCCCGACGAACCCCCTGATGAAAGTCGTCGACCTCCGGGAGCTGGCCGTCATCGCCAAGGCACACGACGCGATCAGCGTGTGCGACAACACGTTCGCGTCGCCGGCACTGCAGAATCCATTGACGCTCGGCGTCGACCTGGTCGTCCATAGCACGACGAAATACATCGGCGGGCATGCGGATCTGCTCGGGGGCGCCCTCGTGATGAACCGGGACGACCTCCACGAGAAGCTCAAGTTCTCCCAGAACGCGCTCGGCGCGATTCCGAGCGCGTTCGACTGTTGGCTCACGCTGCGGGGGATCAAGACCCTCGCGGTCCGAATGGAGAAACATTGCGACAATGCCGAAGCCATCGCGAAATTCCTGAAAGGTCACAGGGCCGTCGCGAAGGTCCATTATCCCGGCCTCCCCGACGATCCCGGTCACGCGGTTGCCAAGAAACAGATGCGCCGCTTCGGCGGGATGCTCAGCTTCGAGGCTCGCGATCCGTCGCGGATCGTCGAGCGGCTCAAACGCCTCGAGGTGATCGTGCCGGCCGAGAGCCTCGGCGGAGTCGAGTCGTTGATCGAACACCCGGCATCGATGACCCACGCAAGCGTGCCGAAGGAACAGCGGGAGAAGCAGGGAATCACGGACGGCCTGGTGCGCTTCTCCATCGGGCTCGAAGACGTTCAGGATTTAACGGAAGACCTGGAGCGAGCGCTCGGTTGACGACCCGCGCGGGCGTTGTCGTGGCCACATGGGGAGCCGCGAGGTCGCCGGGGCCAAGTGCGCGGTCATCCCGAGAGCGATCAGGACGTAGCCAACCAGCGCCGCTCCCAGAAGGATTCCAGAGCCCAGGCTCCAAGCTTGTGTGAACGCGGTTGCCCCGGGACTCTGGAGGACGACGCCGGTCGTCGCGGCTGCGACGGCGAACAGGACGAATGCGCCGACGTCCGCGAGATACCGGAACCGCGGTTCGAGATAGCCTGCGACGCGGCCGAAGAGGACGCCCTGGAGGGCGAGGATCGGGACGAACGACCAGCCGATGTACCGGAAGACGGTCGCATGCAGGATGAAAATCCACGCATCCGGCGCCACAATCGCCCGGTACTCGAATAGGAGGATGGCGATGGCGGCGACGACCACGGCGACGGTCAGCAGGAACGCCCTCCATGCGACGAGGACGCTGGGCTCGTTGGGCTCACGCGCCCGGAGGTCGCGCAGTCCGGCCCAGAGGTTCGGCCATGCGGAGACGTGGACGAGGACGGCGACCCAGGCGATCAGCACGTCTCCGTAGACCGGCCCAGAGTCCGGAATCGAAATGGTCCAACGACCGGATGCTACCGAGGACCAGAACAGTGCGACGCTCGCGGCGAGAAGAAAGGCGGCCCGCCGGAGTCCGCGGGGCCAGAAGACGCGACCGATCGCCGCACGCCGGGAGGGGAGGAGACCCATGGCCGGCCCATCATTGCGGGCCCGGGGTCCATAAGTCTTACGCATCGAATGTATCGCGATTGACAAACTCAGAAAAAATGGGACGTGCGCTCCATGTCGCTCGAGAACCTTAATACGCGCCGCCTTCATGCGGACCGCGCGATGCCCATCCGAGTCTATAACACGCTGTCCCGGAAGAAGGAAGAGTTCGTTCCTCTCCATGGCAACCGCGTGTCGATGTTCGTCTGCGGGCTCACCCCACAGGACGAGACCCACATGGGCCATGCGAAGACCTACGTCGCATTCGACGTCGTCGCCCGCTTCCTCCGCCACAAAGGGTTCCACGTGTTCTACTTGCAGAACGTCACGGACATCGAGGACCGGATCATCGAGAAGATGCAGAAGACCGGACGCGAGTGGAAAGACATCGTCAATCAGTACTTCGGCGAGTACCTCGAGGTGATGGACGCCCTCCGTTGCAATTCGGTGGACGTGTATGCGTTCGCGACCGACTACGTCGACGACATCATGGCCCAGATCCAAGGACTCATCGAGAAGGGACACGCGTACGTCGCCGAAGACGGAAGCGTCTACTACGACACGACCACGTTCTCCGGCTGGGGCAAGCTGAGCGGACAGAAGGTGGAGGCGCTACGTCCCGGGGCGCGAATCGCCATCGAGGAGCGGAAGAGACATCCCGCCGACTTCGTCCTCTGGCGCGCGCAAAAGCCAGGCGAGCCCGCGTGGGGCAGCCCGTGGGGCAAAGGCCGGCCGGGATGGCACATCGAGGACACCGCGATCACGATCCGACACTTCGGACCGCAATACGACCTCCATGGCGGGGCGACGGAACTGATGTTCCCGCACCATGAGGCGGAGATCGCCCAAGCGGAAGCGTACACGGGGATTACGCCCTTCGTGAAGTACTGGATGCATGGCGGCATGGTCACCGTCAAAGGGGAGGAGATGCACAAGTCCCTCGGCAATTACTGGCCAGTGAAGGCGGCGCTGAAGCTCTACGAGCCCGAGGTGATCCGCTTCTTCCTGATCAACGTCCAGTACCGCGGACCCATCGACTTCGCGCCGGAGCTCCTCGACGAGGCGAAGCGATCGTACGAGCGCCTTCGGGAAACGATGCGCACGGTCGAGGCGGAACGGCGCCGGGCGCCCGACGCCGGGAAAGCTGATCATTCTTTGAGGGTGGCGACGGCGAAGGCCACCGCGGATTTCGATGCGGCGATGTCGGACGATTTCAACACGCGGGAGGCCATCGCGGTGATCTTCGAGTACGGACGCGTCGTGAACAAGGCCCTCGAAACGGGTGTCGGCCGCGGCGCGCTCGACGACGCCGCACAAGCGTATCGGACGTTCGCAGAGGTACTGGGCATCCTCGAGCCGGCCGCGGAGGGGGCGGACCTCGTGGACGGCCTCCTCGACCTGATCGTTGCGCTGCGTGAGGACGCCCGCAAGCGGAAAGACTTCGCGACCGCGGACCGAATTCGCGACGCCCTCGCGGCGGTCGGCGTCATCCTCGAGGATACCCGCGACGGAGTCCGGTGGAAGCGAAAATAGGCCTGGCCGCTGTCGAATTTCGACCCGTCCATCCGATGTTCTCCGAATCAAGAATGAGGGGTCAAAAATGACCGTGCTACAGTATTTAAGATATCGACTCCGAAGAGACCGCGCCCGCGGAGGTCTGTTTTCTCCATAGAAACTGGCCTCCGAACGTTTATAAATACCCTCCGCATACTTGGACCATCCTTCGGGATGGGCTGCGAGAGGGCACCGGAACGCGCTCTAAGAGGTTACGAAATAGATGGTAGAAGAGACCGCCTACGACGCCACGCAGATCCAGGTCCTCGAAGGCCTGCAGGCGATTCGAAAACGACCCGCAATGTACATCGGCTCGGTCGACGCGCGTGGCCTCCACCACCTCGTCCACGAGGTCGTCGACAACTCGATCGACGAGGCGATGGCCGGCTTCTGCAAGGAAATCCAGGTCACCCTGAACGCAGACGGGTCCGTCACGGTCGCGGACGACGGCCGCGGGATTCCGGTCGACATCCATCCGAAGTACGGCGCGCCGGGCGTCGAAATCGTCTTGTCGCGGATGCACAGTGGCGGCAAGTTCGAGCGGAAGATGTACCGCGTGTCCGGCGGTCTGCACGGCGTCGGGCTTTCGGTCGTCAACGGCCTGAGCGAATGGCTCGAGGTCCGCGTGAAGCGGGAAGGGCAGGAGCACCGGATGCGTTTCGAGCGCGGGAAGAAGGCCACGGACCTGGAAGTCGTCGGCCCCGCGGAAGGCACGGGCACGATCATCACCTTCCTCCCGGATTCGCAGGTCTTCGAATCGATCGAATTCGATTACGACATCCTGGCGACGCGCTTGCGTGAGCTCGCATTCCTCAACGCCGGCCTCCGGATCATCATCGTGGACAAGGTGCACGACCGCGGGGACGTCTTCCAATTCCAAGGCGGCATCGCCGAGTACGTCAAATGGATCAACCGAGCGAAGAATCCGCTCCATCCGGATCCGATCCGCTTCTCGAAGGAATCCGAGGGCACGCTCGTCGAGGTCGCGATGCAGTACCACGACGGCTACAACGAGTCGATCTTCACGTTCGTGAACAACATCGACACGATCGAGGGTGGCACCCATCTCGTCGGGTTCAAGGCGGGGCTGGCACGCGCCTTCATCAAGTACGCGAAGGACAACAAGTACCTGAAGCAGGGCGAAAGCCTCGAGGGCGACGACGCCCGCGAGGGATTGACGGCGATTCTCAGTCTCAAGATCCCCGAACCGCAATTCGAGGGACAGACGAAAATGAAACTCGGAAACTCCGAGGTCAAGGGAATCGTCGAGTCCATCGTGTATGAGAAGCTCACTGAGTTCTTCCTGGAAACGCCGAAGGTCGCCGAGATCTGCATCGGGAAGGCGGTCCTTGCGGCGCAGGCGCGCGAGGCTGCGCGAAAGGCCCGTGAGCTCACGCGACGGAAAGGCCTCCTGGAGGGTTTCAACCTCCCCGGGAAACTCGCGGATTGCCAGGAGCGCGATCCGGCCAAGTCGGAGTTGTTCATCGTGGAGGGACCGAGCGCGGGAGGCTGCTTCTCGGGGGACACAAGGATCGCCCTTGCGGACGGCAGACGGCTGAGCTTCACCGAAATCATCGAGGAACAGAAGCGCGGAGTGAAACACTTCTGCTACACGATTCGACGGGACGGAAAGATTGGCTTACAGAGGATCACGGATGTACGGATGACGAGAGAGAAGACAACTACGGTGAAGGTCCTCCTCGACAACGGTCAGGAAATCGTCTGTACTCCCGACCACCGCTTCATGCTGCGGAATCGTTCCTACCGCGCCGCGAGACGCCTCCGACCTGGGGATTCATTGATGCCGTTGCGAACGAAGTCGTCCGACATGAGCGATCCGGGGATAACCATTGACGGATACGAAATGGTCTGGGACCCTGAGTCGGAGTCTTGGCTCTTCACTCACGTATTGGCGGACTGGTACAACCTCTGGAAAGGGACCTATACGACAGAGGCGGGAGCGCACCGCCATCACACGGATTTCAACAAGTTGAACAATAGCCCGCCTAACCTCGTTCGCCTGAGCAAGGCAGCCCACTTGTCAACGCACCGCGAACACTTCGGCAAGACACTCCATTCTCCCGAGAGCCGGGAGCGATCCAAGCGGGTCCGCCAATCGGACGAATTCCGGACGAGGATGAGTGAGAGGATGAAGCAACCGGACATCAGGCCAATCCTCTCAAGCCGAGCGAAGAATCAGTGGAAGGACCCGGAATACAACCGGTATATGAAATCACGGTGGCTCCGCTTCTACCGAGAGAATGAGAAGTATCGGACGGAAGTCCTGGAAAGGCTGAACCGGGAACAGAGAGAGTATTGGTCAGTTCCCGGACGCAGACGGGTCCACGCCGAGCGGTCCCGGAGGTACTTTGCCGAACATCCCGCGGCTCGAGAAAAATTCTCCGAACAGGCGAAAGCGCAATGGCGCGACGAGGCGCTTCGAGCGTGGCGCGCGGAAGCCACGCGACAACAGTGGCGAGCTCCTGACTACCGCCGTCGTCATTCGGAAAGTGTGCAGCGCTGGTGGAAGACACATCCTGGGCACGCTGAGAAACTCGCCGTGGCGGCCCACCGAACCTGGGCAGACCCCACGAAGAGACGCCGGATTGAACACGGCCTAAGAGGGTGGCGCGAAACCGCCCCAGCCGAGCAACGGAGTCATGTGATCAAGGAAGGGCACCGCCTAAAGTCACTCCGGCTTCTGAAGGCGGTCCTGGACGCCGAGGATGTGCCTGAGGCGTACGAGCAGTCGCGGCGGAGGACAGCGCCAACCGCTATCCGCTATGACCGCCTGCTACAGGAGCATTTTCAGGGAGAGTCGGCCCGGATGAGGGAGGCGGCGGCGAACGTGAACTGCAGGGTTGTCGCTGTGGTCCCCCTCACTGAGCCGATGGATGTCTACGACATGACTGTGGAGGGCACGCACAACTTCGCACTCGCGGCGGGCGTGTTCGTCCACAATAGCGCGAAGCAGGGTCGGCGACGTGAGTTCCAGGCTATCTTGCCGCTGCGTGGGAAGATCTTAAACGTCGAGAAGGCCCGACTCGATCAGATGCTGAAAAACGAGGAGATCCGCACCCTCATCACTGCGATTGGCGGAGGGGTCGGCGAAGAGTTCGATCCCAAGAAGGTCCGGTACCACAAGGTCATCACGATGGCTGACGCCGACGTCGACGGGCAGCACATCACGACGCTCCTCCTTACGCTGTTCTTCCGCTACATGCGACCGCTCCTCGATAGCGGGTTCGTGTACATCGCCCAGCCACCCTTGTACAAGATCAAGAAAGGCAAGGAACTCCACTATGCGTACACGGAGAAGCAGCGGGAAGACCTAGCGAAGAAACTCGGCGACAAAGGGGTTGCGTACCAGCGGTACAAGGGCCTAGGGGAGATGAACGCCGACGAGCTCTGGGAGACGACGATGGATCCGGCCCGACGTCTCTTGAAGCAAGTCACGATCGAAGACGCCGCGACCGCCGATGCCCTGTTCTCGATCCTCATGGGCGAAGCCGTCGAGCCCCGCCGGCAATACATCCAGGAGCATGCGAAGGAAGTCGTGAACCTGGACATCTAGGAGGATACATCGACTACGCGATGAGCGTAATTGTCGGGCGGGCGCTGCCCGACGTCCGCGATGGGCTGAAGCCCGTCCAGCGGCGCATTCTACACGCGATGAACGAGCTCGGGATGAGCTCGGGATCCGCGCACAAGAAAGCGGCCCGCGTAGTCGGGGAAGTCCTTGGCAAGTGGCATCCGCATGGCGACCTCGCGGTCTATGATGCCCTAGCCCGGATGGTTCAGGACTTCTCGCTCCGGTACCCCTTGATCGACGGGCAAGGAAACTGGGGGAGCACCGAGGACGACCCCGCCGCGATGCGTTATACCGAGTGCCGTCTCGCGAAGTCCGCCGAGGCGATGCTGGAGGACCTCGAGAAGGAGACGGTCGACTGGATGGACAACTTCGACGGGACGCTGAAGGAGCCGCTCGTCCTTCCTTCGAAGTTCCCGAATCTGCTCGTGAATGGTTCCAGCGGAATCGCCGTCGGAATGGCGACGAACATCCCGCCTCATAACCTCGGCGAGATCGTCGACGCCCTGATTGTCTTGATCGACAACCCTCAGGCCGAGTTGATCGACCTGTACAACCCGGAGACCGGTCCGGTTCGCGGCCCGGACTTTCCCACGGGCGGTATCCTATACGGCGCGGATGGCGTCGCGGATGCGTACCGGACTGGGCGTGGGCTCATCCGGATTCGTGCGAAGGCCAAGTTCGAGGAGGCCGGCCACGACCGAGCTCGGATCGTCATCACGGAAATCCCGTACATGGTCAGTAAGGCGTCCCTTGTCGAATCGATTGCCTTGCTCGTCAAGTCGAAAAAGATCGAGGGCGTCACGGACCTCCGGGACGAGAGCGACCGAGATGGCATGCGAATCGTGTTGGAGCTGAAGCGCGACGCCGTCGAGGACGTGGTGCTCAACCAGCTCTACCACCACACGCAGATGGAGACGACCTTCGGCGTGATCAACCTCGCCCTGCTCGATGGACAACCGCGGGTTCTGCCGCTCAAGGATTCGATGCAGGCGTTCATCGACCACCGGGTCACCATCGTGCGGCGCCGCACGGAGTTTGACCTGAAAAAGGCACGGGAGCGCCTTCACATCGTGGAGGGCCTCATCACCGCGGTCGACCAGCTCGATGACGTGATTCGGCCTATCCGACGCGCGCGGGACGCGGATGAGGCGCAAGCAGGCCTGATGACTCGCTATCTCCTTAGTGAGAATCAGGCAAAGGCCATCCTCGCCATGACGTTGCGCCAGCTCACCGGACTCGAGATCGAAAAGCTGCGCCAGGAGAAGACCGACTTGAACCACAAGATCGAGAATCTGGAATCGATCCTGGCGTCCCGAGAACGAGTCCTCGACATCTTGAAAGCCGAGTTCCGCGAAATCAAGGAGAAGTTCGGCGATGACCGCCGGACGACCGTCGAGCTCCAAGCCTACGACATGCAGATCGAGGACCTCATCCCCGAAGAAGACAACGTCGTGACCATCACGAATACGGGCTACATCAAACGGCTGCCCGTCAGCGTGTACCGGAAACAACGACGAGGCGGAAAGGGGGTCACGGGGATGGACACCAAGGAGGAAGACTACGTCGTGGACCTCTTCGTCGCTTCAACTCACGATTTCATCCTCTTCTTCTCGTCGAACGGGAAGGTGTTCAAGCGAAAGGCCTTCAAGCTGCCCGCCGCGGGGAGATATGCGCGAGGGAAGCCCGTTGTCAACCTTTTGGAGCGCCTCAATCCCGATGAGAAAGTCGAGGCAATGATTCCGACTCGAGATTTCCCCCAGGACCGATTCCTCCTTTTCGTGACGAAACGGGGACGAATCAAACGGACCGGCTTCGCGGAATTCCAGAACATCCGGGAAAGCGGCATCCGCGCAATCAAGCTGAACGAGGGAGACGAGTTGATCGACGTCCAGATCGCCGGGGGCAACGAGGAGGTCATCCTCGCCTCCGCCGGCGGGTACGCAAATCGCTTCCCGATTGACGAAGTGCGTCCGATGGGGCGACCCGCGGCGGGTGTCGCGGGGATGCGTGTCCGGACGGGAGACGAGGTCGTGTCGATGGCCCTGTCGACCAATCCGGAAGCCGAATTATTGACGGTCCTCTCGAGCGGATACGGAAAGCGCACGACGACCTCCGAGTACCGGAAGACCCGTCGGGGATCGAAAGGAGTTCGCACGACGAGCGCAAAGTACGCGAAAGGCCGCGTCGTCGCGGTGAAGGTCGTCCAAGCAGAGGAGCATCTCCTCGTGACGACGAAGGCGGGGGTCGTGATTCGTTGCGCCGTTGCGGACATCAGCGTGAAGGGCCGCGCGGCTCGCGGCGTGAGGCTCCAGCGTCTGGGCGAAGGCGATGAGGTGGTCGCGGTCGCTCGCGTGATTGAGGAAGAGGAACAGGACCGCGCCCTGAACGCAGAACCGTCGGTCGAGCCATAGGATGCGTCAAGACAACGCAATACCGAGTCCGGGTCGATCGGGGGCGACGAGCTCCCCGTTTTCGAACCCCAGGCCCGATGACGGATCCTCGGCGAGGTTGAAGTGCGAATCCAAGTCGAGCCACCGGACGTTCTTCTGACTGAGGGCGAAGGCGAGCGCGGCGGCGATCGAGATTTGCGGTTCTCCCATGCAACCGACCATCGTCGGGTAGCCAGCGGATTCACAAATCGTATTCACGTCGATCGCGCGGCATACGCCGCCATGTTTCATTAGTTTCAAGTTCACGGCCTTCGCGGCGTTCGCCCACCGGACCTTCTTCGCGTCGTCCGGTGTGAGGACCATCTCGTCTGCCATGATCGGAATTGGCGAGGATTCGGTCAGGACGCGCATTCCCTCAACGTCCGTGGTGGCCACCGGCTGCTCGAATATCGAGATGTTCAA
>VBMB01000059.1 GCA_005878525.1 Methanobacteriota archaeon
AGGGAGTAGAGACTGAGCCGGTTGCGTTTGCAAAAGGCCTGCAGCGACGCGAACTCTTTCTGGCCAAACACGGTGACGATCCGATTCAAGGCTGATCTCCTCCTTACTCTAAGATACGTTCAGGGTAGATGAAGGTATGCCGATCGACGCATCCGATGGACACTAGTGTGTATTGCCTGTTGGTCACACACTATTACATAGTTGGTTCAGGGCGCGCGGCAATTCGTCCGCACTCAGAAGAAGGGATTCGGATCGCCGACCTCCCCTGGCCATGCCCCGGGATCAAGGATGGCGTTGTACATATTCCCGGATGGCTGTCTTCGCCAGGGCATAGAGGCTGAGCCGGTTGCGCCTGCAGTAGAGCCGTATCGTCGCGAATTCCTTCTTCCCAAACACGGTGACGACCCGATACAAAGAAACACCGCGAGGGCCCCGGATAAATTCGCACTATTATATACCCACTATGTCATAGGCGCGGATCCGAGGATGGGATATGAAGTCTGATTCTCCGGAGAATCCCGTGTCGGTCGTCCGGTCTCAGCTTAAGGCGTGGATGGCGGAGCTCGAAGTCCTCAGTCGCGATCCGAGGGTAAGGAAATTCGCCGAACTCCGGCAGAAAATCGACGAGGTGGATAGCTTCCTCGACGAAGCCGCCGGCCCGCCCGCGCCGAGTCGGTCCTCGCCCTTCCAACCCTATGACGCGTACGACGCGTACGAATTCGGGCGTGACCTCGCGGGACGGGAGCTCTCGACTCTTGAGCTGTCCAAGCTGGCGCAGGGCCGGTTCCCGGAGTGGTCGAATGAGAGCCGACGTTTCATGGTCCAGTACCTCATCGCCAACGGTGTGGCGGAGGTAGCCCGAACGACGGCGGCGGGACGTCCGATACGGTATCGGTTTGGGGCGCTCGGGAACGGGAGGGTCGCGGGGAGGCGGATGCGACTCGGCGTCCCGGACAACGAACTGTCCGCGTTCAAAGGGGAAGACATGGAGGACCTCGTCCTACGAGTCCCGTCCGGGGGACTGATCCGCGTTCGTCCTCAAGCGCAGGCGTCGCCGACTCCGAGCGAAGGAGCCTTCGGTGCTTCCGTGCGGATTCCCGCCGAGCCTGGGTGAATTCTAGCCGATCCGTCCACTGATCCAGCGCAGAATGGCCGCTCGGACCTCGGGGAACGTGTCGCGTTTCGCGCCGATTGGCTCAAAGGAGTGCCCGGCGTGGTCAACCACGACGAGGTCCCCCGTTTCCTTCAGCTTCGGGAGCTCCGAGCGAAGACGCTCCAGGTCACAGAACGGGTCGCGATCCCCCTGAACGAACAACGCGGGTTTCACGAGGTACGGCCACTCGGGCGGATTCAGGACCTCGGGTCGGAACCGCGGATGGAGCGGATATCCCAACGCGATGACGCCGGCGACCTCCGGATCCGCGGACGCCCGAGCGCACACCCTCGCCCCCATCGACTTGCCCGCAAGGAAGATCTTCTGGGACGCCACCGCTTCGCGCGCGAACCGAATGGCTCCGTGAAGATCGTCTTCCTCCCGCGACAGATCCCTCGATGCCTGCCCTTTCGCCTCGACGTACCGGAAGTTGAACCGCAACGCCCAGATGCCCTCGGATGCGACGGCCTCCGCGACCCGCCGGACGAGCGGATTTCGCAGGTCGTTCGACCGGCCGTGCGCGATCACGAGGCCTGCGTTTGGACGGTCGGGGGCGTGGACGATTCCGCGGAGTTCCGCAATCCCCGATGCGCTCGGAAACTGAACGTCCACGACCTCGCTGACTCTCTCACCGGCCAGAGGCACCGAAAGTCGCCATTCGGCTATCAACCCGGATAACCGCTTCCGAAGGATTTAGGCCCTCGGGATGAAGGTCTCCGTACCGATGGCTTGGATCCGCCCCGTCGTGGACCACATCTTCCTCGTCGACCGAGGGGGCGTCCCGATGGTGCACCTTTCCCGCGGCCTCCCGACCGGCGCGGATCCCGACCTCATCGCGTCGATGTTCACCGCGATCGTCGCCTTCATGAACCAGTCGTTTCACTCGATGGGCCACGCGGACGTGCGGAGCATCGAGCTCGAGGACTACCAGGTCGTGTTCGGCCGCGGACATCACATCTTGATGTTCCTGCTCTACCATGGTCGAGAATCGAACCGGCTGGAACGCCGGGTGGCCCGCGACGTGAAGGAGCTCGAGCGTCACCATGCCAGCGTGCTGGGGAATTGGGACGGCGACACGGACCGCCTGGTCGACGTCAAGCGGGATCTCGAGCGTCTGTGGCGTCTGCGCGAACGACAGGACGTGGTCGAGGTTCTCCGGACGAAGCCCGCTCCAGTGGTAGATGCACCGCCCGTTATCCGCTAGGACCCGAACGGCGTCGATGGCTTCGGTGTTCGGTTCACGTGGTCCCGCGCATGCGGGCGGTCCTCGTCGATCGCCTCGAACGCCACCAGATGAATCCAGCGAGGCCCAGCAGGATGACTCCAATGACGTCGTGGAGCGCGTGGAACGTGCCGAGGCCGACCGATTCGTGATTCAGGGGCAGCGGACCCCGGTGGAAGATCAGGAAGTACGCTCCCGCGATCACCAAGACGACGACAACGACTCGCTCCCCACGCTCCGTGCTCTCTCCCCCTCGTCGCTCGGAGCCTTCCGTTCGGTTATCAACATTTTCCCAACACTTGGCGGACGACTCGAGGTCGATTCGCCGAGGCGGGCCAACGTTCCCTCTAGGATGTCGATGAGCTTCTCGGTCTCCGATGCTTGCTCGGGATATTCCGAGCTCCATTTCCGCCAGTGAGGCCTTTTGTGGGCGATCTTGTACTTCACGCCCGACATGAGCGTCGTGTAGCTGTCCGCGTCGATCTTCCGCACGTGTTGGTCCGCCAGGATGTACCAATGATATTGGGTCCCGACCGGCACTCCGGATCCCGGCGGCGCGCTCCGCTCCCGCTCTTTGATGGCGCTGAAGGTGAAGTCCCAGCGGTCCGGCGCGACTTTTGTCTCCTTCCAGAGGCCGTTCGGGTAAAGCCACGTGTGCTCCCCGCCGACGGCCATCCCGGAATAGGTCTCGCCCTCGAATTCTTTGACATCGTCGTAGGCCACGGCCTCCCGTTTGGCGGGATGCGTATTAGAGTTGCGTACGGGAGAGAGGTGCCCGAAAGTGTGTTTCGGAAGAAATGATGAAGGTCATCCCGACGTGCCCATGCCGGGAAGTCGCAAAAGGGAAACTTACGTCATAGCCTCCTTTGTCCAGGCGTTGGGTTACCCCGGCAAACGATTTATCGGGCGGGTCCTTTCGAGAGGCCGGAAGGAAGGCGGTGACTCGGCTGAGTCGTGGCGTTTCGAGCATCGTCGTCCTGTTCGTGCTAATTGCGGCGGTCTTTGCCTCCGCGCCGTCCCGAGGCGCGTTGCACAAGCCGACGTACGCGGCGGGCGATCACTGGGTCTATGTCCTCGACGCCTCGCTGAGCACCTTCCCCGGATTCAACGCGAGCCAAGGGACGTTTCAATTCGGGCTCATCGGATTCGTCTACGTCAACGTGATCGGAGCGGTCAACGTCCTCGCGGGAAACGGGTCGATCCCTGCCATTCGGGTCGACAGCCGGGCGACCGGGTACCTCAACGGGACCTTCCCGGGGCCGGGTGGTGTCGGGACCGCGCAACTCACCGGCTCCTTCGAAACATCGTCGACTGAATACTGGGAGGATCAATCGTACCTGTCGATCCAATCGCACGGCACCTCATCGTATGACGCCGACGTGACGTACATCTTCACGACGAAGCTCGTGGCGGACCTCCGAGTCAACGCGACGACGTCCGTGTCGGCCATCCCACCGTTCGATCTGGAGGTCGGCCAGAGCGCGACGGCGAATCTCACCAGCCATGTGGAGCTGAATTCGACGTTCAGCGTCTTCGGCCGGACCATGAGTTCGCAAAACGAGACGAACCTCTCCTCCACCTGGCATCGGGACGTCCTCTCCCTGGAGAACGTCACGGTCGAAGCGGGCACGTTCTCCGCATACAAGCTCAACCAGACCCTTGCGGGGTTCCCCGGGATTCCCGCAGGCCTCTCGGGCGGGGGCAACGAGACCGCCTACTTCTCGAACGATGTCGGATTCTATGTGAAGCGCGTCGCCTACGAGAACGGCACCCCCGCGGCCGAGATGCGTCTTCGGTCGTACTCGTATGGCGCAGGTCCGCCTTCTGGTCTCAGCGCGGTTCAGCTCCTTCTCATCATCGCGGTGCCTGCTGCAATCATCCTCCTCTTGGCATTCCTCCTATGGCGCCGCCGCAAAGCTCGAATCCAAGGAGGGACATCGCCGGGCACTCCGCCCGCCACGGAAGGCCACGAGAGAGGAGGGAACCAAGGTGCTCGTTGAGACCGCCGGGCTGACGAAGGTCTTCGGCGACGTGCGCGCGGTCGACGATCTGACCGTCAAGATCCCGGACGGCGCGATCGGGCTCGTCGGACCGAACGGGGCCGGGAAGACGACGTTCTTGCGGCTCCTCCTCAGTCTGTTGCAGCCCACGGCCGGGACCGCGAAGGTCCTCGGACGCGACATCGGGGACGGCGTGCCCGTGCGGGAGCGGATCGGATACATGCCGGAGCACGACTGCCTCGTCCCCGACATGACCGGGGTCGGACTCGTCTCGTACATGGGTCGGATCAGCGGATTGGACCGGGACACCGCGATGAGCCGTTCCCACGATGTCCTTCAATT
>VBMB01000113.1 GCA_005878525.1 Methanobacteriota archaeon
CAATCAAGCCATTGCCCTCGCCCCCGCCCCTCGTCCCATGGTCCGCTCCGCCCGCGTCCACCCCACGCGCGGCGCGGATCGTCCTCGCTCCGGACACGTCCCTCGACTCCGAGGGAATCCTCGACTTCTTCGCCTCCGCGAAGGGGCGACTTTCGATCGACGCGTTCTATCTCGACGAAATGTGGCGCGACACGCCGAATCCGTTCCTTGAAGCCGCGTTCGCAGCGGCTCGTCGCGGGATCTCCGTGCGAATCCTCCTCGATGGGAGCTGGGCCTCGGTCGAGGCCGACTCGGGGACGAACGATGACGTGCTCGATCGGATCAATCGGCTTGCGAGGAACGAGAGTCTCCCCCTCGAGGTGCGACTGCTCAAGCCGCGCGGGCCGATCGAACGTCTCCACAACAAAGGCGCCGTCGTGGACGGCCGCGCGGTCCTCGTCTCGAGCATGAACTGGGCGCTCGGTTCGGCAACGGAGAATCGCGAGGTCGGCTTGATCGTGGAAGACCCGGATCTGGCGAAGACGTTCGAGATTTCGTTCGACGCGGACTGGGAGGGGCGGCCCACATCCGGGGTCGACGCATGGCGGCTCGACGACCCGGTCGCGCTCGTGGCGCTGTATGCGCTCGTCGCCGTCGCGTCTGCCGCCTCCCTGCGGAAATTGAGAGCAAGGAACAAAGACATAAAGCCCCCCGCGCGGGTGCGAACGCGTGCCTCCTTCGGAGCTCATCTCCGCGGCCGACATCGAGAAGTTCGGCTACTGCCCGCTGAGCTGGTGGCTCAGCCGCGGGCTCGCGCCAGAAGAAGGTCCGGAGCTCGTCGAGGGAGAGAAGAAACACGAGGCCGCGTCCGCGGACCTGAAGGGAATTGAGGCGGACGAGGCGAAGGCCCGCGAGGCGGAGACCGGCGTGTTGTACTTCGCGATCGCGGCCTCAATCGTCGCGATCGTCGGGGTGAAGTTCCTCTCATCCGAGAGCGTCCAGGTCGCGTCCACGCTCGGGGCGATCGCGCTGATCTGGCTCCTTGCGGCGGTGTACTTCTTGTATCGCGCGGAGACGCTCGCGACGCAGGCTGAAAAGCTGTTGTCGGAGCGGGTGATCCTGGGTTTCGCGATGGCCGCGGCCGTGATCGCGACGGCGGCGGTCTCCTTCACCGGGGTCGTGAACCAGAGCCTCGCCCAAGGGTTCGTGGCGCTCGCCCTCCTGTGGCTGATCGGCGCATCGTTCTTCCTGTATCGATCCATCGGCTCGCTCCAGGCCGCGCGGACGACGCGCGACCGCTACGCCGTCCAGGGCGACCTCGTCTACATCGACTCGGCCGCGGAGAAACCGAAACTGTTCGTGTCGAAGAAGCACGGGCTGTCGGGCAGGCCTGATGCGGTCGTGATGGACGGGGAGCACCACATCCCGGTCGAGCTCAAGACAGGCCGGGTCCCCCGCGGGCCGCTGTTCTCTCATATCCTCCAGGTCGCCGCGTACTGCTTCCTGCTCGAGGAGGAGTACGGCAAGCCGCCGCCGTACGGCATCATCCGGTACGGCGAGACATCGTTCGAGATCGAATACAACGAGGACCAGAAGAAGCTCGTCCTCCAGAAGCTCGCGGAGATGCGCACGGCGATCACGAAGGGTGAGGCCCACCGCAACCACAACCGCCCGGGGAAGTGCATCCACTGCTCCCGCCGGAGCGGGTGCCCGGAGCGGCTCGCCTAGGGCTCCTTCTTCCGGTTGCCGGACGGCACCCCGAGGCGCTCCGCGATCGCGTCGAGCCGGGCGGAGAGGTCACGAATCTCCTGCCGCATCCGCAGCATCTCCTGCTCGAACGGCGTGAAGCCTTTCCCGGAGAGGATGCGGTGGGATACGAACATCCCGAGGAAGATCGCGCCGATGAACGCAAAGACCGAGATGATGACGAGGCCGACGATCACGGTCAAGAACGATGAAATCAGACCGGCCGGCGTAATGAAGCCGGTCAAGACGCCGATCTCGACGGCCACGAGGACGGCGACGACGCCGAGCCAGAGGATCGTCCACCGGGAAATCCTCACGGGAGGGCCCCCCGTTGCGGGATCACCCATCGGAAGTCTTCTCCCTGCGCGTACCGCTTGATCTCGAGGTTCGGATTGTCCTTCTCGTCCGGGAACGTGAAGACCATCACCGTGCGGCCCGCCTCCCGATCGGCCCGGACCGTCACGTTGTACTCGAAGTAATTCTGGACCTGGTCGACCAAGTACGTGTGGACCGTGAAGCTCCCGTTCGAGGGCACCTGCGTGGGCACCCACACATGGAGGCCGTAGGTCTCGTTTTCATCGTGGGTCCCATTGGACGGGGGATTCGTCCCGCTGATAGAGATCCGGACCTCTTCGTACCGGTACGCCTGGACGGCGGCGCTCAGATAGACGATGAAATACGACTCGTTCTTGGGCATCCCGATGATCAGGAGCGGCAACGACGCGAGCTCCGCGGGCGGCCGTCCGATGAGGGTGGGCGTCACGAAAATCAGGGTTGCGAGGGCGAGGATCGAGACGACCATGGCGCCGCGGATCCACACGTCCCGCTCCATGGGGTGGCGATAGAGCAGACCAGCATAAACGTTCGTCGGGCGCCTCTCGACTCAGGCCTCGTCGGGCCCAAAATTCAGGAAGGTCGTCACGCCGAACAAGCACGCGCTGACGACCGCCGCCAAGAAGCTGGTGCCCCCACCTTCGAAGGTGCCGTAGGCGATGACGCCGATCGCGGGGACGGCGAACGCGGCGGCACTGAAGAGCCCGCTCGAGAGCCAGAGGAATTTTCGGAGACGGTCCATGAACGTGAGGACCGGGGCCTCCGCTTCGTTCGCGGGAGGCAGTTCCACATTGGCCGGCCAGAGCCATTTCCAGAGACGGTGCAGAAATGCGATAGCGGGACTCTCGCCGAGGACCTCTGCGTGAGCGACCGGTGCCGCCGTGCCCATTGCGCGCGGCGACGCAGGGACGAGACCATGTAAGTGCCGCGCCGGTTATCGCGGCTGAATCTCACGGCGTGACTCGAATCAGATCTTCTGGTTTGTATCAGACTGGCGCACGGCTCTGCAAAGCCGATGCGACTTTTCATTGAGGATGCGGTGAAAATAAAAAGGGTGGCTCTTTGCGGCCACCCAGTTGGGGGGGAGGTAATCGTGACGGACGCGCCCTCGCTCACCTCTGCGGCGGCATCCCTTCCCTTCTCACTTGTTGAGGTACTCCCGCTTGAACGACTCCGCTTCCGCGAGGGTTCGTTCCGCATCTTGCATCTTCTTGAGCTTCTCGGTGACGAGCTCCACGCGTGCGTACACGAAGTCCCGAATGGCCGCCCGAACGGCCTCCGATCGGCTCGGGAAATCGTCGACTTCCACGAGGAAATCGAGAGCCTTCAGATACCGCGCGGGCAAGCGCAACGTGATTTTTTCCGTGTCCGTATCCCGCAAGCCCGTCACCCCACCCGTGGGTCAACTCGCCATGCATTGACCGACGAGCGTCGGACGGAATAGTCACGCGCTATATAATGGTTCCTGGAATCGGATCAATCGAAGGAACCCCGTTTCACGTGGAGCCGTCACCGCGGGCTACCTAGGTTGCGCCGCCATTTCCGTCATCATCGGGAGGACGAATCGTTTATCGGTCCGCGGTCCATCGTGCGCGCGATGGTTGAGACCAACGCAGGGGCGTTCCTCCTGCCCGGGCCGGTGAACATGCATCCGCGCGTCCTCCAGGCGATGTCGGCGCCCGCGATGAATCACCGTGGGCCGGAGTTCAAGGAGATCCTCTCCGAGATCCACGGGCTCACGCAGTATCTGTTCGGGACGCGCGGGCCGGTCGCGGTCCTTTCGGGTTCCGGCACCGCGGGCCTCGAGGCCGCCGTGTCCGGTCTCCTGCGCAAACAGGACCGGGTACTGAACCTCGTGAACGGGAAGTTCAGCGAACGCTTCCACGAGCTCTGTCAGGTCTTCACCACGCCGACCGCGCTCTCGTTCGAATGGGGGACCGCGGTCGATTCGGGGAAGGTCGCTGCGGCCCTCGACTCGGGCGATTTCCATGCGGTCACTCTGTGCTGGAACGAAACCTCCACCGGCCTCACGAACCCGATCGCGGAGATCGCGAAGGTCGTGAAGGACCACGACGCGTTCCTGATCGTCGACGGAATCACCGCGGTCGGCGGTCTCGAGAACCGGATGGAGGCGTGGGGAATCGACGCGCTCGTCACGGGCTCCCAAAAATGCCTCGCGGCGCCGCCGGGACTGAGCGCGGTGGCGCTGTCGAAGGCCGCCTACGAATCGCTGCACGCCGACACGTCATTCTACACGAACCTGAAGGCCCACGCCGACGCCCTTGCGAAGCAGGACACCCCGTTCACGCCGGCGGTCCCTCTCTTCCTCGCGTTTCGGGAGGCGTTGCGCATGTTGAAAGAGGAAGGGCTCGACAATCGAATCGCACGGACCCGCCGGCTCGCCGAGGCCGCGAGGGCCGGATTCGACGCACTCGATCTCCGGTTGTTTCCGGATCGCCGTTTCGCGTCCAACACCGTAACCGCAGTCCGGTATCCGACGGGCCTGGACGATGCCGCGTTCCGGAAGGAACTTCGGGAGAAGCGCGGGACGGTCGTCGCGGGCGGACAGGGCCCGTTGAAGGGGCACATTTTCCGAATCGGCCACATGGGGATCTGCAGCTTCGAGGACCTCGAGGCGGGATTCCAGGCGTTCGAGACCACCTTGGCGAGGATGGGTCACATAACCGTTCG
>VBMB01000114.1 GCA_005878525.1 Methanobacteriota archaeon
TGCAGTGGGACGACGAACTCGAACGTCCGGGTGACGGATTGTCCTTGGGCGTCCGTCACGGTGACCGAGACGCGGTAGGCTCCGGTCGTCGCATAGGCGTGTGTCGGGTTGGGCGCGTCGCTCTGCCCGCCATCGCCGAAGTCCCAGCGGTATGTGTACGGCGGCGTGCCTCCCGTGACGCTCGCGGTGAAATTGACGCTGATTCCCGTCGAATCCTCGACAAATCGCGTCGGGGGCGTCACCGTGAGGTTGACGACGGCCGGGGCCACGTTCACGAACAAGACGGCGGACTGGACGGACGTCCCAGCATTATCGTTCACGTTTAGCCAGAC
>VBMB01000136.1:0-13903 GCA_005878525.1 Methanobacteriota archaeon
GTCCGCATGAGTCGCCGTTCCGTCGCCTCGGGAGTCTTCGCCCGCACGAGGCCGAGACGATTGCTGACCCGATGGACGTGGGTGTCCGTCGGAATGCGCGGCACGCCGAATCCGTAGACGAGGACGCAGTTGGCCGTCTTCGGGCCGACCTGGGGGAGTTCGATCAGTTCCTCATAGGTCCGGGGCACCGAGCCGGCGTGGCGGTCGAGGAGGGTCCGGCTCACCTTCACGATCTGGACGGCCTTCTGGTGGTAGAACCCGACGGGTTTGATGAGCCGCTCCACGTCGCCGGCGTCTGCCGCGGCAAGTTCCGCCGGGGTGTCGTACTTCGAGAAGAGCTGCCTCGACGCGACTTCGGTCATTTCGTCGCGGGTCCGCTGGGACAGAATCGTCGAGATCAGGACTTTGAACGGATCTTCGGTCTCCGCGACAATTTTCGCGAGGGCCGTCTCTCCTGCGCGAAGATCCCCCTCCGGCAGGTACCGGCGAGAAAGATCGCGCACGATGAACGCGATCCGGTCACGGGCGGACGCCGAGATGGTCAAGGGCCTCCCCCGCGGTGTAAATCGAGCCCGTGATCAGGAGGAGGTCGTCCGGCCTTGCCGCTCCGATCGCGGCATCAATCGCCTCGCGGACCGAGCCCATGACGCTTGAGTCGGCATACGGGCGGAACGCTGCCGCGACCTCCTCCGCGTCGTATGCGCGGTGGGTCTTGGGTCGACAGGCGAAGACGCGGCGCGCCATCGGCCCTAATGCGGCGGCCATGCCCGGCAGGTCCTTGTCGTTCAAGATGCCCGTGACGAGGAGAGCCTTGCGACCGGGGAACGTCTCGGCCATTGACGCCCCGAGGGCTTCGGCTGCGGGGCGGTTGTGGGCTCCATCGACGACGATGAGCGGGGACGTGCGGACGATCTCCATTCGCGCTGCCCATCGAACGGAGGCAATCCCAGACCGGATCGCTTCGTCCGGAATCGGGAGCCCGGCCGAGCGAATCTCCTCGAGGGCGGCCACGGCGATCCCGAGATTCTCCACCTGGAACGAGCCGAGTAACGGCGTCTGAACCTCGACCGATCCGAAGGCCCCGCGGACAACGACGGCCTGACCGCGGAGGTCGCCGGCAATGCGCTCCGCGTGGACATCCCGTCCGAGGACCGACAGGGGCACGTGGAGTTCGCGGCATCTCGCCTCGATGACCGGGAGAGCCTCTTGGTCGACCGTCACGACCCGCGACGTGGGCTTGATGATCCCGGCTTTCTCGCGGGCGATCCGCGCCACCGTCTTGCCGAGGTGCTCCGTGTGCTCCAGGTCCACCCGCGTGATGACGGCCACGAGGCCGTCCACGACGTTCGTCGCGTCCATCCGACCGCCCATCCCGACCTCGACGACCGCGAGGTCGACCTTCTTCTCCCGGAAATACTCGAAGGCCATTGCGGTCGTGACTTCGAAAAACGTCGGATGGTCGACCACCCGCGTGGACGTCATCCTCTGAATCGCAGGCTGCATGCCGGACCAGAGGCGCAGCACATCGTCATCGGTGATCGGTTCGCCATCCACCCGAATCCGCTCGTTGAACCGGACGAGATGCGGGGAGGTGTACAGCCCGACGCGGTATCCCGCGGCCCGCAGGACGGACGCGGCATAGGCGCACACGGACCCCTTCCCGTTCGTGCCGGTGACGTGGAGCACCTTCAGGCCGCGCTGCGGGTCGCCGAGAAGCGACAGGAGCCGCCGGATGTTGTCCAGGCCGAGCTTGATCCCGAACCGCTCCAACCGGTAGAGATGCTCCAGCGTCGTCTGATAGTCCATCGAAGCGGCCGGAGCTAACGGGCGTCGCGGATTAAAGGTTGCCCGGGGGGCGCTGTTGATCGCATTCCCGCGACGCCGGGGGCCACAGCTATATATCGCGTATGGCAATCGTCAGCGGAATGCATCCGGCCGACCGGCTCCGAGGGCTCAAGAGCATCAAACTCCAAGGCAAGACCATCGTGCTCGGGGTCACGGGGAGCATCGCCGCGGTCGAGTGCGTGAAGTTGGCCCACGAGCTCATCCGGCACGGAGCCGAGGTCCACGCGGTACTCACGCGGTCCGCGACGGAAATTCTCCATCCCAACGCGCTCCAATATGCGACCGGCAACCCCGTGGTCACGCAGATCACCGGCTCGATGGAGTATCTCCAGATGTGCGGTCGCGATGGGAAGGCAGACCTCCTTCTGATCGCGCCATGCACCTCGAACACGATCAGCAAGATCGCGCAGGGGATCGACGATTCCACCGTCACGACGTATGCGGCGAACGCACTCGGTTCCGGCATCCCGATCCTCGTCGCCCCCGCGGCCCACGAATCGATGATGGACAACCCGGCCGTGGCGGCGAACGTCCGGCGCCTCCAGGAGCTCCGCGTCGAACTGGTCGAACCGACACGCGAGGAAGAGAAGGCCAAGATGGCGGACGTCGAGACGATTGTGGCCCATGTCATCCGCCGACTTGGACCGAAGGACCTCGTCGACATGCGCGTGTTGGTCGTGGCCGGATCGACGGTCGAGCCGATCGACGACGTGCGTGTCGTGACGAATCGCTCGACGGGCGGGACGGGGATCGAACTCGCCAAGGTCGCCTTCGAGCACGGGGCCAACGTGGAGCTCTGGCTCGGGCGGCACGAGACGCCAGTTCCGCCCTGGCTCCCGTTCAAGGCCTTCGAGACGACGGCAGATCTCTTGTCGATGGCCGAGAAGGCGGACGCGGACGTCTGCGTCGTCCCCGCGGCGGTCTCAGATTTCACGCCCGCGAAAAAGCAATCCGGAAAAATCCCGAGCCGCGATGGCGTCCTGAGCCTGGACCTGCAACCGACGCCCAAGGTCCTCAATCGGTTTCGTAAGGGCGCGAAGAAGGCCCTCGTGGGCTTCAAGGCGGAAGCCGGTGTCAGCGAGACGGAGCTGAAAGCGCGCGCGATGGCCCTCGTGAAAGAGGCGGACGTCGACTTCGTCGTAGCGAACGACATCTCAAAGGTCAAGGGGGACACGACGTCCATCACGATCTTCGACCGCAGGGGTCGCTCGGAGACGTTCGAAGGGTCGAAGGCGCTCGCAGCGGAACGGGTGTGGCGGGCCATCCTCCATGGTGTCCGAGGGTGAGGCCTTTTGC
Source organism: Methanobacteriota archaeon (assembly GCA_005878525.1). Lineage (GTDB taxonomy): Archaea > Thermoplasmatota > Thermoplasmata > RBG-16-68-12 > RBG-16-68-12 > RBG-16-68-12. The sequence continues at coordinate 3,142 of VBMB01000136.1, forward strand.
CCCGGGCACGTGACCGCGTTCTTCGAGGTCCATGAGGATCCGGATCCCCGAAAGAAAGGCTCGCGCGGCGCCGGACTGTGCCTGAGCCTCGGCGTCCGGACGGTCGCGAGGGTTCGAGACGACGCGCGCCCGGCGATCGACATCATTGTGAACGGACGACGTCAGAAGGCGGAAGTCACCCAGCGCGTCGCGCAGAAGGTCGTCGGCGCCCGGCTCTGCGAGGTGAAAATCCTGAGCGAGACGAGCTTGCCGGTCTCTCAGGGATTCGGCGTGAGTGCGGCCGCAGCCTTGAGCACGGCGCTTGCCCTTGACGATGCACTTGGAGCGAAGATCCCTCGAGACGAACTGGTCGCCATCGCCCACGAGACGGAGGTCGAGTGTGGCACGGGTCTCGGCGACGTCGTCCCGGCTTCGATGGGCGGAATGGACCTACGACTCAAACCGGGCGCGCCGGGCCATGCGGAGGTGCGAAAGTTCCCGGTCGAAGTGGACCTCCTGCTCGCCGTGATCGGCGCGGAAATGCCGACGAAGACGGTCCTTCAGGATCCGAAGAAGGTTGCGGCGATCAACCGGATCGGCGGCGCGCTCGTGGACGAGTTTTCTCGGGATCCCACGCTGGAGCGACTCTTCGAACTCGGGGCTCGCTTCGCCGAAGGAACGGGCCTCGCGGACAAACGGGTCCTCGAAGTGATTCGGGCCAGCCGAATGTTCGGGAGGGCGATGATGGCTATGCTCGGGAATTCCGTGGTCGCGACCGGGAACCGCGAGCAACTCGCCACGCTGTATCTGAAGTTTGGGACCTTGCAGCGGTGTGGGATCGACAACGAAGGCGCCCGTGTGCTCTGATTACTCGCTCAGGGTGAAGAGCTGGTCATCCCCGCCGACCTCGAAGAGCCCGATTCGCGCGCCCGCGTCGAGCCACCCGTGCGCGTAATTCACGTTGGCGAGGGCTTTCTCGAGTTCGCCTCGCTCGCGGAAATGCCTCGCGTCGTCGAAGTAGGCGCGGGCCATTCCGAGGAAGTCTTCCGCAACCTTCCTCAAGTGGGAGCGAGGAGGCGGGGCCAGCTTGACCCGCGCGAGTGCCGTTTCCGTCAGGGCAACATCTCTGTCGACCCGCGCGCGAAGATCCACGCCCGTCCATCGAATCCAGCGCTAAAACCTTTCCCGCTCCGTGTCTCCGGCTGCGCCGGTCAATCTTCGATGACCTTGACGCTCTCTCCGCCGTGACGCGTTTCCCGCGGCCGGACCTCGACCATGAGCGGCATCTGGAGGCCGCCGCCCGTCATGATCGCGACGCCGATCGGGAGGCGGGAGATTTCCTCGGCCATCGCGGTCGTCAGCCCCTCGACGCTCGCGATGATCGCCTTCAGATCGTTCGGGTTCGTGACCTTCAGGATGATCTGCGTGTTGCACTGACTGAGGACGTTCTTGTCCACCTTCGCGGCCCGCTGCGTGATCACGACAAGCCCGAGACCGAACTTGCGTCCTTCCGAGGCGAGCGTCCGGAACACCTTCGAAGAAGCCGCCTGGCCGACCTGAGGACAGAAGTTGTGGGACTCCTCCACGACGAGCATCATCGGCGGGATCCGCCCCACCTTCCGCAGCTCGAACATCGCCGTCGCGAGACGATTGACCACGAGTTCCTGGATGTCCGGCGGAACCCCCTTCAAGTTGATGATCGTCGTCTTGCTCTTGATCACGAGCTCGTCGATGCGCGTGCCTTCCTTCGCGAAGATCTCGACCTCGCTCAGGTATTCGAGCTCGTCGATCAAAGATGCGTTCTGCGGGTCCTCCTCGCGCTCGAGGACGCGGATGATGTCTCGAATCGTGTAGTCCTTGGTGGCTTGGCGGAGCAGGTCGAGCGCTTTCCGAAGCGCGGTCAGGTGCGTCCGAACCTTCGCTGAACCGGTGAGCGACAAGATGTCCCTCGCATCGAGGTTGCTCAGCGTGAACTTCAGCGGCCGACTTCCGGGATTGATTTTCGTGTCCGGGGAGAAAACTTGGATGAGGTCGGCGTAGGCCCGGGGCTCGACATGGAAACGAGGCGACCCGTCCGCGTGCTTGCCTTTCTCCCTCAACGACGCGTATTCGCCGTGCGGATCGAGAATCACGCACGTCACGTGGTGCTTCATCAGTTCCTCGATCAAGACGCCGGCGACGTACGACTTGCCGCCGCCGGTCTTCGCGAGGATCGACACGTGCTTCTGGACCATCGCGTTGATGTCCAGATAGACAGGCACATTATGGCCAGCGAGGAGGCCGACGTAGGCGCCGTGTTTCTTGTCCTCTTCGAGCCCGATCACCTCCTGAATCGTGGATGTCTCGGCCTTATAGACCGGCTCGCCCGCACGAAACGGGGTGCGCGGGACCTGCAAGAGACCGCGATCGTCACGATAGCCGATTACGCTGACCTGGGCCGAGACCCGCTCCTCGACGTCAACGGGATCACCGTCCCCGAGCAATTGGGCGCGGTCGAGCGACAAATCGGTCTTCCGCTCGATTTCGTCGACGCGGCCGAGGACCTCGCCGCAAGTCTCATGGGCCACTTGGACGAACTCGTGGCGTTCGACCGCCTCGACAACCGAGCAACGGAAAGACGTCGTGCCTACATCGCCGTAGATCACGCCTACAAATCCGTCGCCATGGTGTGAGGAGGACTTAGAATGAGCGGCGGAATCCATCCGTGCATCCCATGCGTTGCGCGATAATCCGGCGTCCGGTTAAATATCTTTGTCCACGGACCATAGACCTGCGACATGTGAAGATGAAAATCGCCGATGATATTCTTGAGCGGGGTGTTCAAGCCGCTCTCGGCCCAATCCGTTTCGACGATGCTCGGCTCTGTCGGTGAACCTTCGCTTCAGGTCGTGTTTGGCAGAGCGTTTCTCTTGCAACTTCAACGTGGAGATCTTGAAACCGCCAAGGTTTTCGCCCGCGCGTTCCTGCTCAGGAGCCAAGTGGACTCAAGGCATACGGTCAGCGCTTCCGCGGCGGCTTGAGCCGTCTCTCGATCGCTGAGATCGCGTCGAGGGTGACCGCCTCTGCGCTTCGGGCGCCATCGAGGACGACGAACCGACGCGAGCGAGCGAGTCGATCGTAGTTCGCGGCGACCTTCTTGAGGAGTGCAAGGTCCTCGAACCGGATGAGCCTGGGCCGACCTTCGATGCGCTTCCGGGCCAACTCGGCTGGGATCCGGAGAAGGATCGTCACGTCCGGGCGGAGCGCCCACGATTCGCTCGCCCGCTGCAGGAAGTGGATCGGATCCTTCACGAGACCTTCGAGCCGTGCTCCCTGGTATGCGTACGTCGAATCCGCGTATCGATCGCACAGGACGAGTTCTCGGTTCTGCAGGTGGGCCCGAATGTCGGTCAAGTGCGCCGCTCGATCGGCGAGGAACAGAAAGGACTCCGCGATGGCGCCGACATCATCGTCGTACGCGCGTCGCACCGCGTCGCCGAGCCAGCTCTTTGTGGGCTCGATCGTAAGGTGAACGCGGTGGCCCTTCGCCCGGAGAGATTCGGCCACGAGGCGACTCACCGTCGTCTTCCCAGAACCATCGATACCTTCGAACGTCACGAAACCGGTCAGCACGTGTGACGACAAAGAACGGACGTCACATTAAACCGCCGTTGTCCGGTCCTCATTTCGCCGCCGCACAACGTTTTTATAGAGTCCGGCGGCTCCGTGGCCCGGCGGCCATCGCCTCGGGGGGCGGGTACGATTTCATGGAAGATCCATCCGGATCTGCGTAGACTTTCCGAAGGCGGCGACCGCGAGGCGCGGTGTCGGAAGTGTCACATCCGCATCGTGCTTCTCCCAGATGACCGCCGCCAAGGATATTGCTTCGACTGTTACGATTCTCTCGAGATTCATTCGAAGATCCCGGTCTAGTCGGTCGCCTGTCCCATCAGCTCGCGACGTCGCTCCTGGCGCTGCCGCTTCCACCGCTTCACGTCCGCTTCGATCCATGTGTTCGGTCGGCCTTGCGCTCGGAGCAAGTCCACGTTCGGCTTCCACACGATGTCCCAGTACCGGAGGGCTTGTTCGACCTCGTCCGTCACTTCCTCCGCGGAAGGAGATCGATCCTCCACGGTCTTCGCACCGACCTCCCACGCCCACGCTTTGAGGTCCTCCAGGAGGGTCGACTTCTTCGCGCTCTCCCAGATGAGGGTTGCGTTGCGAAGGAGATCTTTCTCCTGGTCCCGATCGAACAGGGCCGTCACCCGTTCGCTCCCACTCGCCCAGAATGGACGATCGAGGCTGCCCCGCCAACGGAGGCCGTGTTTTGCGAGGATCCGCTTGAAAGACTCCTTGTTCTTCGAGTAGGTTTCCCCGGGCATCTCGAAGCGAAAACGCATGTGCCGTGGTGCACGCGGTCCCGCGTAAATAAAATTTCGCGCGCGGAGAATCCTGTCTTACCGCGAGGCGGACGACCGACGCGTGACGAGTTTCAGCCGCACGACCGAGATTGCGATAATCGCGAGGCTCACAGCGGCCAGAAAGGCGACCGCAGCGCCGGCCGTATCGTTCTGCTGGGCCGCGCCGTCGGCCAGGGTCGAGAAGAGGTTGAACGTCGCATGCATCGCCACGGCGACGATGTAGAATGGGAAGACGGCCCACGGGCGACCCGATAGCCAGGATTTGGCGAGGCCGTAACCCATGACCGCGGTCGAACTTGCGTGGAGGAAAGTGGACGAGAAGGATCGGACCGCGACCACGACGAGCGAACCGGAGGGCCCCACTCCCGGTACGAGGAGCGCCTCTGCCGACGGCCAGCGGTCGCTCCGACTCCTTTCGCGGCTTCCTCCACAATCGGCGCCACGACGAGCGCCCCAAGTGCGGTGGTCGGATCCTGGAACCGTCGCGCAAAGAAATCGTTCAGGGATTGGATCTGGCCCAGGAGCAAGATGAACACGACGCTCAAGATGATGGCAATGATCACGCTGAACACGGCGCCCCATGCAAAGGTCTTCAAGACCGTCGGCCAGGGCTCCCGGCCGTACCGGGGAGAGTTGCGGATCCAGACGAGGTAGACGAGCGGCAATGCGAAGGCCGCGATGAATAGGATCAGGAGGAAATACGGAGAACTCGCGAGGTCCGCCATGCGGATCCTCGTCTATCGGTCCGTAGCCCGAGAGGCTTCCTGACGCAGCTTCGCGTGGGCAGCCGCGAGCCGGGCGACCGGGACCCGGAACGGCGAGCAGGACACGTAGTTCAGTCCGATCTCGTGACAGAACGCGATGCTTAAGGGATCGCCGCCATGTTCGCCGCAGATCCCGACCTCGAGGTCCCGCCGGACCTTGCGGCCCTTTTGGACGCACATCCGCATGAGTTGGCCGACCCCGTCGCGGTCGATCGTCTGGAACGGGTTGTGCGGGAGGATGCCCTGCTCGACGTAGTCCAAGAGGAACTTCGGCTCCGCATCGTCGCGGCTATACCCCATCGTCGTTTGGGTCAGGTCGTTCGTCCCGAACGAGAAGAATTCGGCGTGGTGGGCGATTTCGTCGGCGACGAGAGCGGCCCGCGGGATTTCGATCATCGTGCCGAACTTGTAGGCCACCGAGATCCCCTCGCGCTCCATGACCTTCTTCGCCTCGGCCTCAAGGGCGTGTCGTTCGATCCGCAACTCCTCGGGCAGACCCACCAGCGGGATCATGATCTCGGGCCGCACATCGACGCCTTCTTTCTTGAGCCGACACGCCGCCTCGAAGATCGCCCGGACCTGCATCTCCGTGATCTCCGGGAACATGATTCCGAGGCGACAGCCGCGGAGACCGAGCATCGGGTTGGTCTCGCGGGAACCTTTGACCGCTTCCAGGAGGCGTTCCTTCCGCGGCAGGAGCGATTCGATTCCTTTGGCGAGATCGGAGCCGGCCTTGCGGACTTCCGCAATCAGCATCCGATCCTCTTCCGACGTGGCGGCTCGGACGAAGGCCTCGGGATCTTCCCGCGCGATCCTCAGCTTGGTCACCTGGACGAGCAGCGTCTCGTACCGCGGCAGGAATTCGTGAAGCGGGGGGTCGATGAGGCGGATGATGACCGGTAGCCCGGCCATCTCTCTGAGGATTCCGATGAAATCCTCGCGCTGCATCCGGCCGAGGTGTTCCAGCGATCCGACGTATCGCCGCGAGAGATCTTCCAGACGGGAGTCGACCTCGGCGAGCCGAGCCTCCAAGTCTCGACGCCGGTCGTTCGTTGCCGTCTCGAGCTGTTTGGCCAGGGCCTCACGCTGCCGCTTGACCTTTCGGTACTCCGGCGCCGCGAGGATCATCTCGTGAACGATCGGGAGCCGGTCCGTCTCCATGAACATGTGTTCCGTCCGATCCAGCCCGATCCCCTGAGCCCCGAACTTGCGTGCGCGGGCCGCGTCTCTCGGATAGTCGGCGTTTGCCCAGACCTGGAGACTCCGGACCTCGTCCGCCCACGCCAAGAGATTCTGAAGCTCGACTTCGCGGTCGAAATCCGGCTCGATTGTCCGGATCGCGCCCGCGAAGACCTCCCCGGTGCTCCCATCGATCGAGACGCTCTCGCCCCGTCGGACCACTTTGTCGCCGACCCGGAACTCCGCCGCGTCGTAGTCGACCTGGATCTCCTCGCAGCCCGCGACGCACGGGATCCCGAGACCTCTGGTGACGACCGCCGCATGGCTCGTCGCCCCTCCTCGGGCCGTGAGAACGCCTTTGGAATACAGGACGCCATGCACGTCGTCCGGCGAGGTCTCGACCCGAACCAAGATCACGGGCTTCCGTTCGTCCCGACCCAACTTCTCCGCCTCGTCCGGATCGAAGGCGACGATTCCCATCGCGGCGCCGGGGGAGGCGTTGAGGCCTTTTGCGAGGAAGCGGCCGGATTTCTTCGCCTCCGACTTCGCCTTGTCGTCGAACTGAGGCAGGAGCAGGTGGATCACGTGATCCGGCTCGACGCGCAGGAGGGCCTCATCCTTCGAGATGAGCCCCTCGCGGACCATGTCGAGGGCGATCCGTACCGTCGCCCGAGCCGGAGGCTTGGCGGCCCTCGTCTGGAGCATCCACAGCTTCCCTCGCTCGACCGTGAACTCGATGTCCTGAGCCTCCCGGAAGTGATTCTCGAGGAGCTCTGCGACTCGCAACAGGTTCGCGTAGAGCTCGGGCTGGTCGTCGCGAAGCTCCGCGATTTTCAACGGGGTGCGGATGCCGGCCACGACGTCTTCGCCCTGGGCGTTCGGCAGATATTCGCCGTACAATTCTTTCGCTCCCGTCACCTGGTTCCTCGTGAACGCAACGCCGGTGCCGGAGTCGGGTCCCATGTTCCCGAACACCATCATCTGCACGTTCGCCGCCGTGCCCAGGTGATGTGGAATCTTGTGGAACGTCCGGTAGTCGACGGCCCGCTTCCCGTTCCACGATCGGAAGACCGCCGCGACCGATTCTCGCAGCTGATGCATTGGATCCTGAGGAAAGTCTTCGCCGACTTCTCGACGATACAGGTCCTTGAATTCCGCGACGATCGCCTTCAGCTCGGGGGCGCCGAGGTCTGTGTCCTTGTTCGCGGACGCTTTCTCTTTGTGGCGCTCGAGGACCGTTTCGAACCGATGACCATCGATGTCCTTCACGATCCGCCCGAACATCGCAATGAGCCGTCGGTACGCATCCCACGCGAACCGTTCATTTGCCGACCGGGCGAGGGCCTCGACCGTCGCGTCGTTGAGACCCAGGTTCAGGACGGTGTCCATCATCCCCGGCATCGAGAGCTTCGCGCCCGAACGGACGGAGACCAACAGCGGGTTCGCGGAGTCCCCGAACTTCCGGCCGCCCTTTGCCTCGACGGCGGACAGTCCTTCCTCGACCTGCTTCCACATCCCGGGAGGGAAGCGGCCCGTCCGGGTGTACGCGTTGCAGGCTTTCGTCGTGAGCGTGAAGCCGGGCGGGACGGGGAGGCCGAGGCGCGTCATTTCCGCGAGGCCGGCGCCCTTGCCGCCGAGGAGGTCCCGCATGGAGGCGTTCCCCTCCTCGAACGCATAGACATGCTTGGTCAGGACGTGTCCCCAATCGTGGTAGCCCGGAGCTCATATAACAATGTTCGGAGCCACGTCGGTTGCAACCGTTGCCTCATGCCGGAAAGCGGCTCAGAACCCCATCTGATACACCTTGAGGTCCGCCCGCTTTCGCTCGAGAAACCGATAGACGGTCTTGTGTTCGCTCCCGCGGAGCAGCATGAACACGGCCTCGCGGGCGATGGCCATCTCGAACGTCCCGCCGATCAGGGCCACCGTGTGGCCCCATACGCTGACCTCGACGCCAGTGAGTTCCTCGATCAGCCGGCGGGTCTTCCCTCGGGTGCCGATGAGCCGCGCGCGGATTTGTGCAACTCGGTTCTTCGAGTGAGCAAAATCCTTGATGTCGAGCACCTCGAAGTACGCGTCCTCGTCCAGGAGACGGAAAGCCCGATCCTCCGAGAAGCCGCGGGCCATCGCTTGGACGATGTCCCTCGCCTTGAGGGCCAAGACGGGATCCTGAGCTTCCGCGTGGTCGATGGTGACTTCGCCCGAGGCCGAGTCCACCGAAATCCGCGTCCCCGTCGCTTTCTGCAAGCGGTCTTTCGTGGCCCCTTCCGGCCCGATCAGGACGCCAATTCGCTCCGTGGAAATCCGAGCGTAGAGCATCTCATCCTCCCAAGATCGCTCGCTCCAATCCGGCCGGGGTGACATCGACCCGGAGGCGCCGGAAAAACCGCGCAATGTTCCCAACGTCGCGTTTGAACCACTCCGCGGCCCGGAGGTGGTCCAGGGGGACGGCCTGCCCGACATCGATCACGACGACCCGCCCATCCCACCAGAGCAGGTTGTACTCGCTCATGTCCGCGTGGACAAGCTTGGCTTTCCGGATCGCCCGGAGGTTCGCCAAGACATCGGCGTACACGGCGGCGGGATCTTTCAAGGCGACCTCCCGAAGGGCGGGCGCGGGCTGGGTCTCGTCGCCGATGTACCCCATCACGAGGACATTGTTGTGGACCCGCTCCGGCGCGGGCACGCGAACGCCGGCGTCTTCCATCCGGACAAGGTTCTTGTACTCCTTCTGCGCCCACGCCCACAGGGTGGGGCGAATCGCCCGCTTCACCTTCTTGAAGCGCGGGTCCCCGTCGATGTACACGGCAATGTTCCGGAACGTCGCGTTCGCAATGCGGTAGATTTTCACCGCCTTCGCGCGGCCGTCGGGACCCGTCGCGTGGAATACGTTCGCTTCTTTCCCCGTGCTCACGGGATAGTCCAGCGTCGAGATGACCCCGTCCGTGATCAGGTCGGCGATCGTCAGGAGGGCCGCGTGGTCGAAGACCTCGTCGTACGTCTTGCGCGTCTCCGAGTCCTTCTCCCTCGTGCGGAGCGCGTCGACCTGGGTCTCCAAAATGCGGAGGCGGCGCTCATCGATCATTGCGGAGAAACGAACATTCCGCTCAACTAAGAGCTTTGTGGGTCGTCAGAAGATGTTGATCGATTTCGGGATTAGGCCGCGGCGGCTCATGTAGGTCGACTCGGTCTTCGTGTACCGGTGTTTGATGTCGCACTTCTCGTCCTGAAACTGCCAGACCTTCACGACGAGGAGGTCGCCTTCCCGGATCCACATGCGCTTCTTCAGCTTCTCCGGGATGCGACCGAGACGGCTCTTCCCGTCCTGGCACATCACGCGAATCCGCGAGGCCCCGAGCAGCTGGTCCGCAATCCCGAGAATCTCCCCGTCTTTCGCCCGGGGCATGCGGACGCGGACAACCTCTTCTTGTTCAGCCACTCCCGTAACGATAGGGGGGGAGGGCTTAAACGTTTCCGGCTCCGTCATTCTCGAAGAGGGAAGCCGTTCGATTCCAGGGTCGGTCCCTCGAGTCGCCCCTCGCCCACGGGCACATACGGAAACGGCAGAGGCGGTGTCTCGAAGAACGTCGGGCTGACGATGTCGACGCCTTCCGGCAGCTCGTATTTCTGGTCGTCGACATGGCCGAACCAGTACACGACGGCACCGTCGCCGAACAGGTCGCTGTACGGCTGAAGCTGCTTCCGCAGGTGACGTCGGATTTCGTACGGGTCACCGAACGTCGCCTTGGACTCGATCCAGAACTTCCGCGAGCCGTTCATCTCGATCGGCTTGTGGAGCAGGATGTCGGGCGTCTTGTCGTACTTCGACCGGAGGTCTTTTTCCGTCTCGTATTGCAGGCTGCGGGCGTCGAGCCACGTATGGAGCTTCGCCTCGCCCCACCGGCCGCGGGCATACGCTCGGGCGCTGCCCTGCGTGGAGTACACGATGTCCGCGCGGTTCACCTCATCCAGTTCTCGACGCAACCGACGGTCTTTCACGCTGTCCAGATCGTTGATCATCTTCCAGAACTGTTTCCGAGAAATCTTCCGTTGCTCGAGGACCATCAAGGCCGTTAAGATCGGCGGGAACTCGAACTTGCGAGCGATTTCCAGGAGGCTCGAGCCGTTCTGCCACATGAAGGCGAGTCGGCGAGCCTGCGCTTTCACGCGATAGAACTTCTTCGTCGTCTCGCGCACGATTCGTTGCGTGTAGATGACCAGGAGCAACTCCTTGTCGTGTCCAAAATTCTCCGCCAGAAAATCGATGTCTTCCGCCGTCGAGAGCTTTGCGTAAAGGTCCTGATACTCAACCAATTTCATCGATAAGGCCACTAGACCACGCTGTCGGATGAAAGGAACTGGGTGGACCAATTGAGGACGATACTTAAAGGTTTGCGGGTGAGTCCGCCGGACCGATTGCACGTCGGTCCGGAACGCCGG
>VBMB01000136.1:14119-62048 GCA_005878525.1 Methanobacteriota archaeon
ACCGTGTACGCGTTCTCCACCGAGAATCTTCGGCGACCCAGCGAGGAAATCCAGCACCTCATGCACCTCTTCGCGGAAAACTTCCGAAAGGTCGGAGACGACGAACGCGTGCACCGGCACAGGATCCGGATCAACGTGTTCGGGGACCGCGAGCTGCTGCCCACGGAGGTCATCGAGGCCATCGAGTACGCGGAGGCGCGGACGAAAGAGTACGACAGCTACCGCTTCAACCTCGCGGTCGCATACGGAGGACGAGAGGAAATCCTCCAAGCGATTCGGGATGTGGTGCGCGACGCCCAGGCGGGGAAGGTGGACGCACACGACATCGACGAGAAGTTCTTTTCGAAACGGCTCTACACCGCGGACCTGCCGGATCCGGACTTGGTCTTGCGCACGAGCGGCGAGGAGCGGATCTCGAATTTCCTCCTATGGCAGCTCGCCTATTCCGAACTGTATTTCGTGGACGTCTACTGGCCCGGTTTCCGAAAGATCGATTTCCTCCGCGCCCTGCGGTCGTACCAGATGCGGCAGCGACGGTACGGGGAATAGGCACTACCGGAGCCCTTAAGTCCCCTTGCCAACTTGCGCGGGCCCGATGAAGGGGGAGGTCGTTTTCTACCGGCTCTTCGATTTGGGAGCGTCGGTCGACCTCGACGAAATCCAGGGGACGGTGGACATGCCATTCCTCGCCGGGCGGATGCGTTCCGAGCGGGCGACCCCGAAGTACGCCCGGTTCGCCGCGCCCCTGCTCGTCTTCGTGGACCAGCGCACGCTCGAAACAAACGTCGGATCGTTGGTCGCCTCCATCGCGGTGAAGCTCTACGGCGTCGGCGCCCTCGCCGTCGTCGTCCGCGCGCCGTTCGAAACGAGCGTCCTCCGCGACCTCCGGCCATTCGCGGGCCTCCGAATCCGGGCCGCCGACAAGGAGGAGACCCTGGACGCGTATTGTGGACGGCTCGTCGCGCGGATCATCGAGGACCTCGTGCCGTTCCTCCATGACTCCTACGAGGTCAACGTGGACCCGGAGCCGTACACCGTATATTGTGTGTCCGTCACCGAAACCCCCGTGCGCGTCTTCACCACGGCTTTGCGACGTGAGGTCACGGCCCTCCTCGCGAACGACCCACGGCCGGACGCGATCAGCGACGAGGAGGTCGAAGACACCTGGCGCAACTGGTTCTCGTATTACCAGGACGACCTAGTGGTGCTCGACTGGGATGCGGCCCTGGTCATCGAGCCCAGTGCGTCGTACGAAGATACGCTCACCGTCTTCGAACTCGCGAACCTTCAGCTCCTCGAGTTGCGCACCTACGATGCGTTTCTGGACAAAGTCGTCGACAAAGCGTACGACGATCTCGAGGACCTCTTCGCGCGCAGCTCGTTGCTGCGGAGCGGACACGACACCGTGAAGGAATTGGCGGAGGTGCGCATGGACCTCGCCGAGGCGTCGTTCCAGGTCGACAACATCTCGAAGCTCTGGGGGGACTGGTTCCTCGGCAAAGTCTACCGGGCGTGCGCGAAGAAATTCGAGCTCGACTCATGGCGGAGGAACGTGGAGGAGAAGATGAAGGACCTCAGCGAGATCTACGAAGTCGCGGAGGCCGAACTCGAGGCCCGGCGACTCCTCATCCTCGAGTTCCTTGTCGTCCTGTTGTTCATCGTCGATCTCGTCCTGATCGCGTACCGCGGTTGACCGACGAACTCTCGCGTCGTCCGGATTGCCTCAGCTGATCTGAATCGAGCCGAGGACCGGGCGGAATATCCACTGTCCACCGGCCGCATGGATCGAACTGGCGAGGTCGAAGTCCAGGGTGACGCGCACGGCCCCGCTCCCGGGTAATTCGAACGGCGTCGTGGTCTTGAGCTCGCCATTCGGGACGATGAGCGTGACGGGGGTGCCGTCGATCAGAATCCCGTTCACCGAATTCACGACGAGCCGGAGCTGGGTGTACTTCCCCGCGGGAGCGCGGTCCAACGCGAGGAGCCTCGTGAGATTCGCGAGGGCGACGAAATCGATGGTCGGGGAGGACAGCGGGAGGTGGATCCAACCGCTCTCGTTCCCCGCATTCGCGCGATGGACTTGGATGTCCGAGAACACGACGTTCAACTGCTTCCACTCGGCCGGCGCATCGCGGACGTACACGTAGAGCGTCCCCGACGTGACGGAACCCAAGAACGCAATCCCGCCGATGAGAAGCAGGCCGGCGACCGCCATGGCAAACACGGTGCGCGGCCTCGTCAGTCCTCCTCCGCGACTATCATTCGCGGGGAGGGGTATATAGATTCTCGGAACTTCCCGCGTTCAATAACGAGAGCGTCATGCGGCGGCAATTGGCGCGACGAGGCCGACCGCTCCGTACACGCGGTCGATCGCTTCTCGCGCCAGCTTCTCGTCATCCGTCTTCGCGAGGACCTTGCCGCTCTCGTAGAGGGTGAGTTCCGGCTCTCCTTCGAGGATGAGCATGACTTTCACGTCGCTGACCCGCCAGCCTTGGCTCCGCAGGCGCTCGGCGGCCTCTGTGAGGTCGACCCGCCACGGCTTCTTCAACGTGGAGATGAACGCGGTGGCCGTGCGACAGGGCTTCAACAGGTAGTAGCTCATCCGGCCGTCCTCGGAGGGAGCGGTGCAGGAGGACCGTTGGCCTTGAACTTTTCCGACGCTAGCTTCGAGAGACAGGACGAAACGAGCTCAGGCAGGTCCAGCTTCGTCTCCTCGGCGAGGATCTGGTCCAAGCGCGCATGGGTCGAGGGACGCGGAGGTCCGAGAAGATCGCAGATCTCCGGCCCCTTCGACACCTCGTACGTGCCGATCAACTTGGCCCGGTCCACGATTTCCTGCTTGTCGAAGCCGATCAGAGGCCGGAGAATCGGGTGGTGGGCCACGGCGTCGATCGCTCGCAGGCTCGCGACGGTCTGGCTCGAGACCTGACCCAAGTTCTCCCCGGTCACGAGGACCTCGGCGCCTTCAAGGTCCGCAATGGCGTCGGCCAGTCGGACCATCAGACGCTTGGTCAGAATGAAGTAGAAGCGGCGGTTCGCTTTCTGGGCGACCTCGGCGAACGCCTCTCCCACCCGAACGACGTACAACGAAGGGATCCGCAGGATCCCACACAAGGTTCGCGCCTTCATCGCGGCGGCGTCGTCGGTGATCGGCTCCAGAGAGAAATGGGCCGCGATGAGGTCGAGGCCCTGACGGGCCATGAGGTGGCCGGCGACGGGACTGTCGAATCCGCCGCTGAGCAAGAGCACGCCCCGGCGTGCCACGTCAAATCCCCACGTACTTTGCGTAGACCCCGCGGGCCTCCGCCTCGTCCTTCACGCCGCGGATCAAAGCGCGGCCATCGGGGAAGATCGTGAGGCGGCGGCCCTCCACGTCCGCGACGAGCAGGCCGCCCGCTCGACGCGTCGACCCGAGCGCCGCCAGGCGATCCGCGACGGCCTCCATGTCGATCGAGCCGTGATGGACCGGATCGAGGGAAATCGTATCGCTCCCGCAGAGCGAAGCCAGGACCTGCGTCCGTTTCGCGCCCAGGTACTCACGTTCCCCCTGGACGCAAGTCGGACAATCGGAGCGGCGCCCGATGTGAATCCTCTGGATGTCCGGATGCCATCCGTCGACCACGAAGAGGACCCCGGATGGGGTCTCGCCGAGGAGCAGCCGAAGCGCCTCGCCCGCCTGGATCGCCCCCACCATGGCGGAGGCCGCGTTGAAGATGCCCGCGGTCTCGCACGTCGGGAGACTTCCCGGTAGAGGCGCCTTCGGGTTGAAACAACGGAAACACGCGGTGACCGGAGTGCGAATCGCGAACGCCATCCCGTACGTCGCGATGGCCCCGCCGTACACGAACGGGACGTTCGCCTCCATCGCCGTCTCGTTGAGCAAGAACCGAGTCTCGAGATTGTCCGTTCCGTCGACGACGATGTCGGTGTCGCGCAGGAGGCCCCGGACCGTCGCCGAGTGGACATCCTTCGAGAGCGGCTCGATCTCAATTTGCGAGTTCACGGAACGGAGGCGCTCCGCGGCGGCGTCCGCCTTCGGCCGGTCCACGTCCGATTCGGAGTACAGCGACTGCCGCTGGAGATTCGTGAGCTCGACGACGTCTCGATCGACCAGCCGAAGATGCCCGACCCCCGCCCGCGCCAGAAGGTCGGAGGAGATGCTTCCCAAGGCGCCCAAACCGATCACGACGGCTCGTGCGCGGGCGAGCTCTCGCTGGCCCTTCACGCCAATCTCGGGAAGGACTTCCTGACGACGATATCGATTGGGTGAAGGCACGCGTCACGAAAGGACGGCCGACTTATGGCCTTTCGCCCCGCACTCAGTTGTGGCCGGGTTCGCTCAGCCGCGATCGAAGCGACGCGATGAATTGCGAAGAACGCGCCAAAGCGGATCGGGCTCCGCCGTGCGGAAAGCTCTTTCGCGTTGGCGATGATGGGCACGGGGCAACCCAACGGATTCAATGGTGTCTACCGTGCCGTCCGCGTGGCTCACGATGGAGAACGCACTCGCCCGGCTTGCGAGGGACTTCACGATCTTGACGATCCTCCCGCTCGTTCTCGTCGTCGTGAGCCTCCTCTCCTGGTTCCGGACCGGGGTTTTGGATCTCGGGTTTGTCCTCGCAATCGCGGTCCTCATCGCCCTCCGCGACCTGGATTCGTTCCGTCGCGGAGCGATGGAGCGGATGCATCAGTTGAGCCAGATGGTCTGGTTGACGAGCCCGTGAGGAGGAGCGACGCGCGCCGATCTTGAAACCTTCGAGATTCCGAAGACGGCGACGGATCAGTTGTAGAGGTTGAATTCGTCCTTCTCCGGGACCGAGTCCCAGTCTTCGTCCCCTTCCTCGAAGACCGCGTTGAAGAGCGCGCTGACGACCTCGCGGAGCTGTTGAATCTCCGTCCGGAGGCGCGCCAATTCCTTCATCACTTCCTCGTTGGAAGCAGGCATTCACAACCTCTAACCCGTGCTATCACGGGGTAGGTTCATATCTTTTTGCCTTCGATTCTTGATGCTAATTCTCGGAACGGAACGGTCACGGCATTTGCGACGGTTTTACCGATGTCGTCCGCGGTCTCGATCCCTTCCCCCGCGGCCGCCAGGACCGCGTCCGTCGCGACCTCGACCCCCGCCTCGCTCTCTGTACCGATCGCGCCCACCGCCCCGATCTCGGTCTCGTCCACCGCGATCGTGACCCTCGCTCCGAGGCTCCCGATGTTTCGCCTCCACCTTCCCACCGCCGAGTTCGGTCGCGGGCACGAAGAGCCTCAAGTCTGCATAGTCGGCCGCGAGCTTCCGTCGTTCCGTGCGCTCGTCCCGCGGGCAGTAGAGTTCCCGATCCCGGAGCTCGAGAGGCCCTCGGCAGATCGAACAGAGGGCCTTCACGACCCCAAGATTCCGCTCCGCCGTCGTGAGCTGGACCGACGGCTTGACCTGGATCACCTTGGCGCGGATGATGTCCCCGAGGCGGAACATGTCGCGAATGTCCTCGGTGTACTCTTCCGATACGTTCGAGATGTGGATCGTCCCCTCCGATTCGCCGCTGATCTGGCGCGTCCGTCCATGGATCGCGAGGATCGTCGCGGTCGCCATCATGCCGCGAATATCGTCCACGACGCCGTACACGATGTCCCCGACTTTGAGCTCCGCGGGCGGGTTGAACGCCCGCACCCGCGCGACGCGGTTTGCCGGGTCGAGGATGAGGACACCCGGCGTCGCCGCGAACACAAGCCCATTCCGCTCGTAAGTCCCTTCCCCGGGCTCGAATTCCTCCGCGACGGCGATCTCATCGCCCGGGAGGACCATCTTTGGCTCCATCTGGTCCATCGACTCCTGCGGGTCGCACGGAGTAGAGCCGTCGGTATTTATCTCTTCCCCACTTCAAGACGATAGAGGACGACGTCGATGCGGCGAAGCTCTTCCCGATGGAAGGCGAAGGTGTGGGGAATCGGAAACGCATACGCGAGACGGTCGGTGATCTTCCCGGCCGCAGACTCGATGCGATGCCGCACGTAGGCTTCGGCCTTCGCGTTCAGGAACGTGTAGACGATGTGGCCTGATGCAAGCGCGGCGTCCAGGAATGGACGGTCTGCATGGCGCCTCTGAGAACCGAACGGTGGATTCATGAGGACGGTGTCGAAGGTCTCATGGATGGCCTGGACATCGGCGAGGCGCCACGCGACGTCGACCTGCGCACGTTCTGCGTTCCGCCGCGCGACCTCCACGGCCAATGGATCCGAGTCCACGCCCGCCACGGGCCCCGCGCCGAGAAGTTTCGCGGCGATCGCGAGCACACCGTTCCCGCATCCGAGGTCCACGACCGACCGACCCTGGATGTCGCCTTTCGCGTGAGCGAGGTAGGCGACCTCGGCCGCGATTCCCGCGGGCGTCGGATACTGCTCCGCGGACGGCGCCGGATTCGGGAGCGGATCGAGGGACTCCAAAATCCGCTCGAGCTGGACCTTCTTCGTAGGCTCACCTCGCGGAGCGGTCTTCTCACTCCTCTTCCCATGCCGACGCTCGTTTGGTGGCCGCGGTCCCGCGCGGAGTAATCACCGCGGTGAAGTCCGAGGTGCCGTGCCACAGTAGCGTCAGGAGGCCTTCTCCCTCGAGGCGAGCGAGCTCGCTCTGCAGGTCGTCGAAGTTCACGCCTCGGAGGATCTCGAAGAACTGGTTCTTCTTCAATCCGATCGAGCCGCGTTTGTCGAGGAGCACCAAGACCTTGTCTCGAAGGCCGCGCTCGACTGCCCGGGCTGCATCTTGGCGGAACGCGCGGTCGACGATCTCGATCGCCAGCGCGTTGAAGGCGTCCTCCACGAAGGTGCCAGTCCGCGCCGACGTATACACGATCGGGGCGGCAAACGGTTCGGCGACATGGCGGATCTCGTCCTCGGTGATCGCCCGGCGCTCCTCGAGGTCTTTCTTGTTCACGACCAGGTAAACCGGGACGTCGCCCGCAATCTCGAGCGCGGAGGGGATCCATTCGTTCAGGGCGTACAGGCTGTCCTTCCGCGTGAGATCGCAGACGCCCATCAGAGCCTGGGAGCCATGGTAGTACGTCTCCCGGACGAGGTCCTTGAATCCCCGCTGGCCCATGATGTCGAAGATCGACATGTCCATCTGGACCTCGGTGTCAGCGCCGTGGGGAACCGTGAGCTCGACCTTGCTCACTCGGGTCCCGACCGTGTGGAGATATGTGTCCTGGTACTCGTTGAGGACGAACCGCCGGATCAAGGAGGTCTTGCCGACACCGCCCTCTCCCATCAGGGCGAGCTTTGCCTTCATGTGTCGGACCGTCGGCATGGGAGACCCCGGGCGGCTCCTCATTCGGAGCGCGGGTATAAGCAGTTTCGTCGTGGGGATCCGACGGATTCAGTTCTCGACGCGTCGTCCGCAACGTCGATCGTCGCGGAAACTCCGTCGACAGGTCCGCCGCACGTAGAGTTCAAAAATCCAATCGATCCGTCTCCGGCAATTCGGATCGCGTCGACCAAGCGAATGTCGCGGGCCATTATCAGGTCCCGGCGCGCTGCGTTCTATCTACCGAGAATTGAAATCAGCACGAGCATCGATGCCTTTATCCCTCAAGGGTGCCAAGTCGTCGTCATGCGATTTCGCCCCGAGGGGCCACGGATTCCCGTACCGAACTGGCTCATCGAGTGGTCGAAGTCCCGCGACCTTTTTCTGACCCTCGCTCACGACCCATGGGTCTTCCGGCCGAACTGAGTGGCCCGGAAAAACCGAAGACGTTATAGGAGCCCGATTGATGCACTGCGCCGGTCCGAGTATTCGATGGCGCACCCGGAGCCCGCGGGCCATGAAGAGGAGGAGCATCATGGCAGCCCGTGGCCCGTCATCATCGCCGTGGGGATGGGCGTCGCCTACGTCGGAATCGTGACCGCGAGCATCCCGATGCTCCTGGCGGGATTCGTGATCTTCGCCGGCGGCGCGGGCGGCTGGATTCATCAGGACATGCAGCGGCCCTCGAGCGCGTTCTACGGGCTCGCGGCCGCCGTCGAATCGAAGTTGCCGAGGGTGAGCGCCCGGAAGCTCGGGCTCTGGCTGTTCCTAGCGACCGAGATCATGTTCTTCTCCGCGATCATCGGGGCCTCCTGGACCTTGCGACTCCGCACGACGACGCTCGGGGACGCGTTCCAGGGACCGTGGGCTCAGCCGGGAGAGATCCTCAATGTCCCCCTCACCGGCCTGAACACCTTCATCCTGATTTGCAGCAGCCTCACGATGGTCGAAGGGCTCGCCGCGGCCGAGCGGGGCGATCAGAGGAAGCTGCGCATCTTTCTCCTCGCCACGTTGCTCCTCGGCATGACGTTCCTCAGCATCCAGGCGTTCGAGTACCAGAAACTGTACTTCGGCGAGGGGCTCACGTTCAAGACCGCCCCCTTCGGGGTGAATCCGCTCTACGGCCCGACGTTCTACGCGCAGACCGGAGTCCACGGATCCCACGTGACCGCAGGGGTGCTCGCGATGGCGTACATCACCCGGAAAGCATTCAAAGGCGGATTCACGAAGGAGAATCACGAAGCGGTCGAGCTCGTCGGATTGTATTGGCACTTTGTCGATGTGGTCTGGATCTTCCTCTTCACGATCGTGTATCTGATTTGAGGTGACGAATGGCGACGGCTACGGCAACGGAGACCGCAGGCCCCCATGAGGAGGCGAGGAAGCGCCCCTACGTGGTCGTCTTCGGCATCCTTGCGGTCGTGACTCTCGCCGAGCTGAACGTCTACGGTCTGGGGATTCCGCACCTCGAGACAATCACGATCCTGGTCGTCCTGGCGACCATCAAGGCAAGTCTCGTGGTGGCGTACTACATGCATCTGCGATACGAGCCGCGGTGGATCGCGCTGATTCCACTCGGAGGACTCGCCCTCGTCGCGGTTCTCGTCGCGGCGCTCACCGCGACGTCGGTCCACCCGTGACGCGGCCGCGAATCCCTCGGCCTGCGAGCCCGGTCAAAGGGAACGATGGGCTCGACCGGATTCGAACCGGTGACCTTCGCTGTGTGAGAGCGATGTCATAACCGCTAGACCACGAGCCCGCGGGGGCGCGCAAGGGCCCGGACGGTATAAATCTCCATCGAAATGCGCGTTTGTCTACGCCCGCCCTCAGAGCTTTTATTACCGCTGACCGGTTTGGGCCGGCGGGAGGCGCTCTCGATGGCAAAGGAAGAGAAGTCCGAGATGGCGACAATCGCGAAGAAGCAGCTAGAGGGCCGCGGCTACGTGCTTTCCCTCTCGACGACCCGGGACGGTGAGAACCTGATCGGCAAGGTCCGCGTGACCGAGGCGTCCACACAGCGGACCGTCGCGAGTTTCGTCAGCGTCTGGAAAATTGACAACATGGAACTCGTGTTCGGCATCGATGCGGGCGAGGGCATCGCACGCGACCTGGTGAACCAAGCGATGAACCTCTTCGACCTGTTCAAGTACGTGCTGCCCGGCGCACAAGTGAAGGAAGAGGCGTGAGTACACAGCACGGTTAAATAGTCTGGACCACCTGGGATGGGCGCTCCCAATGGACTCCTCGAACGTGCTCCTGGCTCTGGATGAACAGAAGAAGTGGCGGGAGCGCCGAAAGCGGATCCGCGATCGGCTGCGGGCGCTCGAACGGCGGAGGACCACCTTGCGGCAGGAGCTAGAAGGGGTCCGGAAGAAGATCCTCGAGTACAACCGGGTCCTCACCGACCTGCGCGACGGTATGCCCACGCGGGCCGTTCTTCCGCCCAGCGCCCAGGGGCGATGACGATGGGACGCGAAATAGAGGCGACGCGCAAGGAGATCGAACGTTGGAGGCACCGGGAGAGACGCCTCCTCGACGCCCTCAGGGACGTCGACGAAGAACGAAGCCGCCTGGACGATGAGCTCGTCAAGGTCGAACAGCAACTCGCGTATTACGACTCCCTCGCGCGGGACATGAAGCGAGTGCTCGGCCGGCCGGGGCTCTCGAGCCTGCTCTCCTCGCTGCGGCGTCCGTAGGAGCAATTCCGTGCGCGTCACGATCGACGGCGTCCCGCGGGAGATGCGAACCGTCTGGTTCGACGACGGAATCGTGAAATTGATCGACCAACGCTACTTGCCGTTCGAGGTCCGCGTCTACGAGGCGAAGACCTACGAAGATGTCGCCGTCGCGATCGAGGACATGGTCGTGCGGGGGTCGCCGGCGATCGGGGCGACGGCCGCATACGGGATGGCGCAGGCCGCCCATCAAGGACTCGACCTCAAGGCCGCCGCGGACCGGCTGCGAAAGACCCGACCGACGGGCCACGACCTCTTCTTCGCGATCGACTCGATGATGAAGGCTGCGTCCGGCGGGGACGACCTCGTCGAGGTCGCCGAGCGGTACGCGCAGGACAACATCGAGCAGTGCCGAAGGATCGGGGAACACGGGGCGAAACTGATTCGAAACGGCACGCGAATCCTCACGCACTGCAACGCCGGCGCCCTGGCGGCGGTGGACTATGGGACCGCGACGGCGCCGATGCGCGTGGCTCATGAGAACGGGCGACGCTTCTTCGTCTATGTGGACGAGACCCGACCCCGCCTGCAAGGAGCCCGCCTCACGGCGTGGGAGCTCTTGGAAGCCGGGATCGAGCACGCAATCATCACGGACGGCGCCGCGGGCCACTTCCTCGGGCACGGGGAAATCGACCTCGTCCTCGTCGGCGCGGATCGGATTGCGGTCAACGGCGACACGGCGAACAAAATCGGCACCTACGCGAAAGCGGTCGTCGCGAAGGAAAACGGCGTCCCGTTCTACGTCGCGGCGCCGACGAGCACGATCGACGTCGATCTGGCGTCGGGTGCGAAGATCCCCATCGAGGAGCGATCTCCACAAGAGGTGCTCCATCTCGACGGGCAAGTCATTGCCCCGAAGGAAAGTCCGGCCCGCAATCCCGCCTTCGACGTCACGCCGGCCAAGTACATCACGGGAATCATCACCGAGCGGGGGATCCTGAAGCCTTCTCAACTCCGGTCTTCCGGGAAGGCCGCGCCGAAGAAGAAAGCGCGCACCAAGTCTCGGTAGGCGGATACGCTTTTACGGACCGAGCCCGTTCGCCTCGCGCCATGCTCCTCTTGACGACGTGGTTCGGCTCGTTCTTACTCGATGAGGGGACGGTCGTCGACAAGAGGCTCTTCCCGATGGACCCCAATGCCCTCGCGGACCGCCTCGCTCAGGTCGAAGACTGGAGAGTCCTGGACGAGGAGCGCGACCTCATGACCCGCGCGGACGAGGTCTTCGTCACCGAGCCGCGATTGGAGCGGGCCGGCGGCAATCGCACGACGGTGCGCCCTCCGTTCCTGAAGCCGGAGGACTTCGGCTATGGCCGTGAGCTCCTGCACGGGGCGATGGTCCAGCTCGCGAAGCGGCGAATGCGCAAGGCGATCGGACCCGAGGATCATCTCCGGCAGGCGGTCGGCGCCCTCGACGAACTTCAGGAAGAAGAGAACGTTCTCGTCGAACGACTGAGGGAATGGTACGGGCTTCACTTCCCGGAGCTGGCACCGATGGTGGATACCGCGACGTACGTCGAGCTCGTATCGATGCACGGGCGACGGGAACGGATGCCCATCGACCATCGGGAGAGCGTCGGAGCGGATCTGGCGGAGCGGGAGGAAGCCGAATTGAAGGCGCTCGCCGGCCTTGCGAAACTCGTTGCGGACCAACGGAGAGCGGTCGAGGGCTACGTGGAGCGATCGATCCGCGAACTGGCGCCGAACGTCTCCGAACTCGCGGGCCCGATCATCGCCGCGCGGCTCGTCACCCTGGCGGGCGGCGTCGACGATCTCGCGCGCGCGCCCGCCGGGACCGTGCAACTCCTAGGTGCGGAGCGAGCACTCTTCCGCCATCTCCGGACCGGATCGCGGCCGCCGAAGCATGGCGTGCTCTTCCAGCATCCATGGGTCCACGGAGCGCCCCCGTGGCAGCGGGGCGCAATCGCGCGCGCTTTCGCCGCGAAGATTTCTGTGGCGGCCCGAGCGGACGCGTACACGAAACGCAAGATTGCCCCGGACCTCTTGAAAAAGCTCGAGGTCGCCATCGAGGAAATCCGTCGGCGCAGAGCCAACAAACCGGCGCGACCGAAGCGTCCAGCCGCGCCGAAAAACCGCGCGCACGGGAGACGGACGCGCCGCTGAGGAAACGTTTTTAGGGTCGCCTCACATCGCCGCGCGAACGCGATGTCCTGGGAGCAAGCGGAGATTCGAGAGCTGAAGGTGAACCGGTACATCGTCATCGACGATGAGCCGTGTCGCATCATCTCGATCCAGACCTCGAAGCCAGGGAAACACGGCGAAGCGAAGGCGAGGCTCGAGGCGGTCGGTCTGTTCGACGGGCAGAAGCGGTCGATCGTGCATCCGGTGACCCACAAGGTCCGAGTCCCGATCATCGACAAACGGAAGGCCCAGGTCCTCTCGACCCACGGCAACCTCGCCCAGCTGATGGACCTCGCGACGTACGAGACGTTCGAACTCCCCGTGCCCGAGGAGTTCCAGGGCAAACTCGCTTCCGGTCAGGAGATCATGTACGTCGAAGCGCTCGGCCGGCGCAAGCTCTCGTCGAATTGAGCGGGGTCGTCCTCAAATAAGCGCACGCGATTTCCGTTCGCCCATGGCTGCGCCTCGCTTCGCGGACGCCGTCGCGAAGTATGACGAGGCGTGGATGGCCCTGTTTGGAGTGCCGTACGACCGCACCTGCTCCTTCCGGGGCGGCTCCCGCTTCGGACCTCGTGCGATCCGCGAGGCGTCGTACAACTTCGAGACCTACATGATGGACCACCAGCGCGACCTTCGAGACGTCGCGGTGGCGGATCTGGGTGATACGCCGACCTTCGGGGCGTCGACGGAGATGGTCGAGGGCGTGACGCACATGGCGGCGGATGTCGTCCGCGCCGGGAAGATTCCGATCGTCATCGGCGGTGAACACAGCCTCGCACCGGCGGTCGTGCGTGCATTCCCGAAGGACATCGGCGTGATCGGAATCGACGCCCACCTCGACTTCCGCGACTCGTACCTCTCCGACAAGTGGTCCCACGCCTGCTCGGCGCGCCGGATCGCGGACCACGTCGGCGTCGAACACGTCGTCTACATCGGCGTTCGGTCGTACAGTCGGGAGGAACGGGAGGACCTCGAACGACTCGGTTTGACGTACGTGAGCGTCTTCGACATCCATGAGCGAGGGATTGGTGCCGCGGTGGACCGGGCGCTGAAGGCGATCCACCGCGACAAGATCTACCTCACGATCGACATCGACGGCGTCGATCCGGCGTTCGCTCCGGCCGTCGGCAATCCGGAGCCGTTCGGGCTCGCACCCCTGCAAGTCAAGAAAGTCATCGGGATGCTCGCGCCGGACCTGGTCGGGATGGATCTGAACGAGGTGAGTCCCGCATGGGATTTCGGGCAAACGTCGTTGCTCGCCGCGCGCCTCATCCGGGAGGCGATCGTGGCCATCGCCGACGCGCGTGGGCACCTCGGATGAAGCGCCGGCTGACCTCCCCTGACGAGGGACGTCGGAGACCTGAGAACCTCGCAGGAAAAGGGCGCGACGAGCTCTGGTCGCCCGCGGGACCGCGGCCTCCCCCGATTCCCTCCCCCCCAGTCCTCGGGGAACCCGGGCCCCACGAATCCCGGCCGCGCATGCCCACCCGAAGGCGACGCAGGAAGAGCGGAACCGGAGCTCGTCCCAACCCGTGGCACGGGATAACACGCCCGGGCATGAAGTTTACGACCGACCGACGGCGTGCGCGAACGTTTATGTGCACTCGGCACGTAGGCGCCTTTCTCGATGCCATGGGCGACGGATGGAACGGCCCTCTGAACAAAGTCGACGCGTTCCGCTACGAAATCCCGCGGTCGTATAAGCCCGCCATGCGCACGAACGGCTTGGTGTTCATCGACGAATCGATGGTGCCGCAGCTCCGGCAAGACCAGGCGCCGGAGCAGGTGGCAAACGTCGCGACGATGCCCGGGATCCTCGGGGCCGCGATGGCCATGCCCGATATCCACTGGGGCTACGGATTTCCTATCGGTGGCGTCGCGGCCTTCGACTACGACGACGGTGTGATTTCGCCGGGCGGAATCGGTTACGACATCAACTGCGGCGTACGGCTCATCCGGACGAACCTCCTCGCAGCCGACGTCCGTTCGAACCTCCGAGCGTTGACGGACGCGTGCTTCGAGAACGTCCCGAGCGGCGTGGGCGAGGGAGGGATCACGAAAGTGTCGCGGCAGGACCTCGCGAAGCTCGCGACCGAGGGCGTCGGCTGGTCGGTCGAGAAGGGATACGCGTGGTCCGACGACCCCGACCACATCGAGGCGCGCGGCCGCCTCGAGGACGCGGACTTTTCGAAAGTCGGCGAGCGGGCCATGGCGCGCGGAAAGGACCAGGTCGGAAGCCTCGGCGCCGGAAACCACTTCGTGGAGATCCAGAAGGTCGACCGGGTGGACGACGAACGGGCCGCGAAAGCTCTCGGGATCGGGGAGCCGGGCCAGGTATGCGTGATGGTCCACACCGGATCTCGCGGGTTCGGCCACCAGATCGCCACGGACTACATCGAGGTGTGCGAGCGGGTCGTGAAGCGGGAGAAGATCGACTTGCCGGACCTCCAGCTCGCCTGCGCGCCGATCGGCTCGAAGGAGGGGCTCGACTATTGGCGGGCCATGTGCTG
Source organism: Methanobacteriota archaeon (assembly GCA_005878525.1). Classification (GTDB taxonomy): domain Archaea; phylum Thermoplasmatota; class Thermoplasmata; order RBG-16-68-12; family RBG-16-68-12; genus RBG-16-68-12. The sequence goes on from VBMB01000136.1 coordinate 28,798, forward strand.
CGGCGCAAACTTCGCCTGGAACAACCGCCAGGTGATCACGTACGGGGTACGGAACGCATTCTCGAAGGTCCTCGGCCAATCGCCAGAAGCGCTCGGCATGGACATCGTCTACGATGTGTGCCACAACATCGGGAAAGTGGAGCAGCACGTCATCGAGGGCGCCCGACACAAGGTCGTCGTCCATCGGAAAGGGGCGACGCGCGCCTTCCCCGCGGGACACCCGGAGACTCCGGCCGAGTACAAGGCGGTCGGCCAGCCCGTCCTGATCCCCGGGGATATGGGCACGTGCTCGTTCGTCCTCGTTGGCTTGCCGACCGCGATGGAGCAATCCTTCGGCTCGAGCTGCCATGGCGCTGGGCGCCAGATGTCGCGAAAGGCCGCGACTCGGAAGTACGATGCGAACGAGGTCGTGAAATCGCTCGATAGGCGCGGGATCTATCTCCGGGCGGCCTCGCGGGCCGGAATCGTCGAGGAGGCCCCCGGAGCCTACAAGAACGTCGAGGACGTCGTCCGGGTGGCCGAGGGAGCAGGACTGACGAAAATCGTCGCCCGGTTGGTCCCGCTCGGAGTCGTCAAAGGATGATCCTTACCCTCCAACCCGTCGGCCGCACCGATGCATCTGTCCTTGAACGAATCGGATCCGAGCTCGCGCCGTTTGGGGAGGTGCGCATCGCGAGTCCGAAGCCCTTGCCGAGCCGACCCCTCGGTCACGGTTCGAAACGGTACCGAGCGGCAACGTTCGGTCGGGTCTGCAAATCCTCGGATGGCGATCGCGTCATCGCGATCACGGACGTCGAGCTCTGCGACCCGGAGCTCGGGCTGAGGTTGGTCTTCGGTCATGCGGACATCCAAGGTCGATGGGCGGTCGTCTCCCTGTCGCAGTTTGGGGGAGAGGGCGAGGAGAAACTCGTCGAACGGGCTGTGAAGACCGCGGTCCACGAACTCGGACATACCCTGGGCCTCGGCCATCACGATGCGAATCCCCAATGCGTGATGTTCTTCTCCGAGAAACTCGCGGATACGGATCGGAAGGGTCGGGACTTCTGCCAACCATGCGCGGAATCGGCGAATCTTACCTTGTCGCGCCTACGAACGTGAAGCGGGCCGAGATTTCGAAGCGGTCTCCGTAGCGCCGGGGCATCTCGGTCTCCAAGAATCGGAGCCCTCGCTCATACTCACCCGGAGGCAGGAGATCGAAGGTCGAGAGGTACCGGTGTCGTACGCGGTCGAGTTGCTCTTCCGTCGTGAGCGTTCGAACGTACGCGCGGTCGACGACGATGGGGGCTCGAAAGCCCGCCGCCTCAAGCGCGTGAACGATCGCCGGAATCGGCGGGAACCGTTTCCGATCGATGGCCAAGAGGCTTGGAAAGGCCTCTTCCAATATGCCGAGGCGACGTGTGGTCATGTCCGAGGTCGCGACGACGACTCGATGCGCCACCCGCGCGGCGTCACGCAGGGCCGCGCCATAGTCGCCGAGATGGTGGAGGACCATGACGACCATGGCGAGGTCGAAGGTGTCTGCCCGGAACGGCAGGCGGTGGCCATCGCCCTCCACACACTCGAACGGACCTTTCGCGCGGGCGATCCGGAGCATGGCGTCCGAGGAATCGATGGCCACGACGCGATTCGTCGTCGATAAGAGCTGGGCAAATCGGCCGGTCCCGGCTCCGAGGTCCAGCACGCTCTCCCCGTCTCGCAGGTGTCCGACTTCGACGAGTCCGCGGAGCCAGAACTCGCGGTCCATCGCCTCGTCGGCCCGAACGCGATCGTAGTCCGCGGCATGCCGCGAGTAGTCGACGGCCACAAACTTGCAAGAGGCGGGCGGCTTATCAGGCTAGCGGGGTCGGGCGATGACCATCGCGGAATTCAGCATCACGCCGATCGGGAAGGGCGTTAGCGTCGGGGAATACGTGGCGCGGTCCGTGGACATCGTGGACCGCAGCGGTCTCCCGTATCGCCTCAATCCCATGGGGACGGTGATCGAGGGCTCGTTCGACGAGATTCTCGCCCTCATCGCGCGCTGCCACAAGGCCGTCATGGAGGACTGCGAACGCGTCTCGACGATCGTCAAGATCGACGACCGCAAAGGCGCGTCGAAGCAACTCGAGACGAAAGTCGTGGGAGTGGAGCGGCGCCTCGGCCGAAAGATTAGGACTTAGCCGGCGCTTTCCACAGGGAGAGTCCGATCGCCGCGATCGTGGCGGCCATCGCCCCGAATGCGAACGTCGCAGCCCCGACCGGGAAGGTCGGCGTCGGCGCGAAGGCGATCCACAGGAGTCCGGCGACCACGCCGGACGCCAGCTTCACCGCCCCGACGCATGTGTGATACGCGCCCAGCACCGTGGCCTTGATGTTGGGTGGGGCGAAGTCTGCAACGAGCGCGCGCTGCGTTCCTTCCGCCATTCCGTAGCTCAGACCGTAAAGGACGAAGGCGAGGACCAGGATGGCGAGGAGGTCTGAGAAAACAAGGAGGGTGGCCATGGCGATGAAGGCGATGTATCCGGTCAGCACGACCGGCTTCCGTCCGACCCGATCGGACAAGATCCCCGCGGGGAACGCGTGAGCGGCGTACACGATGTTGTAGACCACGTACAGCTGGATGGCCACGGTCGTCCCGTGGGTCCCTGCACGCAATAGGAGAAACGCATAGGAAAAATCCGCGAACGAGAAGAGGCTCGCGATCCCGATGAACGTCCAAAGCGGCTTCGGAATCCCGCGGAAGGTGACCCGAAGGGGCTGCTTCGGACTGCGCTGACGGACCGGCTCGCGGACGAGGAAGACGATGAAGACGGAAATCACGGCCGGGATGGCGGCGAGGAGCAGGATGAGGCGATAGTTCGGGACGGGAGAAGCGGCGATGGTCGCCAGGAGGACGAGCGTGATGATCGGACCGGCGATCGCCCCGGTCGTGTCCATGCTCCGGTGGAAACCGAACGCTTTCCCGCGGGTCTCGGCCGGCGTGGACTCGGTCAAGAGCGCGTCCCGGGGCGCGTCCCGGACGCCCTTCCCCGTCCGTTCCACGATCCGCATCCCGAGGAACTCCGGCCAGCTCTGCGCGAACGGAAAGAGGACCTTCATCAATGTCGAGAGGGCGTAGCCCGCCCCGACGAAGCGCTTCCGCTTCCCGGCCGCATCGGAGAACCGGCCCGAAAAGATCTTCATGAACGAGACGACGCTGTCCGAGAGCCCTTCCTGGATCCCGACGATGAGGACGTTCGCGCCAAGGACCTGAATCAAGAAGAACGGCAGAATCGGCAAGATCATTTCGCTGCTGATGTCCGTGAAGAGGGACACGACCCCGAGGACGACGACGTTCGCGGTAAGTCCGTACGCGAGGGATCGACGGGTACCGGCCATGGGCTCACGGCGGAGGTGGATGGAACAAGAACGCCACGGCAATCACGGCGTACACCATCACGAGCAATGCGCCCTCGTACCAGTTGCTTCGGCCATCCGAGACGACCGCCGCAACGACGGCCGTCGCCAAGGCCAACGAGGCGAGCTCGAAGATTTCAAAGTCGAGCGTCATGACTTTCGCGGTCAGGAGAGAAACGAAGACGAGGATCGGCGCCACGAACAACGCGACCTGGGTCGTCGAGGTCGTCGCGACCGCGACACTCAATTCCATCTTGTTTCTCCAGGCCATGAGGATCGCACTGCCGTGTTCCGCGGCGTTCCCGACGATGGCCACGATGATGACTCCGACAAACAGTTCGGTCAGGCCCAGGCTCTGCCGCGCCGTTTCCAGGGAGCCGACCAGGATCTCGCTCTCGACCGCGACCAGGACCGTCGAAGCGACGAGGACGCTCAGGGCGAACCGTTTCTCCCAACGCGGCTTCTCCGAGACTTCCGTCACCGGATTGAAGATGTCCCGGTGCGTGCGAAGGGAGAAGAGGAGACCGAACACGTAGGCGAGGAGCAGGATCCCGGCGATGCCCAGGCTCATCTCTTCCAGGGCCACGCCGGACCGAATCCCGGTCGAGAGGACGTACAGGGCGGGCATCACGAGGCCGATGACCGCGACGACGAGCATCGTGATCTGAATTCCGGAAGCCTCGCGGGAGAAGTGCTGCGCTTTGTATTTCACGCCGCCCGCGAGCATGCTCAACCCGAGGACGAGAAGAAGGTTTCCCACAATCGAGCCCGTGAGCGACGCCTTGACGACCTCTGTTAAGCCGCGCGACAGCGCAAAGACGGCGATGATCAGCTCCGTTGCGTTCCCGAATGTCGCGTTGAGGAGACCGCCGACCCCGGGGCCCGCGTGCTTGCCGAGTTCCTCGGTCGCGAGCCCGAGGAACCATGCGAGCGGAACGATGGCGAGACCCGCGACCGCGAAGACGATGACGCCGGGCCCGAGGAGGAGGTCGAGGATCCAGCTCAGCGGGACGAAGAGGCCCAACAGGAGGGCCCACGTGTACGCCCGCAACGGTTCGAAGTCCATCGCGTCCCGAAATGTCCGATCGTTCTTAACTCCGCGGGCAACGTTTAACTAGCGTCGGCCGAATGCGCGCCCGATGATTTCTCCGGCGGAGATGCGCGTCCTCGATCGGAACGCCCAATACTTCGGCGTCTCGATCTTGGAACTGATGGAGAACGCCGGGAAAGCCGTGGCCGACGTCGCGCGGTCTGAGTTCGGCGCGGCCGGAAAGAACGTCCTCGTCCTCTGCGGCACCGGGAACAACGGCGGCGACGGGCTTGTGGCCGCTCGCCACCTCGCGAAAGAGGCGCGGGTCACGGTACTCCTCGCACGATCGCCGGACCAATTCGTCACCCAGGAGTCGGGGACGAACTTCGAGCGGCTGAGGGACACGCAAATCCTGGCGGGCCTCGACAAGAGCGAGGAAGCGATCGCGGCGGCCGACCTGTTGATCGACGCCCTCCTCGGGATTGGCGCGGAAGGCCCACTTCGCGAGCCGTACGTCGCGCTCATCCGCCAGGTGAACGCCTCCGGCAAGCCGATCCTCAGTGTGGACGTCCCCAGCGGGTTCGGAACGGACCTCGCCGTCCGACCGACGATCACCGTCACGCTCTATGATGTGAAGGAGGGGATGACGGCCGAGAACTCGGGACGGATCCGCGTGGCGGACATCGGCATCCCCGCGAGAATCGCCGCGATGATCGGGCCCGGCGAATTCACGCTCTACCCGGTGCCGAAAGCGACGAGCCACAAGGGTCAGAATGGACGCGTCCTCGTGATCGCCGGAGGACCGTACACCGGCGCCCCCGCGCTCGTCGGGTATGGCGCCCTTGGGGTCGGCGCGGATCTCATCCATGTCGCGACTCCGGCCTTGGCGGCCTCGGTGGTCGCATCGTATTCGCCGATGTTCATCGTGCATCCGCTGGTCGGTCACCGCCTGCTCCGGGAGGACACGCGGCAGATCGTCGACTTGGCGTCGCGCGCCGACGCGATCGCGATCGGCCCTGGACTGGGCGATGCCGAGGGGACTCTCGACGCCGTGCGGGAGATCGTCCGGAGCGTCTCGCTGCCGCTTGTGGTCGACGCAGACGCGGTCCGGGCGGTGGCCACGGATCCGAAATGTCTTGTCGGGAAGCGCGCGGTCATCACGCCTCATTCCCGCGAATTCCAGACCCTGACGGGCAAGACCCTCCCGGATGCCCCGGACGAACGAGCCGAGATCGTCCGCGAGGCCGCGAAGGCGTTCGGGGCCACCATCCTCCTGAAGGGCCACATCGACATCGTGACCGACGGGGCGCGGGTCAAGTTCAACTACACGGGGAATCCGGGGATGACGGTGGGCGGGACGGGCGACGTCCTGTGCGGCGTCGTGACCGGCCTCATGTCGAAAGGGATGTTGCCGTTCGACGCGGCGCGCCTTGGGGCCTTCACGAACGGGTATGCCGGCGATCTCGCCTTCAAGGTCAAGAGTTACGGGTTGACCTCGGTCGACGTCGCGGAAAACCTGGGCCGCGTCCTCGCCGAGTTTCTTTGAGCCCCGTCGCACGAGGAGAGACTCGGACCCGGCACAACCATTAAGCCGACCCGCCCTTGGAGCCGACGTGGATCTCGAGCCCGTCCCCGATGAGCCCGCCCTCATGGCGGACGATATCCTCGTCGTCGCGGACCTCCATATCGGGATCGAGGAAGAGCTGCACGAGAAAGGGATTCGGGTCCCGAGCCGGGCGGAGGTGATGGGCCGAAAGCTCGTCGAGCTGGCGGACCGCCGGGGCGCGAGCCGACTCGTCATCTTGGGAGACGTGAAGCATCTCGTGCCGAAGATGGCCTCTCGGGAGCGGCGTGACGTCTACGTGTTCTTTCGCGACCTCGCGCCGAGGTTCCGCGAAATGTACATCGCCCAAGGCAACCATGACGGGATGCTGAAGAACATCGTACCCCGGAGCGTGCGTTTCAAGCCCGCGTACGGCTTCCGAATCGAGGATGTCGGGTTCTGCCATGGGCACGCTTGGCCGTACAAGAAGGTCATGGAGGGATCCGTCCTCCTCATGGGACACAACCATCCGGCCGCGGCGTTTCGCGACGCGATGGGATCCCGGCAGATTGTCCCGTGCTGGATGCGGGTCCCGTTCCTTCGAAAGCACAAACGATATCCGAAGCTCCCGAAGGAAGCGATCGTCGTGCCCTCATTCAACGACCTTTGCGGCGGCATGCCCGTGAACGATGTCCGGGCGCGATTCATCGGGCCTCTCTTCGACGAGGACCTCGTCCGCGTCGAGGACGCATCCGTGCATCTGCTCGATGGCACGAACCTCGGACGATTGCGAGACATCAAAGTCGACCTGGGCTTCCGGCCCGAGGACTACCGACAGTGAGGCACCGGGCGAGATGCGGTGGAAGTGGCGGCTGGGTCTCCTGGTGATCGCGGGACTTGAGGTTCCCCTCCTGCTGTGGATCTCCACGGCGATGGGCGCGTCCCCAGAAATTCTCCTCTACGCGGGCGGCATTCTGGCGCTGGTCCTGATGGCGATGCTCCTCGTCCGGCCCCTCTTCTTCACCTTCTTGGTCGTGTGGCTCGGAGGCCTGATGGGATCGGCGTGGTATCTTGTCCGCTTCCTGCCGCCGACCGCGGCGCTCGGACTCGGCGCGACCCTTTCCACAGTCGTTTCCGCGGTGGGTGCGCCCGTCCTGTCCCGCGCGCTCGGCTTCGTCCTTCGACAGAGACTGTGGATTCGGCACTGAGATGGAACCGATGGGCCCGGTCGGAATCGAACCGACGACCTCGACTTTGTAAGAGTCGCATCATAGCCACTAGACTACGGGCCCGCGGCACGAAGGGTCGTGGCCTCATTAAGGCTTCCCGGAGCGCTCAGTCCAAATCCTTGGCGGCGGCCTGCGCGAATCGCAAAATCGCCGCGTCAAGATCGGAGACCACGCGCTCCGGCGATACGACCAGCACCACCATGGCGCGTCGGCCGATTTCTTGGATGACGACGGTCGCGTCGTCGGACTCGAGCAGGACGCGGTGCGGCGCCGTGTGGCCCAGCTCCGTCGCGGCGGTCATCCCGGCGCCGAGGATTGCGGCGCACATGATCGAGAACGTCTCCTGCGAGACATTTCGCGGAAGCTCGGCCGCCACGATCCCGCCATCGCGATTGACGACCGCGACCGCCTCCGCCTTCGTCACGTCGCGGAGCGCGCGGACCATGTCCGCTACGGCGGTCACGCTCCGCCCTCCCGTTCGAAGACGCATTCACGACCGCCCGTACTCACGCACTCCACTTCCGCGAGGCGCACGCGGTGTTTCGTCTTCGCTTCAAGGAGCTTCGAGAGAATCCCGCGAAGCCGGTGGCACGTCTCCACGTCGCCCCCGGGCATTGCCTCGATCGAGCCGCGCACCCTTGCGCCCGAATCCGTGAAGGCCACCTCCTCCGCCCAGCCCCGCTCGAGGATCACTTTCTTGCCGAACTCGAGCGGATCCTCACCGAGGGCCAAGTTCCTCGTGACTTCCTCGGCGAGGACCATGCCCTCTCGGAAGAAGAGGCCGTGGCACGCGTACGACATGACGCTCTCGTAGAGCTTGCGGATCGAATCGAGTTCTTGCTGAGAAACCTTGACGGATCGGGCCAATGGCCGGCCGAACCTGGGAACGGCCTATAAAGGTTCCGCGGCTGTTATCCGCGCGTCTCCGACGACGGGCACTTCAGCCGCCACGGCACTCGGGACAGACGAGCAAGTTGCGATCCCACACGAGGTTCGTCGAATACACTCCGCACGCCTCGCAGTGGCCCTCGATGCCCTTCGCGAACTGGGACTCGAGTCCGGCCCGTGCGTATTCCCGCGTGACCTCAATCAGTTGAGGCCACACCCGGATGATGTCGTTCTCCGTGATCATCCCGACGAGCTTTCCTTCCTGGACGACGGGGAGTCTCCGAATCTTGCGCTGCGACATCAGCTTCGCGGCCTCGGCGACTTCCTCGTGCGGATGGACCACGACCACGGGGGACGTCATGATGTCTCGGACGAGGACGCGGCTCGGTTGTTTGTCCGGCGCTGCGACTTTCGTCACGATGTCCCGCTCCGTCACGATGCCCATCGGCTTGCCGGTCTCGACCACGACGAGGCTCCCGATCTCCCGGTCTCGCATGAGGTCTGCGGCATCTTTCGCGGTCGCGTCGGCCGGAATCGTCACCGGGGACTGCGTCATGATTTCGATGACGGGGACGCGCGCTCGCATGATGTGCCGCGGTGCATGAGAGGTCAGGGCCGATAAAGGTTGCGAGGCCAGTCGCACGGTGCGAGTTCCAATCGAAGGAGCGGGAGCAACACCTCCCGGAATGGCGATCGGAGAATCGTGCCGACAATGTTAAGGCACGCGCCTTGTTGTCGAGGCGAATGTCGTACGCGGACCGCGACGGCGAACTCGCCGTCCGCATCGCGCGCGAGGCCCTCGAGGCGTACGTGATCAAACGCGCGAAACGAACCGTTGAAATCCCCAGGGCATTCGAAGAGAAGTCGGGAGCGTTCGTCACCCTCAACGAGCATCCGAGTGGCTTGCTGCGCGGTTGCATCGGCTACCCGCAACCGTTCTTCCCGCTCGTCAAGTCGATCGAGAAGGGCGCGGAAGGCGCCGCGGAGGATCCGCGGTTCCCGCACTTGACCCCGGAAGAGCTCGACCGCGTCACCGTGGAGGTGAGCATCCTGACCCCGCCGCGATTGATCGAGGTGAAGAAGCCGAAAGACCTCACAAAGTCCGTCGCCCTCGGCGTGGATGGCTTGAGCGTGGCCCAGGGTCCATACCGCGGACTCCTGCTCCCGCAGGTCGCGGTCGAGTACGCCTGGGACGCGGCCGAATTCTTGTCCGAGGCGTGCATGAAAGCGGGCCTCTTGGCCGACGCGTGGCTCGACCCCGCGACCCGGGTCTACAAGTTCCAGGCCGAGGTCTTCGCGGAAACCCAGCCCCGCGGTCCCGTCGTGCGCCGGACCTTGGAGGCGGCGCGTGCGGGTCATTAGCGGCCGCGTGTTCTTTCGCGGCCAGCTGGAGCCCTTGAGCATCGGGATTGACGAAAAAGGCCAGATCGCCGCGATCAAGAAAGTCCTCCGAGGCGACGAACAGATCGACCACGGCGACGCGCTGATCCTCCCGGGATGCGTCGACCTCCACGTCCACATGAGGGACCCGGGGCTCCGGCGCAAAGAAGACTTCCCGAGCGGGACCCGTTCGGCGGCGATCGGCGGTGTGACGACCGTGGCGGACATGCCGAACACGGTCCCGGCGGTAACGACAACGGCGGCGCTGGATGCGAAGGCCGCCGAGCTCCAGGGACGGGCCGCCGTGGACTATGCGCTGTATGCCGCACCGCGATCCCCGGAGGCGGTCCTGCGACTCAACGATGCCGTCGCGTTCAAAGTCTACATGGCGGAATCGACGGGAAATCTCGAAGTGACGGTGCCGCGACTGGAAGAGATCCTTCGAGCCGCGGAAGCGCAATCGAAGCTCGTCGTTGTCCACGCGGAGGACCCGGGAAAATTCAGTAGGCAGAAAGCGAAGAACCTTCGGGACTATGACGCCGCGCGACCGAAGGTCGCCGAAGAAACCGCCATCGCGACCCTGGCGCGCATCCGAGGCGGAGCAAGGGTGCACGTCGCTCACGTCAGCTGTCTGGAGGCCCTCAACTCGGTGCCTGCGGGGGCGACGTGTGAGGTGACGCCCCACCACCTCTTCCTCGACGCGTCAAAGGCACTCGGTGCTCGAGGCAAAGTGAATCCCCCGCTCCGATCACCTGCGGATCGCGACGCGCTCTGGGACGCCTTCCGCCAGGGCCGAATCGACGCGGTCGCGAGCGACCACGCCCCGCACACCATGGACGAAAAGAGCGCCCTCTTCGAGGAAGCACCCGCCGGACTCCCCGGCGTCGCGACCGCGTTCCCGCTCCTCATGCGTCGGATCCGGGCGGGCGACCTGGACCTCCCGCGACTCGTCTCGGCGATGGCAGTGCGACCCGCCGAGATCTTGGGGATCGCGAAGGGGACGATCGACGTGGGCCGGGATGGAGACCTCCTCGTGGTCGACCCGCGGAACATCGAAGCCGTCACCGCGAAACGGGTGCGATACAAATGCGGGTGGACACCGTTCGAGGGAATGGAAGGCTGCTTCCCTCGAGCCGTGTACCTCCGAGGAGAACCGATCGTCGAAGACGGCGAGGCCATCTCGGAAGGGCAGGGTCGAATGATTCGCGCTTCGGCGTAGCATGTGTCACGAGGCGTGGACCGCGTCCTCGATCGCGTAGTAATATTCGCCGGCGGACTTCTGCTCTCGATCCAGGCGGGAGTCGAGCTTGTTGATCCGCGGGCGGTTCGTGTCCGCGTCCCGGCGGAACGTGATGCCGACCATTTTCAGGAACTTGTTCATCCCGTCCCGCATCGGGAATGGACCTTCGCCGACGCCGGTATGGCCCGGATCGCCCGAGAAGACCATGATGCTGTCCGACACCATGTCGATGAAGTACACATCGTGGTCGACGATGAGCCCCGTCCGGGCTTCCTTCTCCATGACCCGTCGGATCGTCCGCGCGGCCTCCATCCGCTGATTCGAATCGAGATAGGCGGACGGCTCGTCGATCAGATAGATGTCCGCATCCCGGCCTAGGCACAGGGCGATCGCGACGCGCTGCAACTCGCCGCCGGACAACGTCGAGACGTCCCGCTCCAGCATTCCTTTGACCTTGAGCGGCTGGAGGATCTCCGTCTCGAAGTAACCCGTGTCCGCCTTCTTTCCCACCGCGTTGCGAAGCAATTCCCCGACCGTGCCTTCGTAGACGGCCTCGAGGTATTGCGGCTTGTAGGAGACCTGCCACCGCCCCTCCACGGCGCCCGACGTCGGCGTCTCCTGGCCCGCGAGCATCTTGACGAACGTCGTCTTGCCGGTGGCATTTGGCCCGACCACGCCGACGACCTCGCCTTTGCGCAGCCGTCCCGGATGGACGGTGAGCTCGAAGCCCTCGAACCGTTTCGTGAGTTCGTCAAAAGTGACGAGCGTCTCGGCCTTCCAGTCGCTTCGAGGCGGGCGGGTGTCGAAGCGAATCTCGCGATCTCGGAAACGGATGTTCTCCTCCTTCAGGTAGCCGCCGAGATACACGTTGATCGCGGTGCGGACCGGCCTCGGCTGCGCGATGATCCCATACGCACCCTCCTCGCCATACATCAGGAAGACCGTGTCTGCGAGGAAATCAAGGACGGCCAGATCGTGCTCCACGACGACGACGTACTTCTCCTTCGAAAGGGACTGAATGACCTTCGCGACCTGGAGTCGCTGGTAGATATCGAGATAGGAGGACGGCTCGTCGAAGAAGTAAATGTCGGCCTCTTTGAGCATCGTCGCGGCGATCGCCATGCGTTGCAACTCGCCGCCGGACAGTTGCGCGATATCCCGGTCAAGGAACGACTCGAGGTCGAGGGACACCGTCAGATCCGCGAGGCGACCTCGCTTGTCGGCTTTCGTCAACAGATCCCGGACACGGCCCGTGTAGATCTTGCTCAACTTGTCGACGTACTGCGGCTTGATAGCCGTCGTGAGTTTCTTGTTCGCAATCTTCGCCAAGTAATCGTGGAGCTCCGTTCCCGCGAAGTAGTCGAGGACTTCTTCCCAGTAAGCCTTCTTTCTCCGATAATGGCCAAGATTGGGCGCGACCTCTCCGCTGAGGAGACCCACACATGTGGTCTTGCCGATTCCGTTCGGGCCGAGCAGACCGATGACTTCCCCTTTCTTCGGGACCGGGAGACGGAAGAGCCGGAACGCGTTCTTCCCATACTGATGGACCAAGTCTTCCTTGAGAGCCTCCGGTAGACCAATAATCCGAATCGCGTCGAACGGACATTTTTTGACGCAATTATGCACCACCTGTCCAGCCGCAGTATAGGTCTGGTCTTCGTCGACTTCGAGATTGAAAACCTGCAGACTTTCGACAGGGCGAACCTCTATCTTGCGAATCGCAGCGTAAACAAAATCCGCATCGACAAGGTAGTGACTGGCCTTTCGATTGCGGGTGTCCGAGAATTCTACTTGCAACAACGCGGCCATCTGTTGCGAAAATTCTGCTGTAACATGAAGGTGGTACACGCGACGCTTCCCTGAAGGGGAACTCGTCGTCACACCCGCGGCGATCCCGAGTCCACTGAGGATCTCCTGCACCTGGTAAGCCAAGTGGGCGGATGTTGTCACTATGCCGAAGTAGTTGCGGTCGTACTCGCGATGACCGTCGCCTCTCCACAACCCACGAACGAGCTCCTCGCGGACCGCCTTCGGGGCCGTCATAAAGGCCGGAGGAACAGACTTCTTGTCACACTTTTTCCCGAGAGAGCCGAATACGCGGGCCAGCACAACTGAATCGTATCGAACGTTGCGGCCTAGGCCCGTATTCTTTGTTTCGTATCCACGAAGACCGAGACTCCGGTGGATGATGCGGCGCACATCATTTCGATAGTTCTGCTCCTTTTCATGAAACGAGAACACGAGGCGCCGGTCATCCACAGAACCTTCGGCAAGATAGTATCCGACCAGTCTTCCTAGATCCGGCGTCAACGGTAAGGATACCAACTGATCCGACCACTGCGGATATCTGCCCCCGGAGAGGACCATCGGAATCGGAACGTCCCATGAGTCTTGCGCCGCTTCGCGAGTCCTCGGTTTGACGAGATAATCGCCGACCTTGAGGTCGACTGGCCGAACCCAACGAAGGACTCCCGTTGCCTTTTCGAGTCTCCGTCCACCTTTGATCCGCCGACGAATCACAGCCAGGACTGGATGCTCCTCGGTAACCTCAAGCGAATCCGGTTGGCCTGTGACCCGAATGCGATACAAGGGCCCATCGTACATACGTGTCTGGACGCGCGTGACGACTCGATACCGTCCCTGATGCGTGAGAACGCGAGTGCCAACCGTCATCTTGTCTATCGGGACGACTCCGGAATCCGTGGAGATAGGTACTCCTGCCGGGAGGCAGATTCCGCAGGAGATGCACGTCTCCTCGCTGATCGCGGCCTTCGTGGTCTCCGGATCGATCCAGATGACTTCCGTGCCAGTCCGCTGCGGTGGGCAGAAGGCGATGCACTCGAGATGGCAGCGCTTGGGCTGACATCGATCTTTGAATACGACGGCGACGCGCACTACGAATTTGATGAACCCTGAGCTATTTAAACATATGACGGAGAGGTCGGACGCGCAGAACCTTTATCCGAGTCGCGACCATCCTTTCCATGTGATGCGATGATCCCGGGCGGACGCGTGAACCCGCGGCAGATGCGCCAGGCCATGAAGCGGATGGGCATCGAGCAAGAAGAGCTCGAGGGCGTCGAGGAAGTCATCATCCGCACCGCGAGCAAAGAGTACGTGATCCGGGATCCGAACGTCACGGCAATGACCGCGCAGGGTCAGAAAATCTGGACGGTCGTCGGCGAGCCCATCGTCCGGGATCGAGTCGACGCGAAGAAGCCGGATGCGACCCAAGGATCGGCGATCCCGGAAGAAGACGTCCAGCTCGTCGCCGAGAAGGCCGGCGTCTCCGAGGCGGAGGCGCGCAAGGCTCTGGAAGAGAGCGGTGGCGAGCCCGCGGAAGCGATCATCCGCTTGATGAGCAAATGAACATCGAGCGGATCCGATCGATCCTCGGTGTCTGGGCGCCGATGGCGATCGGGCTGTTCATCATCGTGACATCGATCAACTTCTACTTCACCGCGAATCTCACGAACGGACTCTTCGTAGGGAACCTGGAATCGTGGCGGCTCGTCTGTTCCGCGGGCGCCTTCTTCGTCGGAGGAGTCTTGCTCCTCTCCACGTTCGGGCGGTATCGAAAGACGAAGGCGGCCCGGCTCGAGCAGCGAGTGAACCGGTCCAAGTGAGGTCCGAAGCTCGGATCATTCCCTCCGACGGCGTGAACGTGCGACCACGAGGGCGATGACAATCGCGATGACGACAATCACGACGATGAGACTGTACGTGACCGTCGGGCTGCCCAGGATTCCGACGGTCGCCCAGTTCGCGTGCACGACCAACGGGCCGTTCACCGTCACGAAGACTTCGGTCGCGGACGAGCTCACGCCGCCGGTCCAGCCCGAGAAGCGATACGTCTGTCCGCCGTAGGCCACCTCTTGGGGCGCGCGGAGCGTTGCCTGCGTCCCGGCGGGGTACCAGCCACCCCCATCGATCTGAACCTGAATGTCGCTGTCGATACGGACGAGGTATTCGACCTTCCACGTTGCGTGGGCCGTCTTGGGTCCGTCCATCGCGATCAGATTCGACAAGGCGCCGGATGATCCCGTCGCGTCCCCGCTCCAACCGGCGAACGCTTGGCGCTCGGTCCCACTCACTGAGATAATCGACGAGTTCACCGACGCGAGGCCGAAGGATCCGGCCGCGTACCACCCGCTTCCGGAAGCGCTGCCGAATGCAGTTTCCACCGTGAGATAGTATTGCACTTGCCAGACGGCCACGACGAGCTGCGCGCGGTCCATCGTGATGGCCGAAGACCCGGACGAGTCGGTACCCGAGGCATCTCCGAACCAGCCTTGGAATAGCGCGCGGGCGCCATTCCCGAGGGAAATCGTCCCCACGTCGAGACGCGCCGTGGTCTGCGTGCCGGCGTCATACCAACCCGCGGTCAAGGCCGTGCCATATGCGGTGTCGATTCGGAGATTGTATTGGAGCTTCCAACTCGCGATCGCGACCTTCGGTCCGTTCATGAGAATGGGCGCCGAGGTCGTGCCGGATCCCGACGCGTCTCCGCTCCAACCGTTGAAGGCCTGGCGCGATCCGGAAGAAACGGGCACCGTCCCGGGTGCGGTCGCGTAGGCGGTGTTGCCCGACGCATACCATCCGCCTCCGGTGACCGTGCCGTAGGCGGACTGGACATCCAGGTAGTATTCTGTGCCGAACAGGGCGATTGCCGTCTTCGGACCGTCCATCAAGATTGGGTCCGATTTCGTGCCGGTTCCGGTCGCGTCTCCACTCCAGCCTTGGAACGCAAGACGCTCCCCCGGACCGACGGACTGAATCGGGTTCGCGACGGTCGCATAGGCCATCGAACCGCTGAGGTACCAACCTTGGCCGGTGGACAGAGGATCCGGAGGGTCAACGGACAGGTAGAATTCTGTTTTGAACCGGGCCGTCAGGGCCATTCCCGCGCTGATCGTAATCGGGTGAGATGGACCGCCATGGTCGCTCCATTCGAGATATCGATACCGGACGCCCGGGGCTCCAGATTGCAGCGTGTCGACGGCAATCGTATGGTTCGAACCGAGCGGAAGCCAGAACGTGGCAGGGCCCGCCTGGGGCGCTCCGCTGTCCAGCGAGAATTCCAATCCCTCGGGATCGGTTTGCACGAGGAGCGTGCGTTCGGGCTGGAACGTCGCCGTGACATCCACCGCCGCGTTCGCCGTGACCCCGTGCGCCCGCGCCTCCGAATCGCTCCAGGACACGAAGGCGAAACGAGAATCCGGAGCGATGAACTGGGGCGACGGCGCTTCGAGCCAATGAGCCGATCCCTGGTCCCACCACAACGTCGTCGGGCCTAGATAGGATGCGTTGTCGACGAGAATGCTGGGACTCGGAGGACCCGTCGGGGAAATCGCAAACTTGGCTTGGAACTGTTTCTTGAACGTTGCCACGAGGCTCAGGTCCGTGTCCAAGGTCACGGTGTGCGTTCGGGCACCGCCGTCGCTCCATGACGTCCAGATGTATCGGGACATGGAGCCAGAGGCCTGCGGATCCGGCATGCTGACCGAATGGGTGGATCCGAGCAAGACGACCTTCTGGGCTGGACTCGTGTACGTCGTTCCGTCAATCTGGACCTTGAGGCCCGCAGGATTCGTGGAGGCGGTGAGCGTCGCCACAGAGAAGCCGGGGTTTCCTGCGAAATAAATCTCGTAGTCGGAGCCATCGGAGGTGCGGCCGTCGCTCCAGACGACGTAGGCCTGGTTCTCCGGTCCGGCTTCAATGGCGAAGTAGTCGCCGGGACGAACGAGAGACGACGACGTCTCCTCGTCCGTGACCCTGAGGTTCGTGGACCACGTCTGGCCGCCATTCGTCGAGTTCGAGTAGAAGATGTTGTGGTTGCCGGTCCGATCATCGATCCATGCGGCGTGGACGGTCCCCGCGCTGTCGATCGCGAGATCCGGCATCCGCTGATCGCCGGTCGTCACATCGTTCACGCGGACGTTGGTGCCCCACGATTGCCCTCCGTTCGTCGAGGCCGCGATCATGATGTCCATCGACCCGCTGCGGCTGTCCGTCCAGATGTTGTAAAGCGTCCCGGAGTTCGGGTCCACGCCCATCGCCGGCATCGGAAGCGACCATGTTCCGGTCGCCATTGCGGAACCCGGAACGCTGTTGACGCGGACGTCGGTGTGCCAAGTCATCCCGCGGTCCCAAGACCAGTCGAAGAAGATGTTGTCCGAGTTGAAGTCCCACCACGTCAGGTACACCGTGCCGTTCGACGAAGTCTGGATGATGGCCCCGAGGACTGCGCAACAAACGTCGTCGGGGAACTTGAACGGCGCCCAATGCGCACCGTCATCGTCGGACCAGCTGACCATCATCTCGTTCCCTTCGTCCCATGCGGCGTAAATCCGACCGAACGGATCCACCGCGATCGAGTCCTTGTCCGTGAGCCCTCCCCCACCTGGCATGTAGCGGGCGTTGCTCCATGATCCCCCATCGCTTGTGTTGGCGATATTGAGCCCCGCGGGTGGAAATGAACCACAGGTGTACTCCAAGTAGGCGTACTGCACGCGATCGTCAGGCGCGAGGGCCATCCACGGGTCCGAATTGCAACGACCTTGGTTGGGATGCGTTTGGTTCATGAGAATGTTCGGCGCCCACGTGGCGCCTTGGTTGGTCGAGTAGGACGCTCCAACTCGAATTCCGGCAGCAGTTGTTCCATCGGTTTCCTTCCAGCCAACGAAAATCGTGCCCGAACGGTTCACCGCCATCGTCGGCTCGACTTGATCCGTGAAGCCAGAAGTCCCGTCCGTCACGCGGATGTTCGGGAAAAACGGCTGCGTGGTCGTCGGAGCGCTCGTCATAGACAGTCCCGGAACGCTCGCGGACCCGTTCGGGACGTGACTCGAGGTGGCCACCGCGAAGCCGGGCGATGCCACCGCGAGACATCCAAAGACTATCAGAACGCGAAGTAAGCCAGAGGGCGGCATCCGCCTCTCCCCGCTTATCAAAAGGAAGGTTCCGCCGCGACATAACCCTTCCGTTCTGCAGCGCTCTCGACATCAAGACCGAGAAAGCTAAATATGATGCGTCTGTTGAGAACGACGCTAGGCTTGACCGGGGGGTTGGGCGTCCCCTTGTAGACCCAAATCGTCCTCATGGGGCGGTGACAATCGGGGGCGGTGCTCCCAGTCTGGCGCTGGTCCGGATGCCGACGTTGAGGTTCTGTCCCGCGGGGCTGGAGGCGACAGGGATCGCAGCTGGAGAGCGGCGATCCCCGTCCCGATCGTGGGGAACGGGTCAGGCACGGAAGTGAGCAGCCTCACCGCGGACTACCAACGCTCGCGGGGGTGCGGGACCGAGGACGCATCCGGGTCACCCGGCGTCGGAGCTGAGCATCCACCTCGATGGCCTAGCTCCCCTCTCAACGCTCAGTCAGTTTCATCTGCTTCGTCTCGAGGACCAAGGCGCCCATCCCGAACCGTTTGATGACCAGGTCGTACAGGATCTCGTCGCGAACCTCGTTCCGACGCTCCGGCATGGCGTATGCCGGTTCGTTCGTCGGGACCGGGAGGCCGAGCTTCACGAGACCCCGGCGCGCTTCCTCTCGCTCTTCCTTCGGGGACTGCGGGGCGTCAATCGCCCCGCCGAATCCGCATTCGCGCAGCTCTCGCAGAAAAATCGGACGACGAAAGAGTTTTTGCAGGACCGCCACAGCGAGCCGCACCTGGTCCGTCTCCTCCCGCGTGGCCTCGCGGCACCGGGAACCCACGAGCTCGTACAGGTTCGGCTCTCGGTGTGCGGACGTGCCGTACACCTTCGCGGGCGGGATGTCTTTTTCCCGGAGGATGCCTGCGTCGGCGAGGGCTTTCAGGTACCCTGTCACGAAGAGTCGATGGAACGGATACCCGTCCTGACGGAGTTGCTTCGTCAGCGCGCTGATCGAGCGTTCCTGTTCGCGAAGGTACGAGACCACGAGGTCCTTGAGGTTGCGCTCAGGGACAAACAACAGCTCCCGACCCGGACCTGGTAACAAACCGGATAACAAATAAACGTTTCCAGCCGAAACTTTGCTCACAGACCGAGTGCAGAAATCATCTTATCCTCGGCGTCCTGTCGTCTTCCAGTTCGCGCTTACTCCCCCTTTCTTTTTTTGTTTTCCTCCATAAGCCCACGACATGCTCCCGGTGATAACGGCCTCGGAACGGTTATACGCGCTCCTTCCAATGGAATGCCTTGCTATGGGCCAGGGAGACCGTATCCGCACCTTCATCCACGGTTTTGACGACAAGCTCGGGGGCGGCATCCCCGAAGGCCACGTCGTCCTCCTCGCGGGAGAGCCCGGGACGATGAAGTCCACGATCGCGTTCAACATGATCTATCAAAACGCGCTTCGCGACGGGAGGCCGGGCACCTACATCTCCCTGGAACAAGGCCGCGAGAACCTCACGCGCCACCTGGACCAGATGAGCCTGAGCCCGCGGGATGTCGAGAACAAAGTCAGCATCGTGGACCTCGGCATGATCCGTCGCAACCTCGACGGGATGGCCGACCGCACGTGGCTCGAGATCTTCAAGATGTATGCGATGAACCTGAAGCGCTCCCTCAACTACGACATCCTCGTCGTCGATTCGCTCCCGGTCCTCGAAGTCATGTCGCGGTTCGAAAACCCGCGCGAAGATCTCTTTCAGCTGTTCGAGTGGATCCGCGATCTGAAGGCGACCACGATCCTGATCAGCGAGATGAAACCGGGCAGCGAGGACTTCGGCAAGAACGGCGAGGAGTATCTCAGCGATGGGATCATTCACACGAAGATGGAACGCGTCGACGACGCGAACATCCAGCGACGGATTCGGTGCGTGAAACTCCGCGGCACGAACCATTCGCCGAACTACTACACGCTCATCTTCCAGAGTGGGATCTTGCAGGCGACCCGGATCATCGCGGAGTGAACCCGCATCGGAACCGATTTTCGATTTCGAATTTGGGCCAAAAGTCTAATGTGCGCGCCGTCGCATCTCGCGATCCCGAGGCACAGGCCCGCCGCCTGCGCGTCCGAAGGAGGCACGGCCACACGGCCCTTCTCGTCGTTCGTGTTTTCGTGACGCTTGCGCTCGCGATGTTCCTCCTCGTCCAACTGCCTTCTCCCGGCCCGCGCCCGGCCGTGCCCGCGGCCGTCCCAATCAGTAGCCCCGTGACGTTCCGCACCGATGCGACCGAGGCGGAAATTACCGCAGCCGGTGCCCATCTCCTCGAATCGTACGCATCGTTCGCCGTTGCGCGCGGCTCCGAACGAACCCTCGCGCTCCTCCGTTCACACGGACGATACGCAATGCCGTTCGCGCGCGCATCGGAGCTCCAATTCGCAGCGGGGGCCGTAGATGTGGCGGCGCTCCCGTCTCCCTCGACATGGTGGTCCGAAGATTCTCGCGGGATGAGCGTCGGTGTCGTCCACTTCGATGCACCGATCAAGTCGGCGTGGCAGGACGAGCTGGCGTCACGCGGCCTCGCGCTTCTTCGATACGTCCCGCAAGACGGGTTCGTGGTCCGTGGTCGGCCGTCGGATCTCCGAGGTGCGTCCTCCCTGCCATACGTAGACTGGGTGGGGCCCTACGAAGCCGCTTGGAAGATTCGCCCGGGGACGCCGACCACCGGCGTCGTGAACGTTCGGATCGTCGTCCTCCCGGGAGAAAGTCCCGAGACGGTTGAAGCCTGGCTCGGCCATGCGGGAATCCCGGCGGACAACGGGGCGGGAATGGGGCCGGGCCTCCTGGGCGCGTTCGGAACCGGAGACTTCCGATGGGTCCTCGCTCGAATTCCCGCGGGGCTCGTCTCCCCGCTCGCGGACCAGGGCGCGGTCGAGTTCATCGATCCGGTCCAGCCGGTCCATCCTTGGAACGCAGAAACGGACTGGGTGATCCAGACGAACGTCACCGGGAACGACCGGTATTGGAGCTACGGCCTTGACGGGACCGGACAGGTGATCGGGATGGCCGACACCGGCCTCGACTATGACGGCCCGCCGTTCCGACAGAGTGCCGCGGCGATCACGCTCGGGGACATCTACAACACGACAGACTCGGCCCGACGCAAGGTCGTACGGTACGTGAATATGGGCGTCCTCTCGGGAGCGCTCACGTGGCCGGGAGGCGGCGGCCCCTGGGATCCGTTCTCGATCAAGGACTGCGCGAACGGCCACGGGACCGGAGTCGCATCGACCTTGGCGGGGAACGATAACGGAATCGGCGCTTCGCCGAACGAAGGGAACGCCTTGGGCGCGAAAATCTACCTTCAAGACATCGGCGGTTTCCAAGGCCTCGCGATTTGTCCGAACGAGGGACTCATCTACATCCCGGAGAACTACAACGATCTCTTCGGCCCAGCCGGGCTCGTCTACAACGATCCGGCGGCGCCGGTCCGGATTCACAGCGATAGCTGGGGTGCGGACACGAACGTGTACGACGTCCAGGCGCGGATGGTCGACGCGTTCGTCTGGGCTCATCCGGACATGACGATCGTCTTCGCCGCCGGGAATGCCGGCAGCAACGCCGGGACGATCGGAACGCCGGCGACCGCGAAGGATGTGGTCGCCGTCGGCGGAGCGTACAACCCGGACACCGCCGGAGGCTTGGATCAGAACGACTTGGCGCCGCAAGCAAGCCGCGGGCCGACCACCGACGGACGGATCAAACCGACGATCGTCACGATTTTCGACGGCGACTCCGCGATGTCGGATGGCGACCCGTTGAGCGGGACCGGCCTTGCGGACGCGCACTGGGCGGGGACGAGTTACTCGACGCCGGCGGCGGCCGCCGCGGCGGCAATCATCCGCCAGTACTTCGTGGACGGATGGTATCCCTCCGGCGCCCCGATCGCGAACAACTCGATGAACCCGAGCGCCGCGCTCATCCGCGCGATCCTCATTGCGTCCGGACAGCAGGTCACCGGGAGCGGGACCGTCGCTCGGTCTTCGACGGACACCTGGCCGAACAACGAACAGGGATTCGGGCGAGTCCTCCTGTCGAAGGTCCTTCCGATCTCGGCGGTGGGAGACACATTTCGAACGCAGGTGGTCGATGGGACCGCGGGACTGCTCGCCGGGGACGACGCCGCGTACACGTTCCGCGTGAGCTCCGCGGGCCCCGCGAAATTCGTCCTGACATGGAGCGATTACCCCGGGACGATCGGAGCGACCAAGGCCCTCGTGAACGACCTGGACCTCGAGGTGACCGCGCCGGGAGGGACCGTGTACCGGGGGAACCATTTCGCGCCGTTCGCGCAGGGCCAGTCCCTGCCCGGCGGGACGTTCGACACGACGAACGTCGAAGAGGCGGTGATCCTGAAGAGCGCGATGGCAGGGGACTGGTCGGTCCGGGTGATCGGATCCAATGTCCCTGTAGGCCCGCAGCCGTTCGCGCTCGTTACGACGGGCAACTTGGACACCTCCTACAGTCGGCTGACACTGGACCGGGTCGTGTACTCGGAGGCGGACAGGATCCGCATTTCGGTGGACGACTCCGACGCGACGTCAGTCATCGCGCACGTCTCCTCGAATATCGAGCCGGCGGGAGAGAACGTCACGCTGACTCGGGGAGGCCCAG
Source organism: Methanobacteriota archaeon (assembly GCA_005878525.1). Taxonomy (GTDB): domain Archaea; phylum Thermoplasmatota; class Thermoplasmata; order RBG-16-68-12; family RBG-16-68-12; genus RBG-16-68-12. The sequence continues at coordinate 51,026 of VBMB01000136.1, forward strand.
ACGAGACCTGGCACGGCTCGATTGCCACCGCGTTCGGGACCGCGACGCCGGACAATGTGCTCCAGGTGCGCGAGGGAGACATCGTCACGGCGGCGTACCAGGACATCTCGCCCCGGCACACCGCGACGGCGAACGCGAATATCCTCGCGAGCGGCCCGACGATTCACGACGTGACCGTGGTTTCGATCGGCTCGACCACGGCGACGGTTCGGTGGACCACGAACGAGCCTGCGACGACGGAAGTGAGATACGGCACGGGCGTCGGCGCGTTGACCTTCGGCGCGAACGCGTCCGACCTCCGAACGGCGCACACGATTACACTGACGCGTCTCCGCCCCGAGACGCTCTACTATCTCGAGGTCACCTCCCGCGGACGGCTCGCGAACGCGACCACGGACACGAACGATGGGACCGAATACCAGTTCCAAACGTCGCGGATGGGCGACGTCCTTCTCGTTGTGGGCGGGAGCTCGTTCCCTCCCGAGCGTGAAGCCTCGTACGCCGCCGCGTTCGACGAGGACGGATGGACGTGGTCCTTGTGGCGCGTCGCGGAGCTCGGGCTTCCTCCCCTCGGAGTCCTGCAAACCCGTCGCGCGGTGATCTGGCAGGTCGGACTGGAGCAGTACCCGCCGTTCAATGCGTCCGCGAGAGCGTTGGTGCAGAGCTATCTGGACGGTGGCGGGCGACTGATCGTCTCCTCTCACGACGCCGCGTGGGCCCTCGGAGGTTCGTCATCCCCGTTCGCGACCGCCGAAACGGAGTCCTGGGTCCGGGCGGTGCTCAAGGCGACGTTTGTGTGCGACCCTCTGACAATCGGTCAAGCGAAGGGCGTTTCCTCGGACCCGATCAGCGGTTCGTATGCGGGAGGCGTCCTCTACACGCCCCACCGGGACGGAGGGGCCGACGACCAGCTCTCTCCGAGTGCGGCGGGCGGGACGACTTTGACGGATTGGACGGACGGTCTGGTCCAAAGTCCGTCCGGGGGGCCGTTGTGTGCCCAAAATCAGCCGATCGGACTTCGTTGGGTCTCCTCGTCGCCAAACGGCACCGCTGGCCAAGGCGTGTAGGGCGGGACTCCATCGCCCCTCGCATACTTCGCCTTCGATGTCACCGGGATTGACTCGACGGCAACGAACCTGAACCCAACGAGCCCGACCCGCGCGGCGATCCTCGATGCAGCTCTCCGCTGGCTCGCGAGTGTGTCGACCGCAGCACTGGATCGCGACCACCCGGACGTGAACGTCACCGCGCCGAACGGTGGCGTCTTCTCGGGCCCGTCGATCCAGCTCCTATGGACTGCGACGGCGTACGGGGCGGGCGTAGCGATCTCAAATTTCACGTTGTCCTTCAGCGAGGATGGCGGTGTGACCTGGAATCCGATAGTCGGCTTGCCGGGCTCCGCGCGATCGTACATGTGGGATGTCAACGCGCTCCCGAACGGACCGCGCTACCTGGTCCGCATCGCGACCCAGGACGACGGAACACCTTCCCTGGGTGGCTCCGACGTCACGGACGGGACGTTCTCGCTTGCCCGCCCGGGGGGTGATACGGAGGGACCAACCTTGTGGGCCGGAAGCGTTCGCGTGAGCCCGAGACCGCCGGGAACCGGGTACCTCGCGACCTTCCGGGCGACGGCGGACGACCGGACCCGCGGCGGGAGCGCAGTCGCGGCGGCGGAGCTGTTCCTACAAATCGCACCGCCCAACCCGGTGGACTCGGGGATGGGCCTCCCGATGGGTGCAACGGACGGCAGCTTCGATGGCTCCGTCGAAAATATGTCATGGCTCGGGCGCCTAACGTTGCCGGAGGGCAATACGTGCGTGTGGGTTCACGCGCGCGACGGCCCAGGGAATTGGGGTCCTTTCATGGCCTCTTGCTTCGTCGTGATCAATGCGACGAACCAGCCGCCGACCGTTTCGATTGTATCTCCCGCGCAAGACCAGGCGTTCCCGGCGTCCTCGACGATCACGTTCACCTGGACGATGTCGGATGACCTGCTCTATCCGGCGCAACTGCTAGTGTGGGCCAACGTGACGATGAACAATGCGACGACTCCGCTGCTTGTGGCATCGTCGGGCGCGACCTCCGCGGTGTGGACGGCGCCGGATCTCGCCGTGGACCGGGTTGTGTTCCACCTGGACGTCGTCGATTCGTCCGGCTTGCGGGGGTCAGCCGAACGTACGTTTAGCTTGACCCGCGAATCTCCTCCGCCACCGCGGTCTCCGCTCGTGTTCATTGTTGCTGCGCTGATTGTGGTGGTCCCCATAGCCTTTCTCCTCATCGGGTTCCTACTCGATCGCCGGAGGAAGGCGAAGCAGCCGCCCCGGACGATGTACGTGCAGTCGCTCCCGCCGCCACCCATCGGCGCCGCCTCGGCATTCGCCGCCGCGACAAAAGTGTGCCCGCAATGTCACACGACGGTCAACGCAGCCGACGTGACGTGCTTCTTCTGTGGCCACCGATTTCCCGGTGAAGCCCGACCACCCATGTGAGGAGACTGCCGGGCCCTTCCTGACTCAGCGTTCGTCGATTTCGAATACGTCGGATTCCGGGATCGCATGATAGAACAAGGACTGTTCGATCTCCTTCTCTTTCGACATCTCCCGATCGATCCGCTCCCTCCATCCGGGCTTCAGGGCGACCCGCAGGCGCCGTCCCTCTTTCTCGAACGTGACCGCCGGATCCGTGGCAGACTCGAGGCCGATGTTCCCCTTCCCCATCGTGCAACCGCTTGAGAATTGGATCCCGTCGAGCACGCAGCGCATCGGCGGCTCGAGCCGGCTCTCCACGAGCGCGCGCAGACCCTTGTAGTGTCCGAATCGCCTCTTCCCGATTTCACCCATTCGGAGGCCGAGGGTAACATAAACGCCCAAGTGACCGTGGAAGCGCTGGAGATCGGCGAGTTCCTCGGGGAGCTCCATGGCGGGACGAAGGCTACGCACGCGCAAGAACCTTCGTGCACTTTCGGGATCAATCGCACTTTCGGCCACCCCTCCCCTTCGTCCCTTTTAGGCGAACCGCGTCTACGCCCCAAAGGGGCAAAGGCCTTGAGCGTCTCTTCCATCGACGGCGAAGCGACATCCGCCGAGATCCACAGCGGTCTCCAAATCAGGTGTCCCGAATGCCGCGCGGCCCTCCAGCACGTGGACGGCTGCACTCGATGTGGTGTGTGCGGGTACTCGCAATGCGAGTGAATCTGCGCGACGCGCGTTTGTTCCAGTGGAAATGGTCCGACCTATACTCACGCTTAAGAGATGGACCAGTGGAAGGGGGACTCAAAACGATATGACCATTCCCGATGCTGCGCCGTTTCCGAGCCGGGGGAAGGAAGTGCTCGTCGAGTTTCCGCAGGATGAGCTGATCGCGAAGTGGGAGGAGTTCTTCGAGGAGATGGGTTACCTCTCGAAGATCATCGCGGTGGCGGACCGCTATCCCGAGTCGCGGAGCCTCGAAGCTTCGTTCCTGGACCTGAACCGCTTCGACACGGACATGGCGATCTATCTCTTGCGGCACCCACTGAACGTCCTGATGGCGGGCGAGGAAGCGATTCGTCGCCTCGTGCCGCCCGGAGAAGAGGCCCCCCAGATCCACCTCCGGATCAGCGGCCTCCCCCGGGACCGCCGAGTGCAGATTCGGGATCTGCGGGCGAAGCATCTCGGCCAATACATCTCGGTCGAAGGCCTGGTTCGCAAGAGCACGGAAGTGCGTCCCAAGGTCGTGGGGGCTCTGTTCCAGTGCCTGCGCTGCGGGACGATCATCAAGGAAGAGCAAGACGGCCAGACGTTCCGAGAGCCCCTCGAGTGTTACGAGGAACAGGGGGGTTGCAAGCGCTCTGCGAGTGCGACGAAGTTCAAACTCTTGACGGAGACGTCGCTGTACCTGGACACGCAAAAGATCGAAGTCCAAGAATCGCCGGAGGGCCTGCGGGGCGGCGAGGAGCCGCAGCGGCTCAGCGCCTACGTCGAAGACGACTTGACGGGTCGCATCACACCCGGGCAGCGCGTGATCTTGAACGGCGTGCTCCGGAGCGTCCAGCGCGGACGACCGGGGCAGCGCTCGACTCTCTTCGACATCTTCGTGGACGTCAACTCGGTCGAGATGGAACGGGTCGAGTTCGAGGAGATCGAGGTGACGGAGGAGGACGCCCACCGGATCCGGGAGATCGGATCGAGCCCCGATATCTTCCGGTTGATCACCGCGTCGATCGCGCCCTCGATCTATGGGATGCACGTGGAGAAGGAGGCCCTCGCCCTCCAGCTGTTTGGCGGGGTCGCGAAGATCATGCCCGACGGGCGGCGGATCCGCGGAGATATCCATCTGATCCTGGTCGGAGATCCGGGAACGGGCAAGAGCGAGCTCTTGTCCTACATGATCCGGCTCTCCCCCCGCGGAATCTACGCGACGGGGAAGGCCGCTTCGGCGGCGGGCCTGACCGCAGCCGCCGTCCGGGACGAATTCGGCGAGGGCCGATGGACCCTCGAAGCGGGAGCCTTGGTCCTTGCCGATCTCGGGCTCGCCGCCATCGACGAAATCGAGAAAATGAATCCACAAGACCGGTCGGCGATCCACGAAGCGATGGAGCAGCAGCGGATCAGCGTCGCGAAGGCAGGCATCACGGCCGTCCTCCAATCCCGGTGCGCGATCCTCGCCGCCGCGAACCCGAAGTTCGGCCGGTTCGACGAGCACAAGTACATCTCCGAGCAAATCGACTTGCCGCCCGCGCTGCTCAGCCGGTTCGACATCATCTTCTCGATCATAGATCGCCCGCAGACGGACCGCGACCGCGAGCTCGCGGAGCACATCCTCAAAGGACACAAGGTTGGAGAGATCCGGCGGCGACGCGAGGCGGGCTTCGCCGTGGAAGAGTCGACGCTCCTCGAGGAACCCTTCACGCCCCATTTCGACCCGGACTTCTTCCGTAAGTACGTCGCCTATGCGAAGCGCATTTACCCGGTGATGACGGACGAGGCGATGGAGATCATCGAAAAGAAGTACTTGGAGATCCGGAAGACCGGGGAGGCCGCGGGCTCCAGCGTGCCCATCACCCCGCGGCAGTTGGAGGCGATCATCCGGCTCTCGGAGGCCGGCGCTCGGCTCCGGTTGAGCGAGGCGGTCGACGCGGAAGACGCGGAGCGTGCGGTACGGATCGTCGAGTACTGGATGGGCAAAGTCGCCGGCGAGGAAGGGCGCTTCGACATCGACATCATCCAGACCGGGATCAGCCAGTCGCAACGCGAGCAGATCATCTCGATCCGCGACATCATCAACGAGCTCGCGGGCCCCGAAGGCGTCGCGGACTACGAGGACATCGTGCGGATCGCGCAGGAGCGTGGTATCCCGCCCGCGAAAGTCGACGCGTGGTTGAAGCGCTGGGCCCAGGAGGGCGAGATTTATAGCCCCGCGAAAAACAAGTATAAGCTCGTCGAGCGGTTGTAACCGCGACCTGGCCGATGCCCATCCGCATGAAGGTATACCATCAGGGAAAAGAGACCCTCGTCGCCGCCGCGGACGCGGACCTGATTGGCAAGACGTTCCGCGAAGGCAAGTTCAAGATCGAGGTCGGCAAGTTCTACGAGGGCGACGTCGTCACGGAGGAACGATTCGCCTCCGAGCTCCGACTCGCGACGATCGGGAACTTCGTCGGAAAGGAGACGATCGACGCGGCGAAAGAGGCGGGTTTCGTCGCGGACGACGGAATCCTCTGGATCAACGGCGTGCCCCACGCGCAGTTCGTCTTGATGATCTAGCGGGGGGCGTTCGCGAACGCTCATCGGGCTCTGGCTGCGCCTTTCGCCACCGCCTCCAGACACGTTTGGCATGTTTCTTCAGCAAGAGGGCGTATTGGCCCATTAGCGTGTGGCTCACGATCCCGAAGAGGATCCCCAGCCCGGTCAGCGAGGTCGTGTACGGGATGATGGCGGTTAGGGGGGTGCCGGTAACCAAGAGGGCTTGGGCGAGTCGGCTGACGAGGCCGATTAGGCTGACCCCGATCCCCAGGCCGACTAAGAAACGACCTCGGCCCACCCGGCCCCACGAGAAGTGAAGGCCACCGAGGAGGACGAAGACGCCGCCGAAATAGGTCGTGAAGCCTAGGATGATTAGGGCCACGATGAGGATGAGAAAGCCCGGATTGTTCAAGGCACCCGACTGCAGGATGTACTTCTCGTAGACGTTCGGGATGTCCTGGTTTACCAGTTCCCCCGCGAGAAGGAACGAGGATGACAACACGGCGAGCGCAACGGCGTCGCGGTGGCGGATCTGCCGCATGCGCCACCACGAACGGGGCTTCGCCTTCGCCATCGACAAGAGCGACGCGCCGACGGATACTTATGGCCTTCTCCTCCGGTATCGGGCGCGAGGTCGCCCACGCCAGTTCTTAAGTAGCGCGGTGCCGTTCGAAAACAGCGAAGATGTTTTGCGTCGAGTGCGGAGCCGAAGGGCCGACGTATCAGGGCCTCTGCGCCCGGGACTTCCTGAAGAAACATCCCGTCGTGGCACCACCGGAGGTCCTCGACATCGAACGATGCACGTCCTGCGGCTCGTTCCGGCTGAAATCGGGCTGGTCCAAGATCGACCGCGAACTCGCGCTCACGGGACTACTTCGCGAGGCGATCCCGAAGCTCTCGCCGTGGGAACGGGTAACTTTCACCCACGTCGCCCGCGACGAGGATGCGAACAACCTCTCGCTGACCGTCAAGGCGCTCGGACGGTTCGAGGATCTGCAGTCCGTCCAGGACTTTCGGCTTCGCGTGCGCATCAAGCCGTCTCTCTGCGATTCGTGCGCGAAGCAGCGGGGTCGGTACTTCGAAGGCACCTTGCAGGTCCGCGGAGACGGCCGCGAACTCACGCCGCAGGAAATGCGCGGCGTGCGAACGTTCGTGATCGCCCGCGTGGACCGGGCCGGGGATCCGGCGGCGTTCGTCTCGCGGATCGAGGAGGTCCACGGCGGCCTCGACTTCTACCTGAGCACGAACGCCCTCGGCAAGGCGCTCGCCCGCGAGCTCTCGGAGTCGTTCGGCGGGAGCGTGTCCTCGTCCCCGAAGCTGTTCGGCCAGAAGGAGGGCCGCGAGGTCTACCGCGTGACGTCCCTCGTCCGCCTCGGCCCGTTCCACATCGGCGACGTCGTGCGATACAAGGAATCCCTCGCCGAGGTGACGTCGGTCCGACCGTTCGTCGACACCTGGAGTCCGGCCAGATCGTCGCGGTCCATCCGGAGTCTGAGGAGGCGCGGCCTGTGCGCCCTCCGCCGAAGGGACGGACCGCACATGCGGTCGTCGTGTGGACCCAGGACGGGGCGTACTTGTCGCTCCTCCCGCCGCAGAGTTCGAAGCCTTAAAGGGCGCGGCGACTTTGTCCAAGCAATGAAGGTAGCCCTGGGCTGTCGGGCCCTGGACGACCTCCTGGGCGGGGGAGTCGAGGAAGGCTGCATCACGCTCCTGCACGGGGAGGCGGGGAGCGGCAAGACGAACTTCTGCTTGCAGCTCGCCCGGAACGTCGTCCGCGCGGGTCACAAGGTGATCTACATCGACACGGAGGGCGTGTCCCTCGACCGCCTCCAGCAGATGTGCGGCGACGATTTCGACGTCGTGGTGAAGAACATCCTGTTCTCGGAGCCATACAGTTTCGAGGAACAAGAAAAGCGGATCGAGGAGGCCGTCAAGCTGGCGGACGGCAATCCCAAAGTCGGACTCATCGTGATCGACAGCATCACGATGCACTACCGCCTCACGATGCGGGACGAGACCCGCCGGGATGAACGGTACGGCCTCACGCGGCAGATTGCGAAGCTGCTGCGCGCGTCTCGAGTCCGCGGCATCCCCGTCGTGGTCACGTCGCAGGTTTACACGGACATCGAGACGGGGGCGTACATGCCGCTCGGCGGCCACATGCTCAGTCACAACGCGAAGACGATTGTGCGCTTCGAGCGGACCGGGGTGAGCACCCGGGCCGCGGTCCTCGTCAAGCATCGCCACCGGGAGGAGGGCGCGCGGGCCACGTTCCGGATCACGGCCCACGGGCTCGAGGACTAGCGCACGCGAGTCCGTTGCGCCTCGAGGAGCGTTTCCAGCAGCTTACGGGCCCCGGGGTCTTTCGGCGGTAGCCGATCGAGGGCTCGCCGCGCTTCGACGAGATGATCGGCGATGCGCGCCTCCATCGTCGGAAGGACGTTCTCCCGGAACAGATTCCGGACGCTGCGTATGTCGTTCTTTGTCGTGCGGGGACCGCGTCCGTATGCGCGGAGAAAGGACGCGCGATCCTTGGGCGCGAGTCGTTGCACGGCGAGGACGAAGAGCCGGGTTCGCTTTCCCTGGCGGATGTCCCCTTCCGCGGAGCCACCGATGCGGGACTCGACGACGCCGGCGCCGAGGAGGTCGTCGCGATCTTGGAACCCGATCGCGAAATTTCGCGCGAATGCTTCGAGCGCCGCTCGGTCCTCGGACGACGCGCGGGCCGCAATCGCGGCGGTCGCCGCCGCGCCGAGGTAGAGGCGAGCTGTCTTGGCCCCGCTCATCCGGACGTAGTCGGCCTCGGGGATTCGGTCCGCGCGCTCGAAATCGATGTCGAGGCCTTGGCCATCGCTGAGGACGAGATCGACCTGAGTCAGTTCGGAAAGGAGCTCGAGCCGCACGGACGCGTCGAGATCGGTGGCCCCTTCAATCGCTCGCTCCGCGAGCGACCGGATCCTCAGGGCGTCGAGGATGGCCTGCGACACCCCGTATCGAAGGCGCTGGGTCCGAAAGACCAGCGCGGGACGGTCGGCCCCGGGGCCTCGGAACAACTTCGCGTCCGTGGCCCACGCGCTGGCCAGCGTCCGCCTCCGGACGTCCTCGTCCATGATGTCGTCGAGGAACAACGTGTATAGGTGGTACCATTCGAGCCACGTCGCCGCCCGTTCGAGGCCGCGGGACGGTGGCTCTCCCGTCAGGAGTTGATATCCGGCCAGGGCGAGGGCGTACCGGTACCGCTTCCCCGCCGTGAAGAGCCGCGAGTTGTCCCGCATCGTCCGGCTGGACGGGAACGCATCGACCGGATGCTCCGCCGCGAACTCTTCCCAGATCGCCTGGATGTGCGCGTTCGATCGGTCGCGGTACGGCTTCAGGAGGGATTCGAGTCGGTCCTCCGCGGACGAGGACGTGAGCGCCGACATCGCTCACGCCTCTCCGGCCTCGAGCCAGCTCGCGGTCGGCGGACTCACGATGACGGGACGCTCCTGCAACGCCTCGATCGACGTCGAACCGGTGAGGAACATCGCCGCCTTCAATTCCTCGACGACCGCGCGCAGCTCCTGGACCGCGGCGTCCGCGGAGACCGTTGCGGCCTCGAGCATCGGCTTCGCCATCCCCGCCATCGTGGCCCCGAGGGCGATCCCTTTCGCGACGTCGAGACCGCTTCGCACGCCGCCCGTGGCGACGAGTGGCAAGCCGACGTCCGCCAAGAGGATTGATGCCGGGGTCGGAATCCCCCAGTTCCAGAACGTGGCGCCGAGGCGCTCTTTCAGGCTTGCGGCCTCTTTCCGCGCGCGGTAATGCTCGACCGCGGAGAACGAGGTGCCCCCCAGGCCGCCGACGTCGATGGCGCGTGCGCCAGACGCTTTCAGCTTCTGCGCCGTTTCCCGGGAGATGCCGGCACCGGTTTCCTTCGCCATTAACGGGAACTTGGAGGCCAACGCTTTGATCGCCGAGAGGCAGCCCTTCGCGCGCCGATCGCCCTCCGGCTGGACGACCTCTTGAAGGAAATTCAAGTGAATGATGATCGCGTCCGCGTCGATCATGTTGATCGCCTTCCGAGCGTCGGCGACGCCGTACGCGCGCTTGCCTTCTTGCGGCACGAGCTGCGGTGCCCCGAGGTTCGCGAAGACGAGCGGGACGCCGTAGTCCTTGACGACGGCGTAGGTGGGCTCGAGTTCCGGCTTCTCCAGCGCGGCGCGTTGCGAGCCGACGCCCATCGCGACGCCGACTTCGGCGGCCGCCTTCGCGAGGTTGCCGTTGATCTCCTTCCCCATGCCGAACCCACCAGTCATCGAGGAGATGATCAAGGGAGCTTCGAGGCGCTTGCCGAAAAACTTCACGCTCACGTCGACATCGTCGAGGTCGATTTCCGGGAGGGCCGTGTGAACGAGCCGGACATCGTTCCAGTAGTTGTACTCCGCAGAGACGTTCTCCTGGAGGATGATGTTCACGTGCTCCGCTTTGCGCTGCTCCGTCTTGGAGGGCTCGGCCATTTCAGGGACCTCGGACGACCCGGGTGCCGACGACCCGCCGGCCCCGCAGGGCATCCCGGACGCGGTTCTTTACATTACCGTTGACGATGAGACATTCTCCCACATGTTCCGCGATTTCGAACATGCGACGAAGCTTTCCCTCGATGCTCCCTGTGACGTCGGTCCGCGACGCGGATGAGAATTCGATTTGATCGAGGTCCTCCGACCGTGCCACTTCGAGCAGGGGTGCATCGCGGCGCCGCTTCGGATCCGCGGTGAATAGGCCGTCGACATCGGTCGCAAAGATCGCGCGTTCCGGACGGAACGCCCGCGCGAGCTCGAGCATCATCACGTCGCCGGAACAGACGGCGATCCCGCGGTGCAGGTCTCGGACGACGTCTCCAAACGTCACGGGCGTGAAACCCATCGAGGCGAATTCCCGGAACGGGGTGAGATCCGCCGTCGCGACGGTCCCGTCGTTGAGGCTCAGGACAGCCGATGGTGCGATCGGGATCGCCGCGATCCCGACGTCGAGGAGCGCGTTCACAACGAGACCATCGAGCTCCTTCACATCTTGCTGGACCCGCGACGCCGCGATCCGCTTCGCGACCGAGACGCCTCCTTGGTTCAGCTGGTGTCGGCGGGCGAGGATGTGTCCGTACGAACCGGCCCCATGGACGACGAGCAGGGATTGCCGGACGGCCGCGAGCTCCGACGCGAGGCGCCGAATCGCCGCGCGGCGCGCGGTTCGGAGGCGTGCCTTGTCGGTTAGAACGCTGCCACCGAGCTTCACGAGGAGCATCGCAACGCGGGCGACGCGCC
>VBMB01000115.1 GCA_005878525.1 Methanobacteriota archaeon
GTCTCCTTTGTTGAAGAAGAACTCTGGATAGTCCTCGCGAATCTGGTCGATCATGAAGGACACCGTGTCGCCCAGGCTGTACGTGATGTTCAGATCTTTGAGCGCGCGGAGTCCCCGCCGGACGAGGAGGCGCGCGAAATAGCCCTCGCGACTGTTCGACGGGACGACGCCGTCTCCCAGGAGGAAGATCAGCGCTCGCGAGTGGTCGCACACGATGTATAGCGCTTCGAGCGGCGCGACCTGCGCGACGAGTTCGTCGACCGAGATCCCGACGCGCTCCGCCGTCCGTTGGCGGATCTCGCGGATGTCCGCGAGGGTCTCGACTTTCAGCATACCCGCGACTTTCGAATACTCCCGGAGGACCCGGTCGTCCACGCGCTTGGCCCCGGTTGCCCGCTTCAGGTACGCGAGGGCCTCGCCGAAGACGGCTTCGTATGCGGATGTCGTGGCCTGCGACAGCCACGTCAGTCGCTCGAGGCCGTATCCGGTATCGACGACCTGGGTGTCCATCGGGACGCGATGCCCGTTGATCTCCCGGTTCATCATGAAGACCAGGGTCGCGGGCTCAGCGCCGCCGAAGACGACCTCGAAGCACGGCCCGCTGTTGCCCCCTCCCTCCCACCACGACTCCTTGTACCGGACGAGGGTCGGGTCGACGCCGAGGCGCTCCGTCAGAAAGAGATGGCAGATCTCGACCGTCCGGTCCTTGAAGTAAATGAATTTCTTCGGGAAGTTGAACGCATGATGGGCCATCATCTCGAACATCGTGAAATGCTGGCCGGTCTTCCCGACGTTGTCGATGTCCAAGAATCGCACGCAGGGCTGGCTGATCGCCAACGGGTTCGCGGGCGGGCTCGCCTCGCCGCTGATCACCCACGGTTGGAAGGGATACACGCTGGCCTGGACGAAGAAGACGTCATCGCGCCAGCGTGCGACGATCGGGTAGCGCTTCACCCGCGTGTGGCCGTTTTGCTCGAGGAAGGAGAGGAAGTCCTCGCGCATCGCCCGGTAGGTGAGTTTCTTCTTGAACGGCGACGCGCCGATGAAGTCGTATTCCTGGCAGGGGGCCTCCCCGCACGTCTCGTGGATGCCGAGCGACCAGAAGGGGGTCGAGCATTTCGGACACGTCTGTCGCGTGAATCCTTGTTTCCGAAACAGCTCGACCTCGTATTCACTCTCAGGCATTTTCGGCCTCCGAACGAACGGCCGCCCTTAAAGGTTCTCGGAAGCACCCGCTATCCGAATCCGCGTTCGGTATTTTCCGAATATGTACCGCGCGGTTAAGTACGCGCACTCCGCTGAGTTTGGTGGAGGCAAATGGGTTGGAAGAGCGACCGCTTACCGCGTTCATCCTGTCGTTGCTCGGCAGCGTGTTCGTCATCGTCGGGACGATCCTCGGCTTCGCGCTATACTCATCGAGCACATATGCGTCTATCACCACTTTCATGGNNNNGTCACGATCCTCGTATTCGCGGCCGGCAGCATCACGAGTGTGTTCTCGGGTTATGGCGGATTGGGGCTGGGCGTCATCGGGATGGTCCTCGGGATCGTGGGCGGAGCGATCGCCATCGCATGGAGGCCCGGAATGGGAATGCCCGGGATGGTCGGTCCCGCGGGTGCGTATCGGGTGTGCACGTCGTGCGGCCGAATGGCCCCCTTCGGGTATGCGTTCTGCCCGTTCTGCGGCACGCCCCAACCGGCCGTGAGCCCTCCGACGCCGGGGCCCCCGCCGCCGCGATGAACCTCACGAGGTTCGGTATAGTTCGCGTGCGATGACGAGCCGCTGAATCTCGCTCGTCCCTTCGCCGATCTCCGTGAGCTTCGCGTCCCGCAGCATCCGCTCGACCGGGTAATCCGTGATATACCCGTAGCCTCCGTGAATCTGAACCGCCTTGTTCGTCACGAAGGACGACATTTCGCTGGCGTACAGTTTCCCCATCGCCGCCTCCTTCGTGAACGGCATTCCGCGGTCCTTCAGCCACGCGGCGCGGCGCACGAGCACACGAGCCGCGTCGATGCGCGTGGCCATGTCCGCGAGCATGAACTGGATCGCCTGATGCTCGGCGATCGGCTTCGCGAACTGGACTCGCTCCTTCGCGTATTTGACCGACTCCTCGAATGCGCCCTGGGCGATCCCCACGGCCATCGCGCCGATTCCGATCCTTCCGCCATCGAGGATCTTCAGCGCGTTCGGGAACCCCTCGTTCTCCTGTCCGAGTAACGCCGTGGACAGAACGTGGCAGTCCGTCAGAAGCACCTGGGAGGTCGGGCTCCCGCGGACTCCGAGCTTTTCCTCCACCCTCCCGATGGACAATCCTGGATTTCCGCGCTCAACGATGAACGCGCTGATTCCGCGGTTCCCTTTCGTTGCGTCGGTGACGGCGTGGATCACGAACGTCCCCGCGACCGGCGCGTTCGTGCACAGGTTCTTCGCGCCGTTGAGGACCCATCCGTCTTTCGCGCGCTTCGCGGTCGTCTCCATCGCGGCCGCATCGGAGCCGCTCTTCGGTTCCGTCAGCGCCCACGCCCCGAGCTTTCGCCCGCTCGCGAGGTCCGGAACGTACTTCCGACGCTGTTCCTCGGTTCCCGCTAACCAGATGGTCCCCGTGCAGAGGGAGTTGTGCGCCGCCATGATCAGGGCGTGCGATCCGCACACGCGGGCCACTTCCTCCACGGTGATCGCCAAGGCCATCGAGTCGAGGCCCGCGCCGTCGTATTCTTCCGGGATCGCCATTCCCAGGAACCCGAGGCCGGCCATCTTCGCGATCGTCGCCTTCGGGAACTCTCCCGTTTTGTCGACGTGAGCGGCGACGGGGCGGATCTCGTTCTCCGCGAAGTCCCGCGCGGTACGCCGGATCATCTCGTGTTCCGGCGAGAGGTCGAAGTCCATCGCATGCCTCGGGGCGAAAAGCGCGCATGGCCTCTTAGGGCTTCGCTTCGCCCTTGTGCAAGGGCCGTCGGCGGCGGTCTCCGAGGTCGCCGATGATCTCGCGACTCTCCTTCAACAGGTCCATCGCCGCGTCCCGCTCCCTCGTCACGTAGTCGATGATCTCTTGGAAGAGACCCTCGCGGTACATCTTCGGCACCCGGGCTCCGCTTTCCTTGTCCGCGAACGTGTGGAGGCTCGATCCCGTGAAGGCCCCGCGATTCAGCATGACGAGGACCGGCGCCAGGTCGAGGTACGGTTTCGTGAACCAGAAGTACTTCAGCTTGGGCATGTCCCAATCGATCAGCTTCCACTTCGTCGCGCGCTCGATGAGAAACGTCAGGTCGAACCGCAGGCGATTCCCGAGGGGCACGAAGTCCCATGTCGGCTCCAAGACGCCCTTGTCGAGGACCGTCTGGATCACCTGCTTCTCCCCCCATTCCCACTCCGCGATCACCTGGAACAAACCGGTCGGGGTCAGATCGTCCGCAAGGGCCTGGTACTGGACCGTCACGATCCGGTCCTGCTGCGGATCGTCTCCGGTCGTCTCGACATCGAGGTAGTAGAGCGGCAGTCGGAACCCGTTCCCGAACCCGATGAACAACGCGGCGAACCTTAAGGGCTTCCGCCTGCGACAGTCTTTTGAGCGGTCGCGGACTTCCCCGCATCCGGGAGCCGCGGCCGGAAGGGAGGACATGCGGGTCGGCATCATCGGGATCGGGATGACCGCGTTCCGGCCCTCGACGCCCGAATACAACTGGAAAGAATTGATGTTTGAGGCCGCGTCGCGCGCCTACGCGGACGCCGCGATCAACCCGCGCGAGGACGTCGACTCGTTCATCACCTGCGCGGAAGACTACTACGAAGGCTTCGGGATCTTCGACGAGTTCGTCCCGGACCAGCTCGGGGCCGCGCTGCGGCCGACGTGCACGGTGAGCGGGGACGGACTGCAAGGCCTCGCGAATGCGTACATGCAGATTCAAACGGGACTCATCGACGTCGCCGTCGTCGAGGCCCACAGCAAGGCGTCGGACGTCGTGACGCTCGACGGCATCATCGAGCACGCGCTCGATCCGATCTGGAACAAGCCGCTCGGCGCCCACCCGTTCGTCGTGGCCGGCCTCGAGGCGGACGCTTACCTTCGCGGCACGCGGACTTCGCCAAAGGCACTCGCTGCGGTCGTCGCGAAGAACCGCCGGAACGGCCTGCGAAATCCCCTGGCCGCCTACGGCGCGGCGGTCGACGCCGACCAGGCCATGCAGTCCGAGGAACGGTTTGCCCCAATCCGCGCCCTCGACATCTCGAATCCCGCGGACGGCTGCGTCGTCCTCGTCCTGGCGTCGGATCGCGCCGCGAAGAAACTTCATGCGGACCCCGTCTGGATCCGCGGCATCGGGTGGGCCAGCGACTCCCCGAGCCTCGAGACGCGGGATTGGACCGCGGCCACCTACGCCCGGATCGCCGCCGACATGGCCTACCGCCTGGCGAAGGTCCGACGACCGGCAACGGACATCGACTTTGCGGAGGTCGACGACCGCTTCTCGTACAAGGAGCTTCAACATCTCGAATCCCTTGGGCTCGCGAAAAAGGGAGAGGCGGGGACGAGGGTCCTTCGAGGCGACTACGATGCGGATGGCCGCTTCCCGGTGAATGTCTCGGGCGGTTCCCTCGGATGCGGAAACGTGTTCGAGGCGACCGGACTCCACCGGGCCGGGGAGGTCGCCCTCCAGCTTCGCGGCGACGCCGGGGTGCGGCAACTCGACGGCGTCCGGGTGGGCGTCGCGCAGTCGTGGCGGTTCGTCCCGAGCGCGACAGGCGCCGTGGCCGTCCTGGGGGCGGGCCCGTGACCAAGGTCGGCGTGGTCGGAGCCGGCATGACGCTCTTCCGGCGGCGGCTCCAGGAGACCGGGAAGGAAATGTGCTTCGAGGCGACGAAGATGGCCCTCGATTCGGCGGGGCTCACCCGCGGCGATGTGGACATGGTCGTCTGCGGGACCGCGCCGGATGCCTTCGACGGGGTCGCGATGAAAGGCGAGTACCTGCTCGATGGATCCGGAGGCTATCGCAAGCCGTACACACGCGTCTTCACGGGGGGAGGCACGGGCGTCTTCAGCACGATCGCCGGATGGTGGCACGTCGCCTCCGGTCTCGCGGACGTCGTACTCGTCGTGAACGAGGAGAAGATGTCTTCGTGCCAGCCGCATCCGCAGAGCGTCTTCGCGAACATCTGGGATCCGATCCTCGACCGCCCGCTGAAGCCGAACCTCGTGTGGATCTTCGCGATGGAGATGAACCGCTACATGACCGTGTACGGCGTCAAGAAGGAGGACATCGCCCGGGTCGCGGTCAAGAACAAACGGAACGCAGTCGGCCATCCGTGCGCCCAGCTCGCGGACCCGAACATCACCGTGGACGACGTCTTGAACAGCGAGGTGATGGCGTGGCCCGTCCAGCGGCTCGACATCAGCCCTCCGAGCGACGGCGCCTCGGCGGTCATCCTCGCGTCGGAGGACTTCATTCGAAAGCGGCACATCAAAGACCGAGCGTGGATTTCCGGCGTCGGCTGGTGTATCGACTCGACGATGTGGACAGATCGGGACCTGGTCTTCCCGGAGTACGTCGCCCGCGCCGCGAAGCACGCGTACAAGATGGCGAAGATCGACGAGCCCCGGCGGCAGATTGACTTCGCGGAACCGTACGACCCCTTCGATTACAAGGAACTCCATCATCTCGAGGGGCTGCTCCTCGCCGACAAGGGCGAAGCGCCCGTCTTGACGCGGGAGGGCGTCACGGAGCGGGACGGAAAGCTGCCGGTTTGCCCGTCCGGCGGCCTCCTCGGGGTCGGGAATCCGATCGCGGCAACGATGGGCATGAAGATCGGCGAGCTCTTCTGGCAGCTCACGGGCCAGGCAGGCAAGCGACAGATCCCGCACGAGGTGCACACCGGGGTGTCGCAGGCGTGGGGCGACCTCATGCAGTACGGCTCCGTGGTGGTGATGAAAGGATGACGGCGCGAATCTCGCGATGGCCCGGGATCGAGCTCCGGGCCGCCGACCTCCTTGAGGGCAAGATCACGCAGACTCGATTCCGGCCGGACGCGAAGTACGCCTGGTCCGCGGGCGAAGCGATGTCGAGGTTCCTCGAAGAACTCCAGAACGGTCGCTTCATCGCACGAACGTGCCACAAGTGCCAGCGCATCCTCTTTCCCCCACGGATGTTCTGCGAAGAGTGCTTCCGGCCCACGGACGAGTGGACCTTCATTCACGATACGGGGACGATCGAAACGTTCTCCGTTTCCTATCTCGACACAGATGCCAAGCGAATTACGGAGCCGATCCTCGTCGGAGTCGTGAGCCTCGATGGCGCCTCGCCGAAGATGGGGATGATGCACTACTTCGGAGAGATGACGAAGGAGGAGATTCGGATCGGCATGCGCGTGAAGGCCGAGTGGAAGCCGCCCACGGAGCGCCGTGGGAGCGTCCTCGACATCCGCTATTTCCGACCCCTGCGGGAGGGGGAGCGATGACGTTCCTCGACCGGACGACCGACGCGAGGAAGTTCCGCCATTGGGAGGGGGACGTCGAGGCGGACTACATCTACACGTCTGGCGTCGCGGGGGAGCGATTCTTCGTCGCGCTGCGTGACGAGGGCCGGATGCTGGCCTCCCGGTGCACGGCGTGCAAGCTCGACTATCTCCCGCCGCGCATGTTCTGCGAAGATTGCTTCGCGGAGCTCACAGAGTATGTCGACGTACCGCGGACCGGGCGGGTCGCGGCGGTGACGGTCGCCCACGTCGATCGGACCGGCGCGAAGCTGTCGCACCCGCAAGTCT
Organism: Methanobacteriota archaeon; assembly: GCA_005878525.1. GTDB lineage: Archaea > Thermoplasmatota > Thermoplasmata > RBG-16-68-12 > RBG-16-68-12 > RBG-16-68-12. Next base: position 6,758 of record VBMB01000115.1, read on the forward strand.
GGGCGTTCGTGACCTTCGAAGGGATCCGCGGGGGCCTCCTTCATCGCCTGCTCGTCGCGCCGAAGCAGGCTCGTGCGGGATTGTCCGTGCAGGCGAGGCTCAAGTCTCGGGACGGGCGGACGGGGACGATCGTGGACATCGAAGGATTCGAGCCGGTGCGTTCCCGATTCTGAAAATCGGGCCGACGGCTTGATAACCCCCCGGCTGGGTATCGCGGCCTACCATGCTGCGCAGGCCCACGATGGACCCAGAGTCGAAGACCTTCAAGTTCAAAATTTGCCTGGTGGGGGAGGAAGGCGTCGGCAAGACGAGCCTCATCCACCGGTTCGTGTCCGGGGCGTTCGATGAGTCGTATATCCGGACGCTCGGGGCAGTCGTGTCGAAGAAGACGGTCGCCTTGGGCACGATGCAAGGCCGTCCGGTCCAGGTCGACATGATGATCTTGGACATCATGGGCAAGCGGACCTTCCTGCAACTCTTCAAGGAGGCGTACTTCCACGGCGCCAAGGGCGTCCTGGCGGTCTTCGACATGACGCGCGCTCAGTCGCTCCGCGACTTGACGAAATGGATTGACGGGGTCCGGGATTCCGTCGGTCCCTGCCCGGTGTATGCCCTCGGGAACAAGACGGATCTCGCGCACCGCCGCGAGGTCAACTCGGAGGACGCGTCGACCGTCCTGGCCTCGTACGAGTGCCCGGTCCTTTACACGTCCGCCAAGACCGGAGAGAACGTGGAGCAGGCGTTCCAGGGTCTCGCGAAAACGATTGTCGAGTCGATGACCCCCGAGTGAGCGGACGCAATCATCTTATAGGCACGGGCCTTTGAAACCACGCGAGGCGCTCATGCGGGACGAGGACGAACGCAAGGTCCTCGAGAAGGAATTGAAGCGGTGGGAGGAGACCACCCTCCGGGACGCGCTCGCATCCCACCCCGAACGTCGCAAGGAATTCGTGACGACGTCGAGCCGACCCGTGAAGCGCTTGTACACGCCGCTCGACCTCGCCCGCAAAGCAGGGGGCGAGCGCCTCGGGGAGCCCGGCGAGTTCCCCTTCACCCGCGGCATTCATCCGACGATGTACCGCGGCCGGCTGTGGACGATGCGCATGTTCGCCGGCTACGGGAGCGCCGAGGACACGAATCGGCGGTTCAAGTACCTGATCTCGCACGGCGAGACGGGTCTCAGCGTCGCCTTCGACATGCCGACTCTGTACGGCTACGACACCGACGAGCCCGAGGCGAAAGGTGAGTTCGGGACGTGCGGCGTGGCGGTCTCCTCGCCCGACGACATGAAGGTCCTGTTCCGCGGAATCGACGTGGGCGGCGTGAGCACGTCGATGACCATCAACAGCCCGGCCTCCGCGATCTGGGCGATGTATCTCGTCATGGCCGAAGACCGCGGCGTGCCCTGGACGAAACTCCGCGGCACGATCCAGAACGATATCCTGAAAGAGTACCAGGCGCAGAAAGAGTGGATCTATCCGCCCGAGCCGTCCATGCGGCTCGTCGTCGACGCCTTCACGCTGGCCGACGGCATGGCGTACGTCGAAGCCTCGATCAAGGCCGGCTTGAAGGTCGACGAGTTCGCGCCCCGGCTCTCCTTCTTCTTCAACGCGCACAACGATCTGTTCGAGGAGTTGGCCAAGTACCGCGCGGCCCGGCGCATCTGGGCTCGCGAGATGCGAGACACCTTCGGGGCGAAGAAGCCTCGGTCGTGGCTGTTGCGCTTCCACACCCAGACCGCGGGGGTGAGTCTGACGGCGCAACAGCCGGAGATCAACATCGTCCGGACGACGATCCAAGCGCTCGCGGCGGTCTTAGGGGGAACGCAGTCGCTCCACACGAACGCGTACGATGAAGCGTATCAAGTGCCGAACGAGAAAGCCGCCCGG
>VBMB01000041.1 GCA_005878525.1 Methanobacteriota archaeon
GAGGGTGCCCGCCACCTGGGCCAATGTCACCGGTGCGACCGTGTCAATGTGGAATGTCGCTGTATGCGACGACTCGTTGTTCCCCGCGAGGTCCGTGGCGTAATACTCAATCGAGTGAGAGCCCTCTGCCGAGACGGCGACGGGCTTGGCGTAAAGCTGCCACGCACCTCCGTCGGTGCGGAAGTGAATCGCGGCGACGCCACTCGAGTCGTCGGTCGCGCTCAGCGTCACGTTGACACGGGAAACGAACCAGTTCGCCGCGCCGGTGGTCCCCGACAAGGAGGCGGACGCAACCGGCGGGACCGTGTCCGGGCTACCCGGCCCAAAGTCGGGCGCCCAGGCGACGCGAGGCGCTCCGAGGCCCGCCCCTAGCGTTCCGTTCGAGGCGGAGACAGTCTGCCACGTCGAAGAGTCCCAGTTGTCCACAACTGCGAGGGCGCCGAAGATCCGGTCCATGTCCCGCGCCCACGGAACGTCCCGGCTCGCCGGGCTGATCGGGAAGCCCCAGGCCGACCCGAATTCGTCGTCGACTTTTCCTGACGGGCTGTACTCCGTCGCGACGGCGTAGACCGACCACGCGGCATCGTCCACGGTGTACGCGCCGTAGTCCTGGAAGGCATGGGCGAGGATCTTCGCCGGCTCCGTCTCCAGGCCCATCGCATTCACGTCGAAGGAAGGGGGAAGCGCGAGTAGCGATCCCATCCGAAGCGCGGGGACCGACCCGCCGTAGCAGCCGGGGGCACATCCGTCCGCGGTCGTCGCGGGCCAGCGGAATGAGCCGGAGCCGGTGTAGTAGTTGTCCCTCCCGAACAGGTTGACCTTCAGCGCGTGCCGGATCGTGCCACCGGGCACGAGCTCTCCGAGCCGGATCACGCCGCCGAGGCTCGACAGCATCGAGCCGCCGTGCGCGCCGGAGTTGCCGGTCTTGAGGAGGTCTTCGTCGTGCTGGGACCACATCATCGTGGCGGTCCCGCCCGCGGTGCAACGGGCCATCGGTTGACCTTGGATGAGCGTGTGGCCGTCCGCCGCGAGGATCGCCGTCGCGTAGTTCGGCGTGGTGCCGTCCGGATTTCCGGACCCGGCCCCGAGGACGACAAAGTTCGTCGGGATCGGTGCGGAAAACAAGACAGGACCTTGGGCGTTGCAGCGGCTCCCCGTAGGCCGTGGGCTTCTTGATGTTGCCGGGCACGTAGACGGCATTCGCGCCGATCGGCAGGTTCCAGATGCTGTCCCGAGAGAAGGGCCAAAGCGTGGCGACGCGGCCTGTGATGGATGCAGACGCCGAGGAACCCGATGAGGAATCGCGTGCCGTTGGACCTCCGACAAGGGCCGACAGCGAAGAGGCGAGAAGAATCCCCGTCAAGCCGAAGGCCAGGACGATCCAGGAACTCCGGCTTCGCCTCGGCGGAAGGTGGAACGAAGAGCGGATGCGGGTGGCCCGGGTATTCGGGATAGGGGTTACCGTCGGGACTGCGTCGTAACCTCAAGGTGCGTATATAGTGCTGATTGTACCTCTATCGAAAGTGGTTCCCGCATCCCGGAATACGGTGGACCGGTTATCGACATCCGAGGAGCTTGCTGGCCACCGACGCGCAAACGTCTCTGAACTCTGTCGAGAAAGCTTGAAAGGACGGGCCCGGTTCACGCGGCCGAGGCGAGACCACGCGACCGCACGAGTTCTGGTTGAGCGTCGTCCTCCTCGCCATGTTCTGGGGTCTCGCGTTCCTCGTGATGCTGAGCGACATCGATTTTTTCTCCTTGCAAGACTTGTTCGACACGCGGGAACTGCACCATGAACACGTCGTCGTCGTGCTGATCCTCGGTGGCATCGTCGCCGCGGCGATGTCGCTCATCGCGGCAAGGCTCCAACGCATGGAGAACTGAGTCGGGACGGCGGTCCTAGAGATCCGACGAATCGTATTCTTCGGGGTATTCATCCGGATCGACGTAGCCCCGAGCCTCGTCCTCGTGGCGGCGAAGACGCCGGCGCCAGAAGGCGATCGCGAACATGAGGAGGCACAGCGCGATCGCGGGGAGGACCAGCGGAAGCGTCTGGAAGACGCCGAAGACGCCCGGAGACCCCGGGGTCACGCGGAAGCTGATGACCGTCGCATGCTGGTTCCCGGCGGCGTCGTATGCCGTGACGCGAACCGTGTGGTCGCCGTCCGACCAGCGACGACTCAAAGTCGTCGTCATGCCGACGGACTGCGTCGGTCCGCCGTCGATGCTCATCTCGTATCGGGCGATGCCCGACGCCAGGTCGGAGCCGGTCCACGAAATGGTCACGTCAGGGGTCGTCTGGACGCCGCTCGGCGAACCGCCGAGCGTCGGGGGCGTCAGATCCACGTCGACCGAGGTGGATGACTTCGGTTCGACGAAACCGGCGGTATCCCAGGATTGGTAATCCAGGGAGTGGCGGCCTTCCGGCAGCATGAACCTCTGCGCGTATTGCGTCCAACCCGAGCCATCGACGCTGTACATCGTGAAGATCCCGGTCCCGCTCGGACTCGTGGCCGTCAGCGTGACGTTCACCAGGGAGACATACCATCCGTTCATGCCCGCCGCGCCGGTCACCTGCAACACCGTGACCGGAGGCCCAAACGAGGAGCCACTGATCCGGACGACGGAGCTCTTCGAGGTCTCGACGTTGCTCGCGACGTCCGTCGCGTGATGCTCGATGGTGTGGGTCCCGTTCCCGCTCACCGGGAAGACGCTCGCATAGGAGCGCCATGCGCCTCCATCGACTCGGTATTCGGAGGATTGGATTCCACTCGTCGCATCCGTCGAGGCCAGGGTCACACCGACGGAGGAGATGTACGATCCATCGACGGCTTGCGTTCCGGCGAGCGCGACCGTCGAGCTCGGTGCCGTCGAGTCGATCTTCACGGTGACCGTTCGAAGGGCCTCGTTGTTCCCCGAGGAGTCCGTGGAGTAATACTCGATCGCGTGGGATCCGTCGGATGGGACGGTGAAGGGACTGACGTAGCTCTGCCATGCGCCGGCGTCCGTCCGGAAGTGGATCGCGGCGATGCCGCTCGAGTCATCCGTCGCGGTCAGCGTGACGGTGACCGGGGACGTGTACCAGCTATTCGCCCCGCTGCTGCCGGAGGCGCTGTACGTCGTCACGGGCGGGGTGATGTCGCTCACACTGCCCGGGGAGACGGCGTATGTCGACGGCGTCGACGTCGGAATCGTGAACGTGAGGCCGCCGACCGGGGTGGATTGCGCAATGAGGATTCGGTTTGTGCCGCCGCTGTTCGCCCGCGTCACGTTGTACGTCGTGCTCGGAGTGAAGCCGGAGCCGTCGAACACGACCGCGGCGGCGCTCTGGAGTTGGAACGACACGATCGCGGCCGAGAGGCTGGTCACGTCGAGGTTGGCCAGCGAGCCGGTCCACGAGGCTTGCAGATTCTGGGAAGCCGCGGTGTTGGCCGTGTCAAAGACGATCAAGCCGCCGACAGTGGCCGAGAGGTTGAGGGAGTTGCCGGACCACCTAAGGGTCGCGCTCGTCGCCGCCGGCGAGGTGACGAAGGTGACCGGCGTGAGGTCCGTCTTCGTGATCCCGGGTCCGAGGTCGACCACGGTGCCTTGGAAGCCCGTGGGGAGGCGGATCGGGGTGATCGCGACGGTCGAGTACGTCGTGTCGTAGATTGTCTCCGCCGCGGTGCTGATGCCCGGCCAAGCCGCGTTGTCGAGCACGTAGATCGCGTAGTCGACATCGGAGATCGTGTTCGAGGCGATGACGCCCAAGTCCGATCCGACTTGGATCCCCCAGTGGAACGTGTGGATCACGTTCCCGACGACCAGGGTGCCGTTCGAGAACCATTCCGTCTCGATGCCTCGCGGATAGTCGACCGCGACGGACTTCGAGCCGGGGTAGTCCATGTAGACGAGGTTCCATCCGACGATCGTGCCGACGGAGCTCTCGGAGATGATGCCGCCCGCCGTCGCGTTCACGACGGTGTTGCGCACCGCGACCATGCCGGTGGCCCGGCGTGCGTCGGTCACGTGGTAGTCGCTCAGGTGGACGCCGACCGTGTGCCAGGTGCCGCTCGTGTGCGCGTTCACGTAATTTCCGAAGATCGTGATGCCGTGGACCCCTCGGTCCGTCGCGATGCCGTACACCCAGTCGAAGTTCGCCTCCAGCTGGATGTAGTTCGCCTCGACGTGGACGTCGCTCGATCCTTCGCGGACGGCGATGCCGTACGCATGCTGGGCGTTCTCGACCGAGTTGTGCCGGATCGTCACGTGCTGCGTACTGATCGTCGCCGGCCAGTGACCGAGCTGGAACGCCTCCCACTGATTCGTGCCCGCAAGGTTCGCGATCCTCACGTTCTCGATCACGACGTAGGAACTGGTCCCTTCGATCCAGATCATCGCCTGGGTGCTCGCGTACAGATTCCCGTCGATGAACCAGTTGCTGATGACGTACGGGTCGGTGATCGTCCCCGTCCCGCTGCGGACGCCGTTCGCCGCGGTGAATTGCGCATCGCTCCCGATGTAGATCGGCCCGTGGGCCTGGAGCACCGATGGATTCGTCAAGCCGTAACCCGGAGGAGCGCCGACGCCTCCGCCACCCGAGGCGAAGATCGTGACCACCCGGCTATCCGTGTCCGAGAACCCGTGGGAATCCTGGATCTCCAACTTCACCGTGTAGCTGCCCGATGCGGTGAACGCGTGTGTCGCCGTCAGTGACGAGGAGAGTGTCGTGTCCCATGTCCCGTCCGACTCCCAGTCCCAGCGGGCCTGGAGGGTCGCACTCGGATCCGAGTCGGTGGACGAGGTGGCGTCGAACGTGATCGTGTCATTCACGGAAGGCACCGTGGGCGAATACACGAAGCGGGCCGTCGGTCCGGGGGCGGTAATCGAGACCGCCACGGGGGCCGTGTGGACGAGCGCCCCGCTCGTGCCGGTGATCGTGACCGCATACGAGCCCGCGTTGGTGCCGGTGATCGTGCAAGTGGACGTCTGAGTCCCGCTGATGCTCGCTGGAACACACGCGGTCGTTGCGCCGACGGGCACCGAGACGGCCGTCAAGCCGACGGTCCCGGTGAAGCCGCCACTCGCGGTCAGGCTGACGGTGGACGCCGCGGACTGACCCGCGATGAACGAGACGGTTCCCGGGTTTGCGGAGAGCGTGAAGTCCGGCCCTCCGGCGTTGAAGAACTCCAACGGAGAAGGCGCGTTCACGTCGCCCTGTCCGAGGCTGCCTCCGCCCCACACGTCCTCGAGGAGCTTCGCGAGCGAATAGTGACTGTACGAGGCCGTCGACTTGTACGCCAGCTTCGTGGCCGGACCGCTGAAGGCCATGTAGATGTACGGAGGGCTCGTGTAGGCCTCGTCGAACATGAGGATGAGCGCGGCCTTCTTGCCGGCCATGGCGGTGAGCAAGCCGGGCACCCAGCTCTGGATCCACGCGTCGCCCGACGCCACGGAGTTGTCGTGCATGTTGTGGTTGTCCGTCGGCGTGAACCAGATGAAGTTCGTGCCGGCATTCAACGCCGCGAGGACGTCCGCCGAGCTGCCGGAGTGCAGGTTCGCACACCGCGCCGAGTTGCTTGTGATCGTCGTGTACGACAGGAACGGGAAGTGGTCCTCCCCTCGGTCCGGGTTGATGGAACAGCCGGAACCGCTGCCTTCCGCGATCGCGTTCCACGTGTGACCCGAAGTCTCGATCAGGTCCACCAACGTGGGGTGGTTCAGGTTCGGATGGTTCCCGTCGCCGCCCACCCCGAAGGTGCTCGCTCCGAGAATCGCGATGTAATTGGGCTGCGACGGATTCGTGATGCTCGACCAACCTTGGGAGAACGAATACTGGTCGGCGAGTTGCGTCATGTACGGGGCGGGGCCGTAGACCTCGTTCAGGTTCTTGTTCTCCATGAGGACGACGACGAGCTGGTCGAAATTGCCGGTGGCCTCGGAGGAAACAGGCCCCGAGCCAAACCGATTACCGGGAGAACTGAACGGAACAATCCCGGAGACGACGAGAGCCGTGAGTAGCAGAAGGACGGACGCAAAGAAGGCGACGAACGCGCGGTATGGCCGTGAATCCATTTCGTTCCCCGGGAGTACGGCCGGATGTCAGGGGGCGTCGATGATGGTATTCTCGAAAATGTCCAGATGCGATAATCGGATGAGATAACACGGTGCATTCAGGAATCGAGGGTGCGAATCACGCTGTCGCGCCCGCGGTGTTCGTACGTTAACGCGGTACTAACTTACATCTCGCCCCCAATCGAGGCAAATGTCCCGCGAGCGACAGGGATGGATGCCCTCTTCGATTCGAGTGCGTTGAACGCGACGGCCCGTTGTATGATCGTTCGGGGACGAGCGCGGCTATTGTCCGCGCGCGGCGCGATCCTTCGAAGATGCCTTGATCGAAGGCGGGCGCAACACGTAGTAGACGGAGACAAGCGCATAAAGAAGCAGGCCCAACCATCCGTAGCTGAGGGCGAGGATGGCCGAGGCGTTCAGCTTGTAGTTGAACATCAAGTACTCGCCGACGCCGGGCAACAACATGGACGACACGGCGACGAACACGACCGCGACGAGCGACGGACCCGCCAGCGCGACGAACGAGCTCGGCGCGCCAATCACCTCGACGCGTGAAGGCATTACGCCGACGTGCTTCGCCAAGGTCTCGCGCGCCCTCTCCGCCCGGTCCAGAGCGGCGGCGTAGTTTCCCGTGTCGAGCAACGCGACGGCTTCGGCCGCGGTCATCTCGGCCACGTGGACCTGCTGCGTCGAAGCCTTCATTCGCTCGATGTCGAGAAGGACACGCTGCACGGATTCGGCGATCCTCTCGACGAGCGCGGCCTCCAGCGTGCCTTTCACCTGTTCGACCAGGCGCACGCGCTGCGAGAGATCCCCTTCGTGGCCCGCCGCGGCTTCCGCGACCAACCGCCTGAGCTCCGGCAGGTCGAGGCCCACCTTCCTCGCGGCGGCCAAGAGCGGTTTCATATCGTTCACGAGCCGGAGCAGCACGCCCGCGGTTTCTCTTCCCTCCGACACGAGGACCGCGCTGCTCCGCGCGCGCATCCCCGAAAGGCGCTCCGCGAGCGTCCCCGCGCCCGGAGGCTCGCCCGTTGGCACTAGGCGCGACAAAGCCGCCGTGACGGCCGCCGCATCCTGTGCCTGTTCGAGGTCTCGGTACGCGGACATGTCCGCATCGGAGGGGTCCGCTAGGAATTCGTCGCCTGCCGGCCAGGCCGAGTCCGACGGCCCCGGCATTCGGTCGTCGTCCGGCATCCGCCCCGGATCGCCTCGAATCCTCCGGATCACCCGGGCGGCCCCGAGGTTCCTGGGCGAACGGGATGGAGCAGCGCCCTTGACATGCGGCGAAATCGAGGCCGTCACGAAGAGGCCGAGGAGGACCAAGACGCCCCCCACCATCGTCGTCTGGAAAACGGCCTGGGAGATTCCATTACTATACGCCCCGAAGATCGCCCGCCGTCCCTCCTGCGCCGCATAGTAGCACACGGCGCCGAAATACGCGGCGAAGGCGAGGGCCAAGTACCGTGGACGAAGGAGGTTCATCGGACCCCACCCTTAGGCGCATCGAGGGAATTCGTGCTTAAAGAGGTTTCGATTACAGAGTTCATCGCTTGTCATCCGCGATGGGTTCCTTCAACGCTCGGTGTGCTCCGCGAAGAACCGGCCAATCGAGAACCTCGGCTCCTTCGCCGCCGGGGCTGCGCCGGAGCGGAGCCGCTTCTTCAGCAACGCAAGGGCGATCCGGACCCCTTCCCGCAAGTGGAGCTTGCGCTCCCCGATGCGCCGGTCGTAGCGGATCGGAATCTCGGTAATCGGGATGCCCTTCAGGGCGCACTCGGCGAACAGATCGGCTTCGAGCTCGAAGCCGATTGCGGTGAGGTCAAGCGACTTGAGTCGATCGGAAACGAACCCCCACATCCCGCTGCACACGTCGGAAATCGGCGTGGCGAAGAGGAACGAGGCGAACCAGCTCAGGATGCGGTTCCCCGTGTGATTCGCGAGGGACATCGCGCCCTCGCCGATCGAGCCCCGGAGGCGGGATCCCAGGATGACCGGTGTCCCCGGCCCGAGTTTCCCGACGAGTTCCGGGATGATCTCCGGAGGGTACGTGCCGTCGCTGTCCAGGAGCACGACAAACTGGTCCCGGATCCTCGGGACGAATTCCCGGAACGCGGATCCTTTGCCGTTCCCGGTCTGAACGAAAATCTCGGCCCCGAGCCGCTTGGCGACCGCGCGGGTCTGGTCCGTGGACCGTCCGTCGAGCAGGTGGACGCTGTAGGCGATCCCTTTCTCCCGGAGGGTCTGCCTCGGAATCCGGTTGAGGACCGCCGCAATACCGTCTTCCTCGTTCAGGGCCGGCAGCAAGATCGAAAGGCTCGTCAGGGCGGGGTTGGCGACCTCTCCCCAAGGAACGTGTGGGACCGGATCAACGGGCAGGGACGAGTGCGGGAACGGGTCCATGGACGGCCCCGTGGGAGTCCGCGGGCCTATCGCGCCCCCCCATGCCCACTCTTCCGACGGTTGACCCATCCGACTTTGCCCCTCCAAACGGTACCTGATTCCTTACGACCGACCCGATGTGCGCTGACGCAAGGACCGCACGCGAGGTGCCGAGGGAGACCTTGACGTCGCATGTATGCTCGCGTCGACGTCCTGGGAACGCGGCCTCGCGATCCGCGCGACCTCACTCTCAACCCTGTTGTTCACGGGCCTTGATCTCTTCCGGTATTCAGTTGCCGGTATGCTATCTGATTTCTGGCACACGTTTTGCCGAGGAGATCCGCGATGCGGTTGGACGATGGCGCGAGCAGAAACGCCGTTTCTGTTCGTTCCCTTTGTCGGTGTCAGACGAAAAAGGTGAACCGCGGACCGCGAGATCGCGTCGGTCGACGTTGCGGCCACATCGCGGTCATGCGGGGCTACCTTTTTGAGGGGTTAGACCAATGGGTCCATCCTCCTTGGGAAGGGGAGGAATCGGTCTGGGCCGAAAATCATTATCCGCGCTGGAAAATGCGTCCCTATCTTTCTTGTCGTCGATCGACACGGAAGGCGGTCTCGATGCGGTCCTGTTCCTCCGACGAACCGGATCCGTCCTGGCCTCTTGGACTCGAGATGGAATCCGGTTGGACGTCGTCAGCGTGATGGCGGCGACGATGCTGGCTTCGGTGGACACGATCGTCGAGGCGCTCGGCGGGCCGAGCTCCCGGTCGATCTCCGTCACGAGCGGCGACCGGCAGATCATCGCCACGAAGCTCGGCTCGCAGGCGTTCCTCTTCGTCATCGCCCCGAGGAACGTCAGCCAGCGCTACGTTCGAAAAGCGGCCCGCGAACTCGTTGCGCGTCTGACCGCTGCATCGGCAACGACTCTTCAGCGTGTCGAACCTCGGTCCTCCAAGGTCGAAGCGAGCCGTTGATCCGGAGCGTGCGGCCGCGGGACCGGAAGTCTTTGTCACCGCAGGTTTGAAATACGTCAGACTGAATGAATGTCGGGGCGAGGATTTTTCATGGATGGGTCGAAGCGGAGGGACTACGCGTTTGCCAGCACAGTCGGGGCGATCAGCATGCTCGTCTGGACGGCGTCCCGGGCAAGCGCCCGCGACCTGCCGTATGGAGGGAGCTCGCTCCTGATCGGTCTGGGCCTCTTGGTGGGGCTCAAGCATCCGGTCCGTCGACAGATCTACGACCATCTGCGTCTCCTCCCGGGGGACCACTTCCGATCCGTCGCGAGGTCGCTTCGCCTGGCCGTCGGCACCGCGCGGTACCATCTGAACGCGCTCGTCCAAGACGGACTCCTCTACAAACAAGAGATCAACGGCCGCAGTCGGTACTACGTGTCCGGCGGCGAAGCCGAAGTGAATCGGCTCTACGCGCGTCATTGGGAGTACCGCGACGTCCGCCTTCGCGTCCTGCTCACCCTGAGACGAATGGACAACGCGCAGCCCGCCACGATCGCCAAAGTCTTGGGAATCAGCCGACAGCTCGCGTCGTACCATCTCCGATGCCTCGAGAAGGCCGGGCGGGTCCGGCGTCATGGCGCTCAGTATCGCGTCGTCAGCGGGCGGCGCTGACGCGGGTCCTGGTTCCTATCCGATCGCTCACGGATTGAGCTCGGAGTTCGAGCGCCCGCGGGGCCCCTGAGACGGCGATCAGCCGACGACGTTTCGCAGACCGCGATGAAATCGTTTCGAATCGTGTTCGCTTGTGGGACAACGGACGCTGCCGAATCCTTAAGGCTTGGAGAGTGCTCCGTCGAGACATTGCGACCCCGCGTCCGGAGCCACGCATTCCTCGACATCGTCTCCCTGGGCACGTGTTTCCTCGGCTTCCTCGGCCTGATCTTCGTTGTCTTTAGGATGAAGACCGGGGTCTTCGGGACGCCGAGGGCCTTGTACCTGCTCTTCATCGGAATGGCCTGCGCACCCTTCTACGTGGCGTTCCTGCGACCCCCGAAAATTCCGTTCCTCTTGCCTCCCGTGATCGCGATTTTTCTCTTGTATCCAATCGGGGCCCCGCACGGCATCGTCTATTCGACCGATCCGATCTTCAATTTCTCCTTCACCCAGGACCTTTTGAGAACCGGATTTTGGGACCCTGGGGGCGGTAACGCCTTCGCGAAGACGTACTCCTTCTATCCGATCGGAAACGTGTTCGTCGGATACGTCATCTTGAATGCGCCGCTTCCTCCGGATATCGGGTACCTCTGGATCGAGCCCGTCCTCCGACTGCTCGCCATTCCCGCCTCCGTGTACTCATTTGGCCGAAGGCTCTTCGGGCCGAGGACTGCGGCGATCGGTCTCCTGCTCTACCTCGGGACCCCCTCGATCCTGTTCAACGACGCGGTGCAGCAAGGGTTCGGCACGATCTTCTTCGCACTTTCGCTGCTCGCCCTGTTCATGCTCGTCCAGGCCGTCGACCCCCCCGCTCAACGCCGCGCGATGCTCCTCTTTGCCGTCGTGAGTGCGGGAATCGTGATGACCCATCATCTTTCCTCGTACGTGTTTGCTTTCTGGCTCACGGCTCTCGCGATCCTGATGGTGCGCCGTCGAGCCCGGCAGACGTTGCCCGTGTTGCGGTTGGTCGTATTGTTCACGTACTTCGTTGTGATCCTGCTGATGTACATCGACGTGCTTACGAAGGCGATTTTCCTCATTCACCAGCAGACCTTGGAGACCGCCCTAACGAACCTCATCGCGCCGGAAATGACAGGGGGAGGGGGCTCGGGCTCGAACTTGGGTCGGACATTCACCCAAATCGAAATCGGATGGCTCGTCGCCACCCTCATCGGCCTGTTCTTGCTCGCTTTCTTCACGGCGGCGCGCCACCGCGCGACCCGCCACAATCCCTTCGACTTGGCGAATGGCATCGTGGCATCGTTCCTCGTTTTCGTCACGCTCCCATTGATGGTAACTCCACTCAACTACGTGCCTCTTCGAATCAACGAGTATGCGGGTTTCATCGTCATGCCGTTCGCGGCTGCGACCCTCATCCGTTGGGCTCGGTCCGATTTCTGGAAATCGGCTCGGCGCGCGCCGCGGGCCTTCCGTGAGAAGCCGTGGATTCCGAGGCTTGTCGTCGTTGCGATTGCCGCGGGGATCGTCATGGGCGGCAATCTCGCACCGATCACCTTGCGGGCGTACTTCGAGTCGTTCTCTAGCCGGGCCACCGATTCCCCGCTGTACCTCGGACCGGACTCGATACGGGTTTCGGCTTGGGCCACGGACCACTTCGGCGACGGTCGGATGTGGGGCGATCAGTTGGCCAACGACGTCTTCGCGGGCTTCGGATTCATGCCAGTCGATTTCGGAGCGACCCGCGTTTTCGTCAGTACGACGCTCAATGAGTCTGTGTGGTGCCAGGTGAAGGTCGGCGACTATGTGGCGGTGGACTACTTGATGACGATCTTGCGACCGAACTTTCTCCATGAAGGCCTGCTGCCAGCACCGTTGTCGGCGGTGCAGGTCGGGAAGTTCGCGACGGATCCGCACTTTGCGTTGGTGTACCAAGATGCTACGTTTTCGATCTATCGGATGATGTTAATTCACTCCTGTCCGTGACGACGGCCTAAGTCACGACGACCGCGAGCAGGTTTTCCGCGACGACCCTCGAGGTCGCATCAAGCAACGCGAACTTCAGCTCGAAGTCGCCGGCCTGTTCAATCGAGATCGAGAACTGCTGGCTCCATGTCTCCCGAGGTCCGAGTACGATCGATACGCTATACTCTGCGAAGGCGTCCATCCGCAGGGGAGAAGTCTGAAGCACCTTGTGGAATGTCTCGTTTCCGGTGGCGTTCGAGGGGACGAGCCGGATCCGAACCATGAAGGCGCCGGCGGTCGAACCGGCCAGGGCCGAGACGACGATATCCTGCGGTTGACCTTGGACGAAGCGGGTCGGAAGGTTCGCGGTCCCGTTGGTCCCGTCCGGAGCCGCGATAGACAGTCCAGGCGAGAGTTCGCCAGGATAATGCACCGCCGCAAGAGAGACGAAGATGACGAGGGCCCCCACAATCCCCGCGAATAGGACGGCGACGGCCCCTTTCTCGGCCGCCGAGTAGTCGGAGAAGTCGAGAATGGCACGGGTGAAATTGGTGAACGCCGCCAAAGGATTGCCGCGAGGACGCAGTACGAGGGTTGCCCCCAGGGCAATCGGTAACCCAACGATCACGACCGCGAACACCGTGATCGGGATGCCAAGAATCGACACACCCAAAGCGGACAACGACGTGATGAAGATCGTGAGTCCGGTCGAGAACGCGAGAATTTCCGACGCCGAGAGCCGAATCGTTAGGCCGACAATCAGGGCAAGGGTGCAATACCCCACCGAAAACAACGCGGCCAACGCGAAGACAGCCCGATACGGGTTCGGAGGGACCACCGCCACGAGAATCGCGTGAAGCAGGAGGATGGCGGTCGCGAGCCCGACATAGGGGAACGGCGCTCTCGCACGTGCTCCAGGAATCGGAATCATTAGTCCCTGCTCCCGGATGGAAAAGTCCACGGACTCAAGAACTTTCGCGCAACCCCGAAGGAATCTAGCGTCCCGAGAGGGAAACGAAGGTCCGTGCGACGGACGTCCAGTCCGGCGTCGTTCGGATCCATTCTTGATTTCTCCGCTGAATCCCGCTGGCGGCGCCTTCCTCGAAGATTCCCTGGATCGCCCTCACCACCCCGGGCGGATCTCGAGGTTCCGTGAACACCAGGCCGGTGCGTCCCTCCAGCTCGCGAATCGGATGGACGCGGGTCGTCACGACGGGCAACCCGGTCGCGACCGCCTCGAGCGCGACGAGCGGAAGACCCGTGCGGACGAAACGGTACGGGAAAACCGCGACGTGAGAGACCCGATAGGCGGCCCGCAGTTCCTGTCGTGAGAGGAGGCCGCGCACGATGAGGAGTTCGTGGGCTCCTATTCGCGTGCGCGTGACGGTCGGATCGGAATACTTCCGGTCGCGGAGCAACAGGACCACTTGGGTCGGCGGATCGCTCGGAAGTGAACGGGCCAGGCGGAGCATATCGTCGACGCCCCGAGAGCCCTCCGGGGGCCCCGTGAAGACGACCCGTCGGCCGACCGGGCCCAAGACTCCCGAGAGTCGCGGTCCCAGACTTGGCGGTGCCCGCTCCAGGAAGAACGGATCGAACGGATGGCGAACCACCGAGCACGATGAAGGGGGAAGGCCAGCGGCCGTCGCGCGGTCCCGATCGCTGTCCCACAAGAACCCGAAACGGTCCACAAAAGCCGGCGCGTTAGACCAGGTACCGAGTAGCCGCGACCCGTACATCGCGACGTGGTGCCGATCGTGCGGGATTTCGGCGGCCAAGGTCGGATCGAGAAATCGTCGCGCCAGCTCCCCCGCGTCGTAGAGGGGCCGGAGAAAGATTCCGATTAGCCGTCCTCGAAAAGAACCCTTGCCTCCAGTACGGCGCATCGAGAAAAAGAGGCCTGCCGTCAGGCGGCATGCACCGATGTCGAATCCCTCGGTTTGGAGCACCTGCCGAAGTGCGGGGGCGGAGCGAAAATCGCTCCGGTTTCGATGCCATTTGACGGGCACTCCGTTCCAGGTCCGAGGGCCCACTTCGCTTGTCATGACAGAGGTCTCGTGGCCCACGACCCGGAGCGCCTGGGCAAGATCCCCCAAGTATCTCCACGGTTGTAGGTTCAGCTCGGCCGGCGGGAGCGTTTCGGTGATGATCGCGATCCGAAGGGTTTCCAAGAATCAGCCCGCGCCTCTGCATCCGCCGGCATCGGAACCCGGCAGGGCGGCTGGGATTCGCCTGAATAGGCTAAATAATGTCGGAACCGTCCCGCGGCTCGAATGTCCCAAGGGGCCTTCCCAAGCATCGCTTCGCTCCGCCCAATTCGGTTTGGTGTCCTGTGCGACGGCCCGAAGATCCCAACGTGGCAGGCTCGATCGATCGAGGAATTGCGGCGGGTTCCGGGAACCAGTCTTGCCCTGATCGTCTTCCCTGCGGACAAATTGCCCGACGGCTCACGTCCCACCAGTCTCCTGTTCCGGGCGTATGTCGCATCGCACCCGCCCCGCGCGCTCCGGCCTGTGGACATGGCTCTCGCGTTCCAAGGCATACCGTCTTTGCGGTGCCAGACGACGACCCAAGACGGGTTCACGCACCGATACGATGAATCCGACGTTCGCCGGATCCGTGCCTACGAATTGGATTTCCTCCTCCAATGCGGGTTCGGCATCCTCGATGGCGAAATCTTGCACGCGGCGCGCTATGGCGCATGGTCGTTTCAGCACGACGACGAACTCCCGTACCGGGGAATCTCGCCGTGTCTCTGGCCCATTTACGACGGGGACGCGGTCACCGTTATGGTCCTGCGGCGCTCCGCGGGTGGCGTCGACAACGGCATCGCACTCCGAAACGGGTACTTTCGGACGGCGCTTCACTCCCTCCGACAAAACGTTGACGAGGTGCACTTCGGGGTCGTCGGATGGCCGGCCAACGTGTGTCAAGACCTCCGCTTGGGCCAGACCGCGTACCTGGAGGGCCCTTCGTCTCCTACGCCGCTCGCCCCGTCGCGCATTCCTTCGAACCGTCAGATGATGCGATTCCTCGTCCGACAAACCCGACACGCCGTCCACAGGGTCGCGCGCGCTCTCGTTCGTCACGAACAATGGTGCATCGGAGTCGCCGACGTGCCCATCAACCGATTCCTCGAATCCCGCGGGGAGAAGCGTGTCCGTTGGCTCCATCCTCCGGAGCGCGGGCGGTTCATCGCGGATCCGTTCGGGGCCCAGATCGACGGGGTTACTCACATTCTGTACGAAGATTTCCGGTACGCGACCTCGAAGGGCGTGATCGGGACCGTCGAGGCCACCGCCAGCGGGCCACCCCGGATCCCCCGGGTCGCGATCGAATTGCCGGTCCACGCGTCGTATCCGTATCTTGTCGTCGACCGCGGGGAAATCTATTGCATTCCGGAGACGAACGAATCGAGGGAGATTGGCCTGCATCGCGCGGTCGATTTCCCGACACGATGGGAGAAGATAGGCACGCTCGTATCGGGTGTCGCGGCCCTCGACCCCACCGTCTTCCGACACGAGGGCCGGTGGTGGCTCACCTGTACCGACCGCGAGGTTGGCGAAAACATGCCGTTGTTCGTGTGGCATGCGCGGAACCTCGAGGGGCCCTGGGAACCGCACGCATTGAACCCGGTGAAGGCGGACATCCGATCCTCGAGGCCCGCGGGAACGCCGTTCGTCGACGGCGGCATCCTGTACCGACCGGCCCAAGATTGCTCGCGAATGTACGGAGGCGGAATCGTGATCAACCGGGTTGTGCACTTGACCCCAACCGAGTTCATGGAGGAGCCCGCGGCGACCATCGAGCCGTTCTCGGAGAGCCCGTTTCCCGATGGGATTCACACGCTTTCCGGAGTCGGGGATATCACGTTGATCGACAGCAAGCGACATCGCTTCGTTCCGAGCGCGATCCCGTACGTCCTCCGGAATCGACCGGTTCCCAGGAGGGACCGCGCGATGCCCCATCTCATCGAACGCACATTCGCCGCGCCGCAAACCGATAAGCCGGCACGAGGAGCTTGAGAATCGAACCCGACAAACCGCCGGGCCGAATCCACGTTTCGTCCCACCGGTCGACCGCGCCGAGTCGATACTTGTACTCCTCATTCCCGCGAAGCAAGTCCATCGTCCGGAGCCCGTTCGCACCCGCGCCTTTGATCGATTCGTTAAACAGCAGCCTCCCGAGTTCGACGGATATCCACTCGGGACTCCATCCGGTCTGGTAGTACGCGAGGGTGTCTCCCCAACGCAGGAAGCAAAGGAGACCGATCATGTGACGGTCCCGCTCGGCGACCATCGCGATCGGACCCCGCTCGGCGGAACCGTGCGCAATGAGCCGACGTAGCAGTGCCTCGGCAGAGAGGAACGTGCTTGACACGCCCTTTTCCGCCATTCGCGATTTATGAAGCTCCAAGAAACGTTCCACGAACGAGTCGTCCATCTGGCGGCCCGGAATCCATCGAAACGTGATCCCCGCGGCGTCGGCTTTCTTTTCGTACCGACGAAGATGATGTTGCGTGCGCCGCATGCTCGCGGGGATGGCATCGGGCGGATGCAGAGCCAATCGCGGGCATGGATTCCGGAACAGCATTCGAGCCCCCCCAGGGACGAACGGCACGCCCGTTTCTGGATCGAGGTCCGGCAAGAGCAAGGTGGAACCGCGAGTGCGCCGCACCGCGTGCTTCCGCGCCTTCTCGCGGTGCTGGGGGAGGACGGGCCATCCGACGTGGTCCGCATCCCCAATGCCGCTGCCCGTGACCGTCCAAATCGGCCAAGCCGGAGGCAGACGCGGGTGGACGCGCCGCCTGAGACGACTGAGGTACTGGATTCCTTCCAGCGCACCGGACGAACCACGCCAGAGGGCGAGTTCGGTGGGCGGCATTCCACCGATCGTCTCCCACCAGGCCAAGACCCAGTCCGGGGTCTGGAAATAGGATGTTCCAGGAATCCCGGCCATGAGCCGCAGCCACTCATCCGAGATATCGCTCAGGTGCGAGAGGTCGTCTAACCGGATAATCTCCGGACCCCCCAGGTTCCCGAGTCTCTCCGCCAGGTCATCCACCGCCCGAAGAATTGCGCCCGGCTGTCACTATGATTCGCCCGCGGGATTACGCTTTCGACGGGGACCGAATCGGATGGCCCTTGGAGAACGCGGAGGCGTCCGCCCGAGATCGCCTAGCGGTGGAAGCGGAGGCTCGCCCGCGTGCATGGATTTCAAATACGCGGGCGCCGTCAAGCGAAACGGTGACCTCGCCCTGCGAATCATGATCGTGGGCGAACGGATCTTGCCGTTCCGCCACGCCGGGGACAAGAACTTCTGGCTCGACATGATTCGGAGACTTCTCGTCGCCGGTCACGAGGTCGAGGCGTTGTCCGTGGACATCGAGGCGACGCCGGGGAATGGCCTCCCGATCCGCCACGTTCCCCAGATCCCGGTCTACTTTCGACCCGATGCCCGGTTCAATGCGGAGCATTCGCAGTTCGGAGGCGTGAACAACTACGTGAGCAAGACGACGAACGTGCCGATCATTCTCCGGGAGGTCCGACGGCGTCAGAGGACGTTTCGTGCGGACGTGATTCACTTCGCGGACAACTTCGGCCCCGCGACGGTGCTACTCCGGGCGATCAGCCGGAAGGTCCCACTGACGCTTTCCGCGCCCACGTATCATCGCAATCGGCCCCTGTATGATGCCATGTTGTTGGCGAGTTTTTCGAGCTTCGCCGTCGTCGTACCGTTTTCGGAAGCGTACCGCCGGCGCCTCCTCGAGCTCGGCTTCCCATCCGGACGGATCCGCCGCATCCGCTGGGGGATCGACGTCTCTCAGTTCACGCCGCCGACCGACGAGGCGCGGGCCGCGGCCCGGGCGAGCCTCGGCTTGGAACGCGGAAAGTTCGTCGTCCTGTGGACCGGCTTCACCCAGCAGACGAACGAGAGAGACCTGCAGGAGTCGATTCGAATTGCGACCCTCACGCTCGAGCGCCGTCCCCTCGAGTTCATCTTCTGTTTCAAGCCGGAACACTTCAAACCGCATTTCCGGAATTTCGAGCGGTCGGGCATCCGCGTGGTGAACGCCCCCGAGGTTTTTCGATCAGCGTGCATGGCCGCGGACGTGTTCCTCTGCCCGATTCAGGATTCTCGGTCGATCGCCGCACCGCCCCTCGTCTGGCCCGAGCTCCTCGCGATGGGAATCCCGATCCTGACCACGGATATCCCAGGGACCGACGAAGCCGTCGTCGACGGAGAGAGCGGCTTTGCGGTCCGTTCGCCCCAGGAGGCCCAAGGACGCCTCCTGGAAATCGAAGCGGACTCGGCGTTGCAGCGACGACTTCGGGACGGAGCCCGACGGATTGCGGTGGAGCGGTTCTCCGTGGACCGAGCGATGGACGAGTATGTCGACATGTGGTCCACGCTGGTCGCTCAGTCGCGATGAGTCTGCGAGAGTTCGACCGGTTCCTCGGCCGGCGCGATGCGGCCCGGGTCGCCCGCGGTGAGACGTTTATAGAGGTCAAGGAAGGCCAGGGTACACGCCTCCGAGGAGAGGTTCTCCCGGACGTAAGCCCGACCGGCCTCGCCGACAGAGCTCCGCAGGTCCTCGTGGTTGGCCAGGGTCGCGACCAGACGCGCCATCTCCAGGGGATCCCGGGCCAGGAACCCCGTCCGTCCGTGCTGAATCAGTTCGCGGTGCGGCGGGATGTCCGACACGACCACGGGCAGCCCGGACGCCATCGCCTCGAGTAAGGCGTTCGGCATGCCCTCGAATTTCGAGGGGAAGACAAAGATGTCGGCGGCGGCCAGATACGTCGGCACCTGATCCCACGTCACCTCGCCCACAAAGTGGACTCGATCCCGGATGTCCGGATACGACGCGAGGAGCGTTCGATAGTACTGGTCACTGTAATGTTCCTCGGTATATCCGCCCACGACCACGGCCTCGACCGAAGGAAGTCGCCTCACGACCTCCATCAACCATTCCAACCGCTTCACGGGAATGACTTTCCCCACCGTGACGAGCAGGGTCCGGCCCGGATGGACACCTACCGAATG
>VBMB01000061.1 GCA_005878525.1 Methanobacteriota archaeon
ACCGTCCTCCGTCGACAATCCGCCATGAGGTCTATCCCGTCCCCCAGCACCTCAAGACGTCCCTGCTCGTCCGTCTCCTCGGGAGAGAGGACATGCTGTCCGTCCTGGTCTTCGTCCGCACGAAGCGACGCGCGGATCGCGTGGCCCGGCAGGTCGGCCAAGCGGGTTTCGACGTCGCGCGAATCCATGGGGACCGCAGCCAGAGCCAACGGGAGACCGCCCTCGCGGGATTCCGAAGCGGGCGGCACCAAGTCCTGATCGCCACGGACGTCGCGGCGCGCGGAATCGACGTCGAAGGCATCTCGCACGTGATCAACTACGACGTGCCGACGGTCCCGACCGACTACGTGCACCGGGTCGGGCGGACGGCCCGCATGGAAGCCGCCGGCGAGGCCATCACGTTCGTCACACCCGAAGACGAGGGAGACCTCCGGGCCATCGAGCGCGCGTTGGGCAAGCCGATTCCGCGCGTGACCCTGCCGGACTTCGACTACCGCGCGCCGCCTCCGCCGAAAATCCACGCACCTTCAAGCGGACGTCGTCCGCGAGAGTCCCGGGGCGGGAGCGACCGACAACGCTGGCGACGCGGCCCGCGGTCTCGCTGACGAGATGCGATCCGCATCGTCCCGCGAACTGACCCTCGGGCGCCTTTCTCATTCGAGCGCAGATTGGTCGCTAGCCTGCCCCCTCGTTTGTGATCGATGGAATTCCCTGGGACCGCCTGACTCCGATTCGCCTCTCAAGGAGGCGCAGAGGAACTGCCCTCCGGACTCACCGCTTTCCGGCCGCTGCCGCTGCCTGGAAGTTTTTGACGATGTGATTCAATTCCTCGTCGAACTTCTCGAGAGGATACCGCCGACCGTGGAGGTAGTTGCTGAAGTATCCCACGAGCGACGTCGTGTACGCCGTTTCCTGGAGTTCCGTCTCGGTAGCGCCGAACAGCTGCGCCGCTTCGGTGTGGAACTTCGTGCAGTAGGGGCACTTGACCGCCCCGGCCGCAGCCAACGCGATCAGGTGTTTGTACTTCAGGGGGATATTCGTCTCGCTGAGCTCGAACTTCTTGAACAACTCCCAGCCGCCGCTCAAGGCGAGCTCGTCCCACTTGAAGTCCTCGAAGAAGCCCGGAACGAATCCGAACGTTCCCTTGATGTCTTCCAGCGTCTTCTGCTTCGTCATCATGTCACCTCCTCCCGCGCGATGCAGGATTCGGGAACTTCTAACGCGCCCCCCTCGGCGCGAGCTCCGATTTGATGAACCTCCTTGATCGCTCGAGGAGCTGCGGCTCCGATGCGATTACCCCTCGGTTCTACGCGTCTCCGGAGAGCGGAGCACCGCGCTCCTTCCCGGTCACTTCGTGGCTTCGATGACCATCTTGATGTTTTCCAACATCCGATCCGCGGATTTTTCGTTCATTCGCTCGAAGAGCAGCTTGTTCGCGATCTTCCCGAAAGGCCCGGGGCGGACCTCGTAATTGACGTCCAGGGTCGCGAGCGTCTTGCCGCCCTTCGGCTCAAGCGTAATGCCCATCGACCCCGTCATCCGCCCTTCGTACCGCGCCGCCAGCCGCTTAGGTTTCGCGTACTCGCTGTACGTGAACGTCTCTGGGAACTCCATCCCCATCATCGAGTAGACGACGTCGAACGTGTCGCCCAATCGCTTCTCGCTCCGGCGTATGTTGCTGACTTTCGTGACGTTCGGGACATAGACCGGAAAATTCTCCGGGTTGTCCAACATCTCGAAGACCTTCTCCACCGGCGCGCCCACCTCTACCGACTTCGTGATTTTTGGCATCGATGTTCCTCCACGTGATCCCGCAGCGTCGCGAAAAGTCGGCGTCTCCCTCTTCGGGATCCCATCCGTATCAGGAGGGAGGTATATTCAGGTTTCCTGTCCCCGCTTCTTCCACCGCTCGCGTTCCGCGCGGACCCAACCTCGGTAGGCGTTCCGTTGCGGCCGCGCCGCCTCGCGGGAACGTTAGTTCAATGCGAGTGCTGTCCGCGTACAACCCGGTCTCCCTCGCGGTGAACGTGGCTCGCGAGAATCTCTTCGCGACCGTGGGGTACGCGTATCCTCCTGAGGTCTACCTGCTGGGCCTGCTCGCGTGGGCGGTGGTCCTGATCGGTATCGCGCTGGTCGTTGCGACGCGGCAGCTCCGAACGAAGTAAGTGAGTCCCTTCCGAACGAAAGGCCGGCCCCTCGGCGCCGGCCCCTACTCTTTTCCTTCGAAAGGTTCCGATCGGTTCCGGTTCCTCATCGCGCCTCTTTCTTCTCGCTAACTAGGAGTATCTCACGGACGTGCTGCGAGTCCTCCGCGAGATCGACGAGGGTGGCAGCGAGATCAGCACGCGAGATGTGGTACGGGCCGTGAGGGAGGTCCTTCCTCCCGGTTTGCGTTCGAACCCGGCCCGTCTTGGGTCCGTTCGAAAGATACGGGGGTCGGACGATGGTCCAATCGACTCCGCTGGACGTGATCAAGCGCTCCATCCGGGCGAAGTCCGCGTAGGGCTTCCGCAGGATCCAGCGGACGAGATTGATGGCGATCCAGGGCCGTCGCCCTTCCAGCGCGGAGACGCTGACCGTGACGAGGCGGCGGACTCTGGCTTCGCGCATCGCCTCAAGTTCGGCGCGAGTGACGTCGCTCATGACGGTCGTGGGACCGCGTCCTTCCGCACCGACGATCGAGATGACCGCGTCCTGTCGGGCGACCGCACGCCGGATGTCGTCGAGGTTTCGGCCGTCTCCTCGGACCACCGATCTCAGTCCGCGAATGCCCGCGAGTCCATCGGGGCGGCGGGTGAAGGCCGTCATCGAATGCCCTCGACGCAGGCCCTCGTCGAGGACGAGGCGTCCGGTGCGTCCTGTGGACCCAATGACGACGATGTTCCGATTCGTTTTCTGCGGATCCGATTGTGCTGCATTGAACGAGCTCATGAAGGCGAACACCGGCTCGGACGGATTTGGGGTCGCGTTAGGCGTCGCTTTCGATTCGGGGAGTATTAGAACTCGGCCGCCATCGGCAATCCGTGGACGCGAAAGACTTCCGCCTCCTGGTCGCGCTCGACGAGGACGCGAGGCAGAGCCTCCATGCACTCGGCCGCAAGGTATCCTTGTCGGCGCCCGCGGTCCGCGACCGAATCCGTCGCCTCGAGGAACGAGGGATCGTGCAAGGGTACTGGGTCTCGATCGTACCGGCGGTCTTCGGGAGACGGGACCTACTCGTCTCGTTCGACGGGGATTGGAGTCGAGACGAGGCCCTGAAGGCGCTCGGCG
This sequence comes from Methanobacteriota archaeon, assembly GCA_005878525.1. Taxonomy (GTDB): domain Archaea; phylum Thermoplasmatota; class Thermoplasmata; order RBG-16-68-12; family RBG-16-68-12; genus RBG-16-68-12. Next base: position 3,271 of record VBMB01000061.1, read on the forward strand.
CGCCGGACGTCGCGTGGATCGCATGGAAGGTGGACGGCGGGCTGACGGTGGAAGTCTGGCCTCATGACGTCGAGCGCGCGGTCGCAACGTTGCGGCGATTCCTCGGCCGCGACCCGAGCTGGCATGGGGTCGCCGAGCCTGATTGGAGGGGCGAATTGTCGAGCCTCGACTGGAGAGTGCTCGACGTCTTGATTGACAATCCGCGAGCGCCGATCGACAAGCTCTCCTCCTCGACCGGGCTGAGTCCGAAAACGGTTCGGAAGCATCTAGGCAAGCTGATCCGCGGCCAAGCAATCTACGTCGTGCCGCGGCTAGGGTTCCTTAGGGATTCGGGCGAAATCGTCTACCATCTCGTGATCGCGGGGAACGCATCCTTTCCGGACATGAAGCGTGTGCTCGGCGACGCCGAGTTGATTCACGAGACGCAGGACACCCCGAAGAAATACCTGTTCTGCCGGGCCGACAGTCTGGGCGACATGACATCGAAGAACTACGCCCTCGAGCGTCTCCCCGGCGTGACCTCGGTGCAAGTTTCCTTG
>VBMB01000042.1 GCA_005878525.1 Methanobacteriota archaeon
ACGCTTGTGAGGATGGTCGTGGATGCTCATGTAGGTGTGAGTGGAAGACAGCATACATCCGGTGGTACCCGGATAATTTGGAGGCGAACCGCACGGTTTTCTCCACGCGAAATCGGGGTCCACGCACTCGATCGTGGGGACGGGCCGATACGGCTCGGGCGGCCCGGGAGGCTACCGGAGTCAGCACCGGAAACGATCGCCCTT
>VBMB01000043.1 GCA_005878525.1 Methanobacteriota archaeon
GCCCAGGGTGCGGTGGACTCGAGTCAATCGCACGAGGTCCTGTCCGCGTCCAGCGCGCCCGGCCCCACGCCGGCCCCGCCCGCGGCCCAGGTCGCGTCGTCGAGCCCCTCCGACGCTCCCGCCGGCTCCCAATCGGCCCCCGCGAGCGATTCGGACCGGCAGCCCGATCCCGCCGGCACGGATGTGCCGGCCCTGCGCGAGGTGAACCAGACCCGCGATGACCTCGCGAACGATTCCCTCGACGCATTCGGCTTCGGCGTTCTGCCGAAGGATGCGGACCACGTGCTCGGTGCACCGGACTTGATGCACTTCATTGCCCCGCAGGACAACGAGAGCGGTTGCACCTGGAAGAACGAGTTCACCGCAACGGATGCGAACCACGACGGCAACCCGGAGTACGTGCACGGGCGGATGCTCGGCACCTGTGTCCTGGACGCGAACCACAATGGCGTGCCTGAGGCCGGCTTCACGATCGCACGCGACTTCCAAGTCTGGGACAACGATTCCGACGGGACCTTCAACGCGCTCGAAGGGCGCCAGGGGATCGAAGCGTTTGCGGATCCGAACGAGAACGGCGTCCGCGAATACACCGCCCAGGCCCTGTGGACGCTGAGCGTCAAGGACGCGAACGGCGACAAGAAGCCGGAATCCGTCATGGTGACGTTCGTCGGCGAGCAGCGGTTCGACCGGAATGAAAGAGGCAACGCGGAATTCGTCCGCACGGTCACGGCGGAACTTTGCATGACCGACACCGCAAGCGACGGCACCCCGGACGCCATGGACCTCGAGGTCCATGTCTACCAGACGTACAACATCGGGGACAACGGGACGACGGAGTACCGCGCCGCGATCGACCTCGCCGCGAGCACGCGGGATGCGAACAACGACGGGCACAATGAGACTGCGCAGGTGAATGTCACCGCATACGAGGCCCTCGATCGCAACGGCGACGGCTTCGACGAGCTCGCCCGCGGGATCGAAGTCTCGTTCGCCGCAACGGACGCGAACTCGAACGGATTCCCAGAGCGAGTCGAGGGACGGATCTACATGTACGCCCGCGCCGACCCCAACTCCGATGGCGTCCTCGAGGTCCGGAAGGCGCTCGAGATCACGGCCCTCGCGACGGACTCGAACGATGACGGTTACCCGGAACTCGTCCGGTTCACGCTGACCGCCGCCGTCGTGCGGGACATGGACCAGGACGGCACGCCGGAGTACCGCGCGAGCCTGAATGGGACCTTCGAGGCCCTCGACGACAACTCGAACGGGATCTTCGAGAAGGCCACCCTGACGATCCGCGCGGAGGCCGCGATCGATCGGAACGGCGACGGCTTCCCGGAGGATCACTCCTTCGCGACCGTCGACGGGGTCGTCGTGAACGCGATCGAAGACCAGCACCCGGACCGCGTCGAGTTGCACCTCGTCGCGACCGAGGAGAAGGACTTCAACTCCGACGGCATGGTCGACGAGACCCGCGGCGCGACGATCGATGTCCTCGCGGTCGACGCGAACTCGAACGGTGCGTTCGAGTCGACGAACGTGACGGTCCACGCGACGGCGGTCCGCGACGCGAACCACGATGGCATCCCGGAGTACACCGCGGCGTTCGTCCTGTACGCACAGGCGACGGATGCGAACGACGACGGCCACCCGGAGCTCGTGACGCTCACGGCCCGCGGCTCGGAGGTCACGGACGAAGATCAGAACGGCGTGCCGGAGGAGACCGCGTACCTGCGCCTCGACGCGCAATGGACCGACGCGGACTCCAACGGCGTCTTCGAGAAGGTCGACCTCACGTTCCGTGCGGAGCGGATGACTGACCCGAACCAGGACGGCGTCCCGGACACCCACGAATGGGTCTCCGTCGACTACCATGCGGAGGACGTCGACCAGGATGGCACGTACGACAACGTGTACCTCCTCGTCGAGAAGCACGTCCAACCGAGCAGCTCCCCGTAACCCCCCAGCCACGGAGGGGCAGCCCGATCGGGTGCTGCTCCCCCTTTTCTCTTTTCAAGCTAAAGCGGAGCTTCGGCGCTTGGGGCGTCGCTCGAAGATTTGGCTAACAGGTCGAGATCGAAATGGCCCTGCTGCCTGATACCGGTTTTCGGGCCTCGACGCGGTTGGTTTACATTTGTGCCATAAACCAAATACCACAGCGAGTCATCGGACACCCGGGCACAAAAAATGAACGGGTCGCGAATCGCCATCGTCGGCGTCTTGCCGCTCTTGATCGCCCTCGCCGGACTGCTTTCGGTGGCCACCCCCGTAGCCGCACACGAACACGTCATCGTGGGGGAGTACGAACTGTCGGTCGGATGGCGCGGCGAGCCTGCCATCGCCGGGATCCTGAACGGCCTCGACCTGGGGATCGCGCACCATTTCTCGAACGGGACCACCGCGCCGGTCGTCGGGATCGAGAACGATCTGAACGCGTCCTTGGCCACTGGCCCGGCCTTGACGGTGAAGGCGCTGGAGCCCCAGTTCGGCCGGCCGGGCTGGTATGCGTTTGACGTCATCCCCACGGTCGCAGGAGCCTATTCGGTCCGAATCGCCGGAAGGTTGAACGCGACGACACCCGTTGACGTGACCGTCAACCTCGACCCGGTCGACCAGGCATCGAAATATCAATTCCCCGTGACTGAGCCGACCGCAACCGACCTTCAAAATTCGATCGCGCAGCTCAACGCCCAGCTCGCGGCGCTCCAGACCCTCGTGACGATCCTCATCGGCGTTGCTGTCCTCGCGGTCCTGATCGGAGCGGCTTCCCTCGCGTTCGCCATCCGAACCTCCCGCTCGATGCGTCGTGTCCCATGAACCGTTCGCTCATCCTGGTGGGAGCAGCGCTCTTCCTCGCGGCGCTCCTTCCCGGCGCTGCGACCGCGCACGCGAACTACGTCTCGTCAGATCCCCTTCCGGACGCGATCCTCCCGTACAACTCGACGCCCACGTCGGTGAGCGTGACCCTCTCCGAGGCCATCGAGGCGAGCGCGGCCACGATCGAAGTGACGAACGGCACCGGGGCTCGGTTCGACCTTCCTCCGGTGACGCTGTCGGGGGACAGCCGCACGATGTCCGTCCGCCTGAACGCGACCGGACCCGGCATCTTCACGGTCGCGTGGACCGCGACCTCCGCGGTGGACGGCCACTTTACCGCCGGGTCGTTCGCCTACGGCGTGCAAGACGCGAACGGCAATCTACCCGGCTCCCTCCCACCGGGTGGCCCGACATCCACGGGCGCGCCGGTATCGCCGTTCGAGGTCGGCCTTCGGTTCGTCGGATTCCTGGGCCTCGCCGCCGCTCTCGGAGCCGCGGTGCTCGGCGCGTTCATGTGGATCCCCGCCGGCCGCGACCCGGATGTAAAGGCGACACCCGCGTACGGCTTGGGATTCCAGGTCGTCACGAACGTGGCCCGAGCCGGCGCCTTTCTCTTCGCCCTTGCTTTCGCCGGCCTCTTCCTGCTGACGGACGTCCTCGAGGGGAGTGGAGGCGCTGGGTCCATCGTCGGGTCGACGTACAAGCTCTCAATTGTCCTGAGCCTCGCCGTCGGCGCGGGGTTGTTCGTCGTGTTATCGAGCGCCTTCGCGCAGTCCCGCAAGCAATCCCCGGAGACCGTACGCCGACATCTGCTCATCGGAGTCGGCCTCGGGTTCGCCGCGATCGGGATCGGCGTTGCGGGAACTCATGCCGCGGCCCGGGATTTCGTGCTCATCGAGTTCACACTGACCGGGGTCGGAGTCGTCGCGGATGCCGTTCACCTCATCGGGGTGGCGCTCTGGGTCGGCGGTCTCGTTACCATCTTCGGGGTCCGTTCATTCCTTCGAGAGCCTGCCTCGGTCCCGCTGGCGCGCATCGTGATCGGACGGTTCTCGCGCCTGGCCGCGTATTGCGTCGGGCTCGTCCTCCTGGGCGGACTCCTCCTCGCGATCCTCCTTGTCGGAAGTGTGGACGCCCTCTTCCGATTCGGCTACGGATGGGTCATCCTCGCGAAGGTCGCCCTCTTCACCCCGATGGTCGCGTTCGGGGCGTACAACCGGTACCGCCTGATCCCGCGAGCCTCGGAGACCTCCGAGCCGGCGGAGGCTTTCCGGCAGCTCACCTGGAATGTGCGGAACGTAACCGCACTTGGGGTCACGGTCCTCGTCCTCGCGGCGCTGCTAGCGTCCCTGACCCCTGCCGTGTCTGTCCTGGCAGGTCCCCAATCGTTCACGCTCGACGACACGCTCAGCGGGATCCGCGTTCACATGGTGGTCACCCCAGCCCCCACGATCGCGAATATCAGCTACACGCTCGAGTTTTACCTGTACTATGCGTCGAATGGATCGAACTACGACTTGGGGAAGAACACGAGCGCAGTTACATTCACGTTGCAGAACAGTACGCTGTCCCCACAAACCCTGAGACTCGACGGCCCGCACGGGAACCACTTCTTCATCACGACCCTCGCGATGTCCCGGGCCGGAACCTGGCGCATCGACGCGCGCTTCGCTCGCTTCGACGGCTTTGACCTCATCCCGACTTTTAATATCAGCCTAACAGGAGGTCGTTGAACGCGGCGCGCCGCGGTCTTCCCGGTGATCCTGGTTTGCGCAGCGGCGATGGCTCCCCGGGTCACCGCGCACGGACCGGGAAGTGGCACAGTCGCGGCGGGCGCTTGCCCCGCGGGAAATCAAAGTGGTCCATGTCCGGGAGTATCGGAGACAAGGAATCGGAGAGCCAAGTATCGATGAGGGTCGACCGGACTAATTGGAGACGCTCAGATATCGTCCGGCGGGAGCTCTTCCGGGGTCAACTCCTCCGGCGCCGGCTCGGGCTCTTGCGGTTGGGGAGGGGATGGCTCTTCGGGGGCCGGTGGAGGCGGGGGTGCCTCCGTCGCGGCAGGGGGTACTTCGGCAGGCGGCGGGATCTCGCCTATCGCCCAGACCTCGGACTTGCGGACCTCGACCCGCGACACGGGATGGATCGGCTTGCATGCCTGGGCGATCGTCTTCGCGAGGTCGCCGCTGATGACGCCTTTCACGAACTCGCCGATCGACTGCTTCGCGGCGACGTCGGCCACGAGCTTCGCCATGATCGTTCGGATGACGCGTTGCTTCGACGTCTGAATGCGCCGATCGGTGATCGCCATCGGCTTCACGCGGACGTTCCAGCCGTCCTTCGTCACGACGTCGACCGTCAGGTCGGTCCGCGTCCGCTTCCGGCGGGTGAGCCGGCGGATGTAGTCCGACGTCATGTCGTGCCCGACGAACTGCGTGAGCGCGTCCTGGCCTTGCACCGCATTCACGCGGAATTGGAGTTTGATGTGCATCTTGCTGAAGTCGCCGGTGAGGTCCTGGACCGTCACCTCGGTCACCCGGCCGACGAGTTTGTCCGGCGTGTCCGTAGGCGTCTCGCCCAGGACCTGGCGATTGAACATTTCCGGCGCGAGGAGGTTGTACCACACCTTCGCCTTCCACTTGTCTTTAATCTTGCGGGCGGCGGCGCGGGACTTCTTCTCGGCCATTCGGGGCGCTCGAATGGGGGTGGCATATTTAAGGATTGGCGGGTGTGGAATGAGTCGAAAGTTCGAACCGATGGTTGGGGCGCCCGGAAGGGCAGCGGACCGACTTCCGATAGAAATCACCCCTGTTGACCACTTTACCATAATCCTAAGTTTAGGGCAGATTATCGGGTAGGTGCCATGCGCGCAGTCCTGAAGAAGATTGACGACCGGGGCCGGATCGTAATCCCTGCGGAATGGCGAAAGAAGTGGAAACGCGCGACCAAGGTGATCCTCCGGATTCGTGGGGACTTCCTGGAAATCCTCCCGCAAGAGAAGGTAAACCTTACCGCGTTCTTCGATCGAGCTGAGGTCAATGCGGAGGCGGATCTTTTGAACTGGCACGCCGTCCGCAGGGACCTACGGAAGAAGTAGAATTCGGATTCGTTTCGTCGACGCGAGCGTCTTCGGTCTAGGCTGAGGTCCGCAGTTGCACGATGAAGATGCGGTCCCCATAGGGACCCGCAGCATACACAATCTGATTCTCCGCAAGGAACTTCTCGAAGACGACTCCGGAAATCACAATATTCGGCGCGGGATGCACTTGCGCACCCACGGTGGTCCACCGCTCCAGGGCGAGGGCGTACTGAAATCCTCCGAGGCTCTCATTGTCCCGCAGTTTGACGGGGAGGGACGAGTCCGTGGCGTAGCCGAACCACATCGCGCCGACGTCGGCGATCCGTTGGTCCGTCGTGACGTTCCTCGCGGCGAACGAAGCGAGCAGGGCGAGGGCCCGGAACTCTTGCGGGGTCGTCACGTTGTCCACGCCGAACACCGCGGGCGTGTTCCAGGCCATCGGGCTCGTTGCGAGAAGCGCCGCGAGGACCCCGGCGAGGAGGACGCCCTTTGCAAGCCTCCGCGGGCCGAGCCATCTCCACGCCGCGACGAATGCCACCCCGATCAGCACTGCGAAGGCGTAGTCGAGGAAATCGACGGAGCGGTAGACAATCACGAGGCTCTCCGGATCCAAGCCGCGGAGCAGTCCGAAGAGAATGAGGGCCACGGGAGCAACGAACATCGAGATCAATAGGTCGTTCGTCCGATTCGTGGTGCGGCGCACGAGCTGGTAGCCGGCGAGCGCGAACGCCGCGAGGACGCCAATCGCCGGTAGCATCTGGAGGAGCCCGGACTGGGTCCCGACCGCCCCGGCGAAAAGGCCATTGCGAGCGTTTCCCAGGACCACGAGGACGCCAATCGCGGGCACGAGGATTCCGCGGGCGACGGGAGACACAAACCTCTGGCCGGTCCGGGGCCTCGCGGGCCGGCCCGTTGGCACGATGAGTGCGGTCAGCAGAATGACAATCCCCAGGAAGAGGACGAGCGCGTCGGCTGCCAAGAGGTCGGCGAGGAAAGGCAAGTCGACCGCGGAGTAGTATGCCCATGCAGGAATCGCGAGCGCGGGACCGGTGGCCACGTCGAGGGCGAAGGACCGGAGGGAGAACCGCCCGCGAGCGATCGCGCGGCGCTGCGCCAGGACGACGAGCGCCGAGGTCATGCCAAGCGTCAGGAGGGTCGTCAAGGGGTGAAGGAACGCGAGGAAGAGCAGGAGCACGACCGAGAGGGCGCGCTTCCTCGGGTCCCGTCGTTCGAGGAACAGAAGGACCGCGACGGGAAAGGTCAACAAACCAATCGACTCTTTCGAGACCGAACTCGTCAGCAGGAGGAAGCTGCCGAAGAGGACGATGAACAGGCCCGCGACGAAGCCTCCCAGTCGGCGGCCCGTTGCCTTCACGCCGAACAAGTACGCCGGGATGACGGAGAGAGACGCGAGCAGCGGCATGATGAGTTGAACGTGGGCGAGAGGAGAGAGGCCACCGACCGATGCGGCCGCCGACCAGAGGAGCGAGAACCCGGGCAGCTTCTGATTGTAGCTGTTCAGGTCCGCCGGGTCGATCCGCCAACCACCTCTCGCGGCGATATCGCTCGAGATGCGCCCGAGGGCGAACCCGTCGATGCCGAACGGGAGCGGACTAAAGGTGAGCGGCACGAGCCGCGTGGCGATTGCGACGCATACGAGCGCCGTGAGGATGGCTCCGTCCGTCCTCAGCCGCGCAGGATCGCCTCCAAGGATTGCGGCGATTCGACGGCCGGCGTTTCTCGAATCGACTCCATGGGTCGCATGGCCATGGCGCCCCGGAGCAGCCCCAAACCGGAGAGCATCGAGATCGCGACGACCGCGAGGACCACGAATGCGAACGTCGACAGGTCGAACGAGACCAAGACCTCATGGCCGAAGAGGACCAGACTGGCCTTCGGCTGCAACCAACTCTCCGCGAGGAAACCGAGTCCCGCCCCGAGGACCGCAGCGCCCAATGCGAGTGGGAACGATTCCCAGAGGAGCCGACGTCGCATCCAGCGGTTGCCCGCGCCGATCGCTCGGAGGACACCGACCGCGGGAGCGCGGTCCGCGAAAGCCCGTGCCTGAGCGGCATGAATCCCGAACGCCACGAGCACCCCAAGGAGTCCGGCGATCCCGTACGCCACGACACTCACGGAGCTCGTCGCCTCGGCGACGGCGGTCGACAGGTAGTCCCGGGGCGCACCGCCGATTCCGGACCGGAGGATGAGATTCGAAATCCGCTCGTCCGTCGGCGGATCGCTCGCGATATCCGCCCGCGGGAGGTTCGGGCCGCTCACGTGCACGCTCGCGCCGAATCCCTGGAGGAAGGCAAGAAGCGCGGCGGGCTCGGACGTCCGCAAGCGGATCGAATGAAACGCGGTCGAGCCCAAGCCGGAGAGGAACCGTCCCAGAGGGAAGTCGACGAGCAACTCATCATTCGCTGGCGTCGCCGTGCGATAGATTCCCGCGATGTGGACGAACGCAATTCGGGGGACCGAAGAGCCGACCATGGTCGCGTCGTCTCCCGCCGCCAGCCCGAGTCGGCGCACGAGGCCCTCTCCTGCGTACGCGGTTTGATTTCCTGCCGTCGCGGGCTGGACCCATTCGCCCCCCTCGAAAGAGAGGAACGTCCCCGGCTCGGCGGCCCGCACGACGACCGGCTCCCCGCGGACGGTCCCGAGGCTCAAGATCTCCGGGCTCACGATCTGGACCCCCGGCTGCCGGGTGAGATTCTCCGTGAGGCTCTCGTTGATCGAGTAGGCCCCGCTTCCTTGCGTCACCAGGTATGCGTCGCCTCCGAGGATACGAGCTGGCACGCCCGGGAGCGCCGCGAGGATCGGCCAGGTGGCTCCGAGCAAGAGCGCGCAGAGGAACAGACCCGCGAAGGCCCGCGGCCCGATCAGAATGAGACGGCCCCCTTCGTGCGCACGAGGACGGCGGCGCGGCGGGACGGGACGAGGCCCGCTGGGACCGCGGCCACGACCGAGATCAGCAGAGCGAAGACGACTGCGGCGGCCGGAGGCGACAAGATCACCAGGTTCGGAAGACCGAGGACGGGAGCGAACGAGACGACCGCATGCGCGGCGACGATCCCCAGGGCCGAACCGAGGATCGCCCCCGACAGGGCCAGGACCACGGCCTGCGCCTCGTAGACCCCGGCCACGGTGGCGGGGGACGCGCCGAGACTCCGGAGGGTCGCGATCTCCCGGGCCCGCGAGTGGACTTCGAGGCTCATCGCCGCGTACACGAGCAAGCCGATGACCGCCGCAATGACCAGGGCGAGCAGCCTGAGCGAGGACTGGACTTCCGCGATGCTTCCGCGGACAAATCCGATCGCGCCGAGCGTCTCGAGGCGCGTGAGCCGGAGGGATGCGACGACCGCGGGGTCCAGCGGCGCCTCCGCGAGGATCGCCTGAACCGGCCCGCCTTGCGTGGCGTTCATCGCGATGAGGAGATCCGCTCGGACGTACGCCCAGTTGTCCGGAAAGAGCGCCGAGCGCGTCGGCGGCGGGGCGACGATCGGGAGGTCCGTGAGGTGCAATCCGAACAGGCTGACGTTCCCCGACGTCGCCACCGGCATCCCGCTCTCCGCTTCGATCTGATGCCGCAATCCGACATCGAGGGACACGTTGCGCGGACCCGCGGGGAACGCGATCGTGCCGATCCCGCCGTGGTACGATTCGAGGGCGACGACGAACACGGGGAGTGCGAGACGGTTGATCTCGAGGCTCGCGGCATGGGCCCGCATCGCGACGAAGTCGCCCGGCACGTTCGACAACGCCGCCGAATCGATCGCACTCGCGAGCAGCTCGTTCCCCTGAATGTAGACGGCCGGGCCCGAACCGATCCGGTTCGCGACGGACCCGACGCCGTTCGCGAGGCCGTCCGCGAGGCTCATCGCCCCGACGAGGACCATGCACGCGAACGCGATCGCCCACGCGGTCGCCCGCGTGCGTCGCGTGAAGCGCGTCGCGAGCCGCAAGATCGGGCGCGCCATGCGTCCTCCGGGCGCCGCATAGTCCGGGCGGGGATAAACGTTCGGCGCCTCTCGCCCGGTTTGGTATCGCTCTGGTATGATACCGGGGCGACCGCGGTAACTTTCCCTATGACCCGACGATGAATTGCCTCGGTCCAGGTGGAACCGATGCAAATCGACGCGGGACATCTGTGCCAGGGTGAGACGAGTGCGCGCAACGTGGAGCCAGATCACGTCGAGATGATCCGGCGACTCATCGCACACTTCGGAAAGTACGCGGAGGGCCTCTTCGACTATCACGACCTTGGCTTCCCGCGGGAGGCCGTGCGCAATCACATCTCGAAGGTCGAGGCAGAGATTCGCCGGATCGAAGACATGGGATCCGAGGCATTCCTCGAGATCCCCCGGGAGGTCCTTCAATCGGAGATCCGGGACATTTGGAATGCGAAGAAGAATCTGCGATACGCCGCGGGCGCGCTCATGATGTCGAGCCTTCGGGACGACATTCGTCCCGAGAACCGCCTTCGAGCGATTCGCCTGAAGATCCTCTACGAAGTGTACGTCGACACGATCGACGATTTGATCGACACGGACGGATACAGCTTCGCCGACGCCCTGGACCTGATGCGGCACTGCCTCGAGTCGCTGACTCGATCCCGATTCAATCGGCGAATCTTCCGGGAGGAACTCTCGGGTCGGCTCTCTCCCGTCCAGCGTCCCAAGACCGAGTTTCTCTCTTGCCTGGGGGAGGCGGTGCATCGAAGCATCTGGGAGTCTCCTCAAGGCGCCTCTCTCGTCGGAGAGCTCGACCGGGTCCAGGAGAACTGGGCCCTCGGCGAGGCCTATACGATGTATCAGAAGGATCCGACCCTCGACGTCCGCGCCTTCCTGACCGGCGCCTCTCGCATGGACGCGCCAGCGGACGACCTAGAGCCGTGGGAGCGGATCGCGGGCTGGATTTCGCACACCACGGCCCTGAGCCTCCTCGATCTGTGCTACGCGGACGCCCCCATGTCTTCGAAGGCACTCGAGGAACACCTCGTCGCTTGGTTCTACTTCGATGCCGTCGTCACGCTGATGAACAACGTCGTGGACCTGCAGAAGGACGTGGAGGCCGGGATCGCGAACATCTTCATGATCGCGTGCGGGGGCGCGGAGGTTCGCGAATTGCGGACGGCCCGCGGCTTTCGACCGGCGCCGACGACACAAGACTATGAGGCTTTCCTCGGGCGGACCGCGGAGCTCGCCCGACGGTGCCTCGAACACGCCGGGCGGAGTTGCAACGATGCGGACCTCTTCTACCCATTCCTCGCGGTCATGGCGCCGGTCGTCATGTTCGTGACCGAGGCGGGAGTCCGGGAGGACGTGCTCCATGCGTACCTGCGGACGCTCGCGCCGATCATGCGCCAGGTCATCGCGGCGGGGCCCGAACCGCTCCCTACCATTCCACTCGGTACTCGCAGTGGTCGGAACCGGTCCGCACGCACTGCGTCTTCGTGACCTTGCCCTTCACGCCGCGATAGATGAGCCCGCCCTCGTAGATCCCATGGAACATCGCGCACATCGCCGGCGTGGGCATCCAGTCGTAGTGCCGGAACACGATCTTGCGGCGCTCGGTCGTGACCTCGAGCCGGCCGTAGTTCCATTCCTTCGCGTAGACGATTGGCGCGCGCTCGGCGAGTGCCGTCAGAGGAATCGCCTTGGTCAACTGCTCGCGCACGGTCGGGAAGGTGCTCATCGCCTCAGAGAAGAGCTTCCGAATGGATCCATAGCTGCCGTCCCCAAAATTCGTCTCGACGATTTCCAGCAGGGCCGCGCACGCCTCGACCGAAAGCCACGTGTCTTCCGTGAGCTTGTCCGCGTCGACCGACCACGAAGCGATCGCGTCGGCCACCACGCTGCGACCGCGGGTCTTCCGCAAGTACTCGAGGAATCGCACGACGCTCGAGCCCCGAATCTTCGGCACGAAGCCTTCCTTCGTGGCTTCCCGGACGGTCGGCGTGACGTAGCGCCGAGACCCGTTCAATTCGCTGAGGAGGGCCGCCCCGTCCGGCGTGAGGCCGTACAGCCGGCCGCGGGCCTTGACGTCCGGCGTAAGGCATTCGACCAGCCCGCGATCCGAGAGCTCGCGCAGCGCGCGGCTCACGTGCACGATCCGGAGATCCGTCTCCTCGGCGAGTTGGCTCGGCACCTTCGGTTTCGGGGCCAGGGACGCCAAGACCTTCTCGCGGTAGCCGCTCGACACCACGAAGCTGAAGTCCAACCAGACATGGCCTCGCGGCTCCATTGGCAGCTTGCAAGGTCCGGGACGATATGAACGTTCTCCATGCGCCGCGAAGCCGCATGCCGGGTCCATTGCCAGAGGAGGAACAAAAGACGGAGTGACTCGGTAATCCTTAAGTATTACAAGTAATATCAAGAACCATGGAAGTCGTGAGCTTCAAGGTCGACTCCGCGACGAAGCGACGGATGTCCCGCATCCGGGACATCAACTGGTCCGAGGTCCTCCGCGATGCGATCCGGCGGCGGCTTGAACTCGAAGAGCGGCTTCGAGCGCCAATCGATCGACGGCAGGCCCTGGAGGCGGCGCGTCGCATGGACGAGTTCCGGAGTCAAATCGGCCCCAGCGAGTATAACAGCACGAAGGAGATCCGACGTTGGCGCGAACTGAGACGGCCGTCGTAGACGCCTCGGTTGCAACGAAGTGGTATCTCCCGGAGACGGACACCGACGCGGCCCTCTCTCTGCGGGGGAGCCACGTGAACGGGGACATCCGCCTCATCTCGCCGGACCTGATGGTCTATGAGGTCGCCAACGCGTTGCGTTACCATCCCCGGGCCGGGATGGATCGGCTCGCCGAGCACATCGGAGACCTGTTCGCCCTGGACATCGGCTTCGATCCGACGTCCGAGACCTCGATGATCGCAGCGATCCACTCGGCCTTCCGCCTAGGATTGTCCATCTACGATGCGAGCTACATTTCCCTCGCCGAGCGGCTCGACACGGTCGTGTACACGGCGGATGAATCCCTGTTGCGAGCCGCCGGTTCCCGAGGCCGGCATGTGCGTTCCGCGCGCGCGTCGAGATGACCCACTATGTTTCTACTGGGCCATTTGGGGATCGGACTCGGCCTCGCGTGGCTCCTCTCCTGGAAATCCCCGACCCGCATCGATTACCGGCTCGTCCTGTTCGGGGCGATTCTTCCCGATCTGATCGACAAGCCACTCGCCTATGTCACCGGGCTGGACTCGCGCATCTGGGCTCACACGTTTCTCTTCCTGTTCGCGATCCTCGGGCTCAGCTTCGTGCCGATGTTGCGAGGGCTCCGGCTCGTCGGGTTCGGAGTGGCCACGCACCTGCTGCTCGACATGATTTGGAATCAGCCGGCCATCGTGTGGTACCCGGCTTACGGGTGGTCGTTTCCGATCGCTCCTTTCAACGTGGACCGGTGGTTCGACACATTGCTCCACGACCCGTACGTCCAAGCCGGGGAGATCGTCGGATTGGTGGTCTTGATCGTGTTCGCCTGGGCCCAAGGAATCGGATCTTGGAAGGCGCTGCGGGGTTTCATCCGCTACGGCACGCTCCCGGGTCCCGGACGCACTCAGCTCCAGAAAGAGTAGCGGAAGGCACCGGCACCGGCAAGGGACTCGGTTCGAGTGGAATGGGCACTCCTGATTACCGGACGCCTCGACGGGTCCTGCAAAAACGCTTGAGTAGTCGTCCAAAGATGCCGCGGCGGAGAAGAGCATGGCGGCGAACGCATCGTCGGGGCGCAATTCGGGCGAGTGGGATTCGAGATTGGGAGGCCTTTGTGGGATCCTCTTCGGGGTTCTTGTGATCGCGACGTTTGTGACTTCCTACAACTTCCCGGCGGGGCCATCTGAAGCCGATGCAACCCTCGCCCAATTCAGCTCGTTCCGGACCGCGTTCCTCGCCGGGGACATCTTCATTGGGCTCGCCGTCGTTTTCGCCATTCCATATTTCGTCGGCGTGCGGAACGCATTCGACGGAGAGAATCGCCTGTTGGTCGGTACGGCGACCCTCTTGGCGCTCGTGGGTATTGTCGTCACGGCAGTGGTGTTCATCGGGGAGGCGATCGCACTGGATGTGCTCTCGGGTGCGTACGCGACGGGAGGTGTTTCTAAGACGGCCGCGATCATCGTGGCGCAAGCCGTCATCGGATTCGGCTCCGTCGAGGTCTTCGGCTTCCTTGTTTTCGCGGCTGGCTTCGCTGTGTACGGGTTTGCCACAAGGCGGGGACGGCCATTTCCTCGTTGGCTCGGCTACGTCGGAATCCTCGGGGCAGTCCTGTTCCTGCTTGGG
>VBMB01000062.1 GCA_005878525.1 Methanobacteriota archaeon
GAATCTTCTGACGCTCCGCGCCCATAGGTTCCCTCGGGGTCCCCATGGCGACGGGACGGATATTTCCCACGCCGGTCCGGGAGGAGCCGGGCGAGGCCCGGAAGAGGGAAAGAAAGGGGCGGGGGTCGATGAGAGCGGCGGCCCCCGCGATGGGATGGGGGAGGACGAAGCTCCTGCGGCAGGAATGCTCCGGGGGAAGGTTGAATGGAGCGGTATGGCTCGCGTGAGGAGGTTACAAGATGGTTACGAGGAGAATAGGTTTTTCCAGTCGGTGGGCTTACGGCGGGGCAAGCACGAAACCACCGAACCACGGTACTTCCTTCCGAACCTTTGGGGGGGACCGACCTGACGACCGATCCACTGACAACCGAACTCGTGCGAGAGCCGGGCTTCCGGCGGCCCGCCTCGACGACGACTCTGAGTGCCTTGCCGGGACTGCGAACGGATGTCGACCCAAGCATCGCCGGCCGTTTCGCGGAATTCGCGGACGAATGCTCGCGGTTCTCGCGGGAGATCGTGGAACGGAGCGGGACCGCCGCGACCGCCACGACCGAGGAGCACACGCGACTCAACATGCAGATTGCGCGGACGGTGTTCAGCAAGTGGTCCATCGACATCCTCGCGTTCCTCTTCACCGGCCGAGTGGCGCGGTTTCAGGAGATCAAGAAGGCCCTCGGACCCATCAGTTCCCGCGTGCTATCCCTGAAGCTTTCACGACTGGAACACCTCGGCCTCGTTGAGCGCACCGTGTTCGATACCCGCCCTCCGCGCGTCCAGTACGCGCTGACGCCGAGAGGGCGGAGGGTCGCGCGCCTGGGGGAGCCCGTGTTCCTGTATCTTCGCCTCACGGAGAGCTCGATGGTCCGGACCGATTTGATCTGAGCAAAACCAAAAGGCCCTGACTGTAGTCAAAGAAGAGATTGCAACGTAGCCTCAGCGCTCGGCTCGCGTCCAATCGCGACCAGGTGATGCGACCTGTGGGCCTTTGCAAGCGGTCACGCGCGGGATCAGGGCGGGGCCGGCCGCACCGCGACGATGGATGCAATCCAGAACGCAGATGCCGCAATCGTGAACGGGCCGGGATCCTCGGACGCGGCGGCGAGGTTTCGCCACGCCGACCCCATGCTCGTCGAAGTGGCCGAGTGATCGGACTCCGTGTACACCCCGCCCGCGTAGTTCGCCGGAAACGCGGTCGCGTCGTTATCGCCATCCGCGCCGTATGCGGCGATCCAGAGGGTGTTCTCCACGTCCCAATGCGTCGGGTTCAGCGAGGACGGATTCGGGCTCGTGCTTGCGGCGCCGGCGTTGGCGTACTCGATGTCATTCGTGATGGTTCCGCTGTCCCGCCATCCCGTGATGCGGTAGACCTGCGCGGCCGCTTTTACCGCCGCGCTGGTCTGAAAGTTGACCGTGGTCCCGCCCTCCGTGCCGGATGCCCTCTTCGCAAACATCCAGAACTTGTTGCCGGTTCCCCCCCAGCTGCTCCAACCGAAGAAGAACGTCCACCCGCTCGGATAGTTCATGCCCGGCGTGCCGTGGTCCGCGAAGAAGACGATGAGCAGGTCGCCCGCGTTGACGGTGGCGGGCATCTGGACGTTGTGCGTCGTCGAATCGGTGGGGAACGACGTGGACGTGACGGATTGGATCGTCGGGAACCCTGAATTCCCGCCCGAGGACGTGAACGTCGCTGTGTACGTGGCTGACAAGCTCCCGGCGACAACGTTGTGCGTCTGGGCGCCTGCGTCCGACCACGACGCCCACGTGTACGTCGTGCCGCCGATCGTCTGCGGCGATGGCGCGCTCATCGAGTTCGTCGAGCCGACGATGACCGTCCGGGTGAACGGGGCCGTGCCGGCCGTGCTCCCGAGGACGAGCTGGAGCCCGACTCCGCTCGGATCCGTGGTGAACTGGAACGTCGTCGTCTGCGGGTCGAGCCGGACGCTCTTGACGTCCGTCTGTCCCCCGGAGTCCCGTGCTGTGAGGCGGACCTCGAGGTAGGACGGGTACTCGTGATCGGGCGCGGCGAAGGATCCTTGTGCGACCCCCGGGAAGCTCTGGATGAGGTGGGTGTGGCAGGAGTTCGGGTCATCCGGAGCACAGTGGTGCAGGACGATGTCCCACGTGAGAGCCGAGGCGGGTAGCGTTCCATCCTCGGGATCGGTCGCGGAGCCTGAGAAGGAGACCGTATCTCCGACTTTCCACGTCGTCCCCGCCACCGGGGTTGCGATCGTCGCCACGGGAGGCGCGTTCGTGACATACGTGGCATAGATCGACCAGATCCAGTTCCCGGTGCTGGCAGTCCCAAACGGATCCGTCGCGCCGTTGGAGTAGGAATCGGAGTTGTACCGTTCGGCCCCCGTGACCGCGTCGCCGTAGCGGCGGGCCGCGTTCCCGGTCGGACCGCCATGGAGAACGACCCAATAATTGCCCGCGGGCAGGGCGACGCCCGGCGAAATCGGGAAGTCGACCCACCGCGCCGACTGGCCGTGTGGAACGGCGACTTGACCGCTCGTCGCCCGGAGAGCTCCGGGGCTCCCGGACGAGTCGGCGTAGATCAGAGCGCGGAAGCTCTGACCTCCGCTTCCCGAACCGAGGCCGTCCAGGTACGCGCTCACCTTGCTGAAGGTGCCTTGCTCGGCGAGGCTGAACTTGCTGCCCCACTTGAGGCCGTTCGGGGCGTTCCGGATCAAGGCGCCGATCGTGTCCTTCCCGAGGATGTTCGGGGCCTGAGCCCACGAAACCTTCGCCACAGCTTCCTCCGAGTTGTCGAAGAACTCCACCCGGATATCGTGGCGACCCGCGGAGAAGCGGACATCGGCGAGGTACGTCGTTGCGGGCTGCAAAATCCATGAATCGAGCACGCTGACGTTGTCGGCCCAGACGCGCATTCCGTCATCCGTCGTCATCGTGAACCGGTACCTGCCGGAAACCGGGAAGTCCCAATATCCCTCCCATCGCACCGAGAACGTGTCCGGTCCGATCGAGGGATCCGGGGACCCCAAGCCCCAGTCGAAATTGATCGTCGCATCCGTGCGCACGAGCAGCCGGTTCGTGAGGTCCGCATTGTCGTAATATTCGCCGCGGAACGCGTTGACGGGGATCGTGCCGGGCGGCGGAGGGCCCGCAAACGTGATGCGCCGGATCGTCCCGCCGTTGAAATCGACGTAGAACAGGTCGCCCCCGGGACCGATCTGAAGCTCGACCGGGGCCGCCGCCGGCGCGACGAACGTCACGATGTTGTTCGGGTCCGGCAAGCCGTTCGACCCCGCGA
>VBMB01000044.1 GCA_005878525.1 Methanobacteriota archaeon
TGGAAGCGGTTAGAGTCACCGCCGGCTAAGTAGCTTTCGCGCCTCGAGCGAGGGAGCCGAAGCAACGACCAGGCTCGGGCACGGTTTCGCTTCGAAGCCCCCGCCTTTCTCTTCAAACGCGATATTCACTCGGAATACTATAAGTGCGGGAGGCATGAATCGGAAGCCACGGGATGACATGAAGGCGCACAGCATCTATGCCCAGCAACGAACGATTTACAAATGTTCATGCAGCCGTGAATTCGACGACATCCAGAAGGCGGAGTTACATCTTCGGAATCCGCCGCAGGAGAAGGTCAAGAGCCTGCGACCGAAGAAACATGCGCCCCGGCGAAGGGAGGCAAAGACCGTGATGGCCACGGCGGCGGAGATGTCCGAGCCTTCGGGGAAACGGGCCTGGCTCTCTCCCAGTGCGGAAGGGGACGAATCGCAGGACGGCTCGTAGGCGCTAACGGAAACAGTGCGGCGCGCCGACCGATTGCGGGCGTCCGGGTCAAGAGGTCTACTTGCGGCTCGGGCCTTTGCGGCTTTCCGTCTTCTCGCCGCTCCGTTTCTTCGCGGCCTTTTGCGCGTACCCGATTTCGCGCTCCATGAACACTAAGGCACTGGAGAACGTGGCCCCTGCCGTCCGAACGAACGCGTCGGCGAACTTTCCGCCGGCCGCGGCCACTTCCTCTACGCGGCCTGCGAGCTCCTGCAGAAATCCCATGTTCCCCCCAGATGCGTCGGCCGCTATGAGCCTGTCGGAGACTATTTGGCGAGCTTGTCCATGACCGCGGGGAACGAATCCGCGAAGCGCTTGCAATCGGCCTCGGAGACGGTGAACGACACTCGAAGGAACTCGCCCCCGTGTTTCTTCGAGAGATACGATCCTGCGCGCGTGTGAACGAGATGGTCGAACAGCAGACGTTCCTCGACGACCTCCGGCTTCACGCCGGTCGGAGCGAGGTCGATTACGAACATGTTCGCCTTGGAAGGGAATACCGGGAGCGAGGCGCCGTCGACCTTCGCGACCGTGTGGCGGATCGTCTCCTGATTCTTTGCGCAGATCCGTCGGATCCCCGGGAGCCACTCCTTCTTGCTCTGCAAGGCCGCGAGTGCGGCGCACTGCGCGAGGACGTTCACCCCGAGAACGTTCGTGTCGAATCTCCGCAGGGACTTGATTGCGTCCGGAGGTCCGATGATCGCGCCGATTCGCAGGCCCGCGAGCCCGGGAGCCTTGCTGAAGGAATACGACAGGAGCGTCTTCTCCGGGTAGAAGTCCGTGGCGAGGACGTGGTCCGCGTTGAAGTCTCGATACGTGATGTCGTCCATCAGCCAAAGGCCGTGGTCTCTTGCGATGTCCGCGAGGCCTTTGATCTGCGACCGCGAATATCCTGATCCGAGCGGATTGTTCGGGTCGATCGCGAGGAGCATTTTCGTCGCGGGCGTGATGGATTCGAGGGGGAGGAACGAGGGGTCCGTCGAGAGCGCCTCGTCCCCGGCTTTCAAGAGCGCTCGGGTCGCGATATACTCTCCTTCGATTCCACCGTTCGTCAGGATCATGTCGGCGTCGTCGAGGCCCAGGTCCTCCCGGATCGCGTCCGAGAGCCCGAAGATCCCAGCCTTCGGCGGATACAGGTTGAACTCGCGTTCGTCAGCGCTCGTGCGGATCGCCTCGAGGATCGACGGATGAACCGGGAGGGTGTTCGTATTCTGGGACATCCACGCGACCTCGCGGCGGTGCTCGTGCGCGAATTCGAAGTTGTCCTTCGACGTCATCGAGTCCTCCCTCGACGCGGACCGAGGCCGTCACCCCTCATATCGATTTTGGTCAAACCCCGCGGCCGCGAGTCATGCGCAAGGAATTTGACCGCGGTC
Organism: Methanobacteriota archaeon; assembly: GCA_005878525.1. Lineage (GTDB taxonomy): Archaea > Thermoplasmatota > Thermoplasmata > RBG-16-68-12 > RBG-16-68-12 > RBG-16-68-12. The sequence continues at coordinate 1,861 of VBMB01000044.1, forward strand.
CGTGATGGCCCACCCATGACGCTGGGAGGAAGAAAAGTCGTCGTGCTCGCGGAAGATGGATACGAGGATCTCGAGCTCTGGGTGCCGTACTATCGGCTCGTGGAGGAAGGGGCCGAGCTGGTCCTCGCAGGTCACGAGAAGCGGACCTACACATCGAAGCACTCGTACCCGTGCGAGGTCGACGTGACGGCCGCAAACCTGAAGGCGAAGGATTTCGACGCCGTCGTGATTCCCGGAGGCGTTGCGGGCCCGGATCGGATGCGCCAACACAAAGAAATCCTGTCGTTCGTCCGCTCGATGGACGAAGGTCGCAAAGTCGTTGCAGCGATCTGCCACGCGGCTTGGGTGCCGATTAGCGCGGGGATCGTCAAAGGCCGCCGGATGACCTCGTACGCAAGCGTACGAGACGACTGTCTGAACGCGGGCGCGCACTGGGTCGACGAGGAATGTGTGGTCGACGGGAACCTCATCACGTCGCGTTTCCCCGACGATCTTCCGGCGTTCTGCCGGGCCATCGTCTCCGCCTTGACGAAGTGAGCGTCGTCGACGGTCCGCGCTCCGGCGGATTGGCGGAGCGTGCTTCGTCGCGCCGAGGTCCTCGTCCGACGCCGTGACATGGGGAGCCTCGAGCTGCTCCTTCCCGCCCTCCGTTGGCGGTACCTGACGGCCCGCAACCGAGCCGTGGTCCTCCTCGCCCGTTTGGGCCCGATTGCAGTCCCGCCTCTCCTCCAAACCCTGGAAAGCTCGCGGACCGCGACCGAGCGCTCGGGAGCGGCCGATGCACTCGGCCGGATCGCGGATTCCCGGGCCGTCTCGCGACTGATCCGCGCGCTCGCGGATCCCGCGATGACCGTGCGGCGGGCTGCGATGATCGCATTGCTGCGGCTCGAAGCGATGGACGCCGTGCCAAAGATCGCGCGCCTCCTCGAGGACGAATCCGGTGGAGTGCGCTTGACTGCCGCGGGCGTCCTCGGGAATTTCGAAGACCCTCGAGCCGTTCCGGCTCTCGTCCGCGCGCTCGACGACCCGCAATGGTATGTGCGTCAGGCGTCCGCAACGGCGCTCGGAGCGATCGGGGACCGACGGGCCGCACGCGCGCTGGAGAAGGCAACTCACGATCCTCGGAAATCCGTCGCGCGGGCGGCGGCCGCGGCGCTGCGGGCGTTGCGAGCGTAACAGATCCCGACGAACCCAAGTCGGACGTCGGGCGAACTTGCTCACGATTCTGTGGGCGCCAAGGAGTAGGCGGAGAAAGTCTTAAGCGAGCCGCGGGGTTAGGCCGCGGCGCGGGCTCGTGGTCTAGTGGCTATGACATCGCCTTGACATGGCGAAGGTCACCGGTTCGAATCCGGTCGAGCCCACTGCCATTCGAGTCGAAACCCGCAAATGATATCTGCTCGCGCGGAATTCGGGGTGACGATGAAGCGTCCGAACTGGAAGGCGATCGGGTTCCTCGCGTTCATCGCGGTGGGCGCCGTGTCCGCGGCGCTGGGATGCCCGTTCTTCCGAAACCCGGAGAACTACATGTCCGCAGGAGGCCTCGTTGGATACGTTCAGCACCTGGTCTCCGTGCACCGCAAGACCTGACGTGTCGGAGCCGGCGCTGACTTTCGGAACTACGCAGAGAGTGCGATCGATGGGCGGGGCGCAAGATCCTCGTGGCCCCGGTCGAGGCCGTCGCTCAACCGGTCACGTCAAACCGTCCTGTTCCGCCGAAGTTATCATTATGATGTGAATCGTCTGCGCACACGTTCTTATAGGCTCGTCGGGTCGGACCTGTCGCGAGGCCAATGAGTCGCGAGGCGCTTTCATCTCCGGGTCCTTCTGATGGGGTCAGACCCCTTGTCGCGCGACACCTCCTCGTAATCGGCACAAACCATCGCACCTCGAGCCTCGACGTGCGCGAGCGGCTACTCGGCAAAGCCTCCTATGCGTCGCTTCGGAAGGCCGGCGGACGCACCAGTCCCTGGTCCGACCTCGTCCTGCTGACGACGTGCAACCGAGTCGAAGTATACATGCTCACGGAGGCCCCTCGACGGGCCTGCGAAGCCGTTCTGAGAGCCCTCGGCGTCTCCGAGGACGAGCATCTACTGTACGTCCTCGAAGACCGTGATGCCGCGGCGCATCTTCTGCGCGTCGCCAGCGGTCTGGACTCGCTTGCCGAAGGCGAAGAGCAGGTGGCCGCGCAGGTCCGGAACGCCCCACGACAGCGACCGGCCCGGGCCTCGGCACGCGGGCCCCTGGCCGATTCATTCCTTCACGCTGCCCGGAGCGCTTCCCGGATCCGGAGGCTCGCGGGCGTCTCTGTCGCCGACGCGTCCGCGAGTCACGCCGCCGTTCGATTCCTCGAGGCCGTCGTTCCGATCGAGAATCGAATCGTCGCACTGATTGGGACAGGGAAGATGGCACGCATCGCCGCCAAGAGTCTCCGGCCGCGCGCCGAGATCCGCATCCTGAATCGGAATTTCGCGCGGGCCCGCGGGCTGGCAGAAGCCCTTGGCGGGAAGGCCGTCCCGCTGGCGGATCTTCGGAAGGTTCTCACCGAAGCCGATATCGTCCTCGCCGCGACCGCGGTCCGACACCCGCTCATCACCCCACAGATGCTCCGCGCCGCAATCCGTCGACGCGAGGGTCGGCCGATCTGGCTCATCGACCTTGGGTTTCCCCGGAATGTCGATCCGAGCTGTCGCACCCTCGCGGGCGTTCACGTGGTGGATTTGGATGGACTCGCGCCCTGGGGTCAGCGGCCTCCGTCACCGAGCGCCCAGGCCCGGGTCGAGCACCGAATCCGGGGGGAGGCGCAACGCATGATCGAATCGTTGCGCCCGGCCGCGTCGGTGGACATTGCCGTCCTCAGACGCAAAGCGGAAGCGGTCCGGCGGCACGAGGTGGAGGCGACGTTGGCCCGACTCCCGGATCTCTCCGAGGGAGATCGCGCCGTCGTGGACAAGCTCGCGACTCGTTTGGTGAACCGGTTCCTCCACGGTCCCACCGAACGCCTACGCTCCCTCCCCGAGGGGACACGCACGGAAATCGTCCGGCAGATTGTCGAGAGCCTCCAACGAGGTCCTGGATGACTCCGTCCTTGCGAGCCGGCACTCGGGGGAGCCCGCTCGCGCTCGCCCAGGCGGACGAAGTGGTGGTACGACTCCGGACGATCCGGCCCGGCCTCCGGACGGAGACCGTCGTGATCCGGACCCATGGGGACGAAGGATATCGAGAGGACTTGGGAACGGCCCTCGACGGCAAGCGGGCCTTCACGAAACGCATCGAGGACAGGGAGGATCCGAGAGATGCCCTCGTCGGCCGACGCCTGATGACTCTCGACGACTTGGGTCCGGGCGTCCGCGTCGGCACGAGCAGCCTCCGTCGGCGCGCGCAGCTCTTGTCGCAACGGCCCGGCCTCGAGGTCATCGCTCTCCACGGGAACGTGAATACCCGTCTGCGCCGACTCGACTCGAACGACTTCGACGCCGTGGTTGTCGCGGCCGCGGGCATGCGCCGACTCCACATCGATGACCGGTTCGCTCACCCGCTGTCGCCGGACGTGATGACCCCCGCCCCCGGTCAGGGCGCGCTCGCCCTGGAGGCGCGAAAGGGCGACCATCCGGTTCTCGACCTGTTGTCCGCGATTGACGACCCGAGTGCCCGCCGCACGACCGAGGCGGAGCGGGCCCTCGGCGCCCGTGTTGGCGGCGGATGCAACGTCCCCTTCGGAGCGCTCGCCACGGTTGAGGGCGGCATGCGTCTTCGCGCGGTGCTTGCGGACCCGGAGGGTCGCCGCATCATCCGATCCGAGGATCGAGGCGACGCGTCTCGCTGGAAGTAAATCGTTGACTCCGTGTGGGCAAAACTCGTTCAACAAGGAGCGGCCGACCTGGTCGCCGAGGCGGCGTAGATGGACGACCTCCCGTTTCGCGGCCAGACGTTCCTCGTCGCAACGTCGGAAGACCTCGCGGACAAAGTCGCTCGAGCGGTGCGGGAGAAAGGAGGCCGCGCAATTCCATTCCCAACGATTCGCCTGGTTCCACCGGCGGACTACGAGAACCTGGACCGCGGGCTTCGCCTCTGGCGGACGTTGGATTGGGTGGTCTTCACCAGTGCCCACGGCGTCGAGGCGGTCGTCGACCGGTCGAGGGCCTTAGGCGTGGACTTGGCCGGCTTCCAGGGAAAGGTCGCGGCCGTAGGCCCGGCGACAAAAGCGGCAGCGGAGGGAGCGGGCCTGGCCGTGTCCTTGGTCCCGAACGAATTCCTGACCGATGCCATCGCGGGTGCACTCGGCGACGTGTGCGGGCGAACGATCTTCCTGCCCCGCTCCCGGATCGCGCGGAAGAGCCTCGCGGACGAGCTGCGGGATCGAGGTGCGCAGGTCATCGAGGCGGATGCATACGACGCGATCCCGGCCGCGCCCGACATCGACGTTCTCCGGAAGACGGACCGGATCGATGTCGTGCTGCTCACGAGCGCGTCCGCGGCGACTCATCTAATGGACCTGCTTCCGAAAGACGTGCGGGACCGGTTGATCCACGAGGCCGAGGCCGCGTGCATTGGGCCGGTCACCGCGGAGGCCGCACGTTCTCTCGGGTTCCGAGTTTGCGCGGTCGCGCGGAACCACACGGTCGACGGGCTCGTGGAAAGCTTAGAGGAGGTTCGTGCCAATGGCTGAGCTCCCGCGTCCCCGCTATCGGCCCCGACGGTTGCGGAGGACCGCCGCCATCCGTGCGCTCGTCCGAGAGACGTCCGTCGACACCGATCGTCTCGTGCAACCGCTCTTCATTCGGGAGGATCCCCGCATGGAGTCGGCGATTCCCTCCATGCCTGGCATCTTTCGGCTGACGATGGACGAGGCCGCGTCCGAGGCGGAGCAGCTGGCGGAACTTGGCGTCCCCGCCGTGATCCTCTTCGGCCTCCCGGCGGAGAAGGATTCGCTCGGCCAGGGAGCGTACGACGAAAACGGCGTCGTGCAGGAAGCCGTCCGTGCGGTGAAGAGGGCCGCACCGGATCTCATCGCGATGACGGATGTCTGCCTCTGCGAATACACCGACCACGGGCATTGCGGCGTGGTCCGGGATGGTCGAATCGACAACGACGCGTCCCTCGAACTGCTCGCCAAGACGGCCGTGAGCCAGGCACGCGCGGGCGCCGACCTCGTGGCTCCAAGCGCGATGATGGACGGCCAGGTCGGCGCCATCCGCACGGCCTTGGACCGCGACGGATTCGAGGAGACGGCGATCCTCGCGTACGCAGCGAAGCACGCCTCCGCGTTCTATGGCCCCTTCCGAGACGCCGCCGATTCCGTCCCTCGGTTCGGCGACCGCCGCACCTACCAGAAGGATCCTGCGAACCTGCGCGAGTCCCTCCGCGAGATCGCTCTCGACCTGGAGGAAGGTGCGGACATCGTGATGGTCAAGCCCGCCCTCGCATACCTGGACGTGATTCGCGCGGCGCGCGAACGGTTTGACGCGCCGCTTGCCGCGTATTCCGTGAGCGGAGAGTACAGCCTGATCAAGGCGGCCGCGGAACGGGGATGGGTCGACGAACGCTCCGTGGTCGAGGAGACGATCACCGCAATCCGTCGCGCGGGCGCGGACCTCATCCTGACCTATTACGCGAAGGACTTCGCACGATGGCGGCGGGAGAGACGCGCATGACGGCGCCAGCTCAGGGGCAAGGATCCGACGAAACCGGGGAGGCGGGAGAATCCCGCGAGTTCCTCAAGTACACGTTCTACCAGGTCCGACCCGAATGGCGGCTGCTCGACTCGGAGCGGAAGAAGAAACAGAAAGCGGAGTTCGCCTCGCTCGTCCATGACCTCGAGGAAGAAGTCACGCTCCGGTGCTACTCACTTGAAGGGATCCGAGCCGACGCGGATTTCATGGTCTGGGCGATCGACCCGGCCCTCGAGACGTTCCGGGAAATGGCCCGTCGAGTCTCATCGACGGAACTCGGCCATTACCTCGAGACGACGTATGCATATCTCGCCGCGAGCAAGCGGTCCCAATATGTGGGGGGCCACACCCACAAAGGTCAGGACGGCACCGCCCTGAAATCGGAGCCGCACGGCAGTCGCTACCTCTTCGTCTATCCGTTCGTGAAGAAGCGGGAGTGGTACTCGATTCCCTTTGAACGTCGGCAGGAGATCATGCGGGATCACTTCCGCATCGGCCACAAGTATCCCGACGTCAAGATCCACACGGCCTATTCGTTCGGGCTCGACGATCACGAGTTCGTTTTGTCCTTCGAGGCTGACAATCCACTCGACTTCCTCGACCTCGTGATGGACCTCCGCTCGAGCGAGGCGAGCAAGTACACGGAGCGGGAGACGCCGATCTTCACGTGTATCCTATCCACGCCGGAGCAGATGCTCGACGCCCTGGGGATTTGACATGGGATTCACAGCCGCCGGGGCGCTGAGCGCGCCGGAGTCGGAGAAGCTTTTCGGGCGGGCCCAAGAGAGCCTCGTTGGCGGAGTCGACAGTCCGGTCCGTTCGTTTCGATCCGTCGGCGGAACCCCGCGGTTCGTTGTTCGCGGAAACGGCGCAACCCTATGGGACGCAGACGGACGACGGTATCTTGATTTCTGCATGTCGTGGGGCGCTCTCGTGCTCGGTCACGCGAATCCCTCCGTCGTCCGCGCCGTCCGCAGTGCCGCGGGCCGCGGGATGAGCCTTGGGGCCGCGACGGAGTCGGAGGTCCGCCTGGCCGAAGAAGTGAAGCGACGGTTCCCGAGCATCGACCTGCTCCGCTTCGTCAATTCGGGAACGGAGGCCACGATGTCCGCCGTCCGGGTGGCTCGGGGCTTCACGGGTCGCGACAAGATCGTCATGTTCGAGGGGGCATACCACGGACATGCAGACGCCTTGCTCGTGAAAGCCGGTTCCGGGCTGGCCGCCGCGACCTTGCCGGGTTCCGCGGGCGTCCCCGACAACGCGGTGCGGGACACGCTGTTGGCGCAGTACAACGACCTCGCTTCCGTGGAGGGTCTCTTCCGCACCTACGGGGATCAGATTGCGGCCGTCTTGGTCGAGCCCATCGCCGGGAATATGGGCGTTGTCCCGCCGGGCCCCGATTTCCTCGAAGGCCTCCGCCGGATGACTCGGGAGTTCGGCAGCCTGCTCGTCTTCGATGAGGTCATCACGGGCTTTCGGGTTGCGCCGGGCGGTGCCCAAGAGAAGTACGGCGTCGCGGCGGACGTCACCTGTCTGGGGAAGATCCTCGGCCACGGCATGCCCCTCGGGGCCTACGGAGGGCGGCGGGACATCCTCGGGATGGTCGCCCCGCTCGGCCCGGTGTACCAGGCGGGGACCCTCGCCGGGAACCCGATGGCGATGGCGGCCGGCCAAGCGACCATGAGTCAGCTGCGCCCCAGCCTGTACGCGAGTTTGGAGAAGCGCAGCGCTCAACTCGAGACGGGGCTCCGTGATGCAGCCGACGACGCGGACATGGAGGTGCAGGTGCCTCGCGTCGGATCGATGATGGGCATCTTTTTCGGGCCCGAGCCCGTCCGGAACTTCCGCGACGCGCAGGCGATGAACAAGACCACGTATGGGCGCTTCTTCTGGGCTCTGCTGAAGGGCGGTGTGTACTTTCCGCCCGCTCCGTTTGAGAGCTTCTTCCTATCCTCGTCGCACCGTGGGCCGGAGGTCGAGCGGACGATCGAAGCGGCCGCGGCCGCGCTCCGGGAGGTCCGGAATTCTTGAACGATCGTTTCTTGCGTGCGTGCTGGCGCGAGCCCGTGGACTGCACCCCGGTCTGGTTCATGCGTCAAGCCGGTCGGTCCTCCCCGGCCTACCGGGCGATCCGCGCGGAGCACGGTATCTTGCAAATCGCAAAGTCGCCGGACCTGGCCGCCGAGGTGACCCTCCAGCCCCTCCGGGAGCTCGGGGTGGACGCCGCGATCGTGTTCGCGGATCTCCTGTTGCCGGTCGAGGCGATGGGCATCCGGGTCCGGATCGACGCCGGCGAGGGTCCGATCCTCGAGCCCCGCATTCGCACCTCCGAAGACGTCGACCGATTGAAGCGGCTCGATCCCGTGAGAGACCTGCCGTTTGTCTTCGAGACGATTCGCCGCGTACGAGCCATAGCGGCGGTCCCTTGCATCGGATTCGCCGGCGCGCCGTTTACCCTGGCGAGCTACCTGATCGAAGGCGGGTCCTCCCGGGATTTCCTCGCGACGAAGTCGTTCATGCATGCGCATCCTGCCGACTGGCGGCGGTTGATGAACTTCCTCGTCGATGGGATGGCCACGTACCTTCGGGCCCAGGTCGATGCCGGCGCCCAAGCCCTCCAACTGTTCGACAGCTGGGCCGGCGCGCTGAGCCCCCGCGAATATGATGAGAGTGTGTCTCCGTTCACGCGCCGCCTCTTTCACGAAATCCGCGAGACGGGAGTCCCGTGCATCCATTTCGGCACGGGCACATCCGGATTCCTCGAATCCTTTGCCGCGGCGGGAGGGGACGTCGTTGGCGTGGACTGGCGGATTCCGATCGATACCGCTTGGCGGCGGATTGGCGAGGACCGGGGCATTCAAGGCAATCTGGACCCGGCCGCCCTCCTCGGCCCGGCGGACGTTTGGCGGCCGGCGGCCCAGGACGTGTTAGACCGGATCGGGAACCGTACCGGCCATGTGTTCAACCTGGGCCACGGAGTCTTGCCGGAGACGCATCAGGACGAGTTGCGAGCGCTCGTGGGGCTCGTCCACGAGTCGACTCGGCGGGGATGAGGAGGCCGTTATGTCGAGAATTTCCGAGGACGAACGGACGGCCGTCCTGTTAACGGCCGTAGGGGGACCCAACTCGCTCGATGAGGTCGGTCCGTTCCTTCTGGACGTGCGCGGGGGGCGGCCTACAAGCGACGATCTCGTTAACGAATTTCGGGAGCGATACCGCCGAATCGGCGGGAAATCACCGCTCCTGGACATTTCGCGGGCCCAGGCCAACGCCCTTGAAGGCCGCCTGAACGGCGACGACCGGGCAACTTACCGGTGCTACGTCGGCATGAGGAACTGGCGACCATACATCCGGGATGTGATCCCGGAAGTCGTCGCGGACGGCGTGGACCGGCTTGTCGTCCTGCCGCTGACGCCGTACTACTCCCGTAGGAGCGTGGGGGCCTATTTCGCCGCCGCCGACGCCGCGCTTTCGACGGTCGCCCGGCGGCCTGATGTGGCGTATGTCGAGAGTTGGAACACGGAGCCTGCGCTAATCGGCATGTTCGCGGCGAAGGTCCGGGAGGGTCTCGAGCTCCTCGCACAGAGGAGTTTCCACGACCCGGTCGTCGTGTTCACCGCCCATAGCCTCCCGAAGAAACTCATCGACGGAGGGGACCCGTATGAACGGGAACTGTCCGAGACGATGGCCCTCGTGCTCCGTCGACTGCCGCCTCTCCGAGCTCGAATGGCGTGGCAGAGTGCGGGCCGGACTGACGAGGCATGGCTCGGACCTCCGCTTGAGGAAGTCCTGGAAGAGATCGGAAAGACCGGTGAGAAGGCCGTGCTCATGGTTCCGTTCGGATTCGTCTCGGACCATTTAGAAATCCTGTACGATGTGGACATCGAGGCTCGGGCATTCGCTTCGGAGAGAGGCCTTCAACTCGAACGCACGGACTCGCCGAACACGGACCCGGGTTTCATCGACGCGATGGCTGCCGCGGTGCGGTCCGCCGGCCGTCCTTCCTCGAGGTCGCGTTCTGGCGAATCGCCAGCGCCGGTGCTTTAAGGCTCGGCTCCATGTGGCTGGGTCGGGGGGGGAGACGGGCGGACGCACCTAAGCCGAGGGCACACGGGCTCCCGAAGAATCGTCTCGAGACCCTGATCGACGGAGTCTTCGCCATCGCGATGACGATCCTCGTCTTGGAGCTCCGCGCTCCCGCGACGCTCGGACCGGAGGGCTTGGGGGGAGATCTGGTCGGGCTGTGGTCTCGGTTCGCGACATTCTTCATCAGTTTCATCGTCCTGGGGGTCTATTGGTTCGCCAACCACCAGGTCTTCCACTTCGTGTTGCGCGTGAACCGCACCCTTGTGTGGCTGAACGTTCTGTTCCTCGTGGGCATCGCCCTCATCCCGTTCGCCGCCTCCCTGATGGGCACATATCCCCAAGACCCGATTGCCTTGAGCCTCTACGGCGCGGTCCTCGGTCTGCTGGCCGCCCTCGGTTATGTGATTTGGTGGTACCTGACCGGAGATCGGGGCCTGATTGAACCGGGCCTCGACCCGGAGCTGGTCCACAAAGTGCGCGTCTGGCTCGCGATCGGTCCCGTGATCACCCCGGTGGCCATCGCGGTCTCCTTCGTGAACACGACGGTCGCGTTGCTCATCTACCTGGTCCTCCCGATGGTTTTCATCTTCTTCAATCCGGTGAGCCGATACCTCGAGCGCCTCCGCGAGACGGAGCCTTGAGGCATCGGCTGATGGATCGAACCTGGACCGAGCCGGTGCGGTCTTGGATTTCGGATATCCACTCGTCGGTGGGTTGTCAGAGGGAGATCGACTTGCCGATTCCCCGGTCGCGTGCCCGCTCGTACACAAGCGCAGCCACGGCGACGTCCTCCATCGCGATTCCGTGGGATTTGAACAACGTGATGTCGTCGTCGTTCGTCCGCCCCCGGACTTTGCCCGCGACGACTTCGCTGATCTCGTGGACGCGGTCCCATGTGATCACCCCCCGTTTCATCGGCTCGACGAGGTCGCCGCTCTCTTCTTTCGCCTGCTCGATCGAGTCGGTCCCGACGAATGCGCATCGACGGATCGCGGCGTCATCGAGCTCCCGCGTCTCTAGTCGGTTCGCTCCGATGGCGTTGATGTGACATCCCGCGCGCAGCCAATCTCCATGGATGACGGGTTGGGGCGCGTTCGTCGCGGTGATGGCAACGTCGGCCTCGCGGATCGCCTCTTCGGCAGATTTCGCCACTTCGACGTTTACCCCGAGGACGGAGGACATCTTCTTCGCGAAGGCTTCGCGATGCGCCTTGTCTCGACCGAAGCATCGGAGTCGCCGAATGGAGCGGACCGCGCAGACCGCCTCCAGCTGGCTCTCTGCCTGCCATCCCGTGCCGACGATGCCGACCGTCGATGCATCGGCGCGCGCGAGATATTTCGTCGCGACGCCCGAGGCCGCTCCAGTCCTCTGCTGTCCGAGGCGATCGGCCTGAATCAAGGCGAGCAGCTCGCCGGTCGCCATGTCGAACAGGTGGACCCAAAAGCGAATTCCTGCGCGAGACGCGGTGTAATACTTGAATCCAGCATAGCCGCGCGCCGGCCACGATGCGAGCATCACGTTGACCGCGGTCTCTCGGGTTCCGACTCGCTGCCGTGGGCGGTTGGTTGCCTCGCCTCGCCCCATGGCCCGCAGTCCTTCCTCGACGGCCACCAACGCATCGCCCATCTGGAGGAGGCCCTCGACCTCCTTTTCCGTTAAGAGCAACGCGGGCATCGATCGACTCGTATCCCGAAGGGCCCTATTTGATGACTTGGGGCTCATGAACAGAAAGCCGAAGATTGCGCAATGAACCGGCCGGCCGCCGTCGTCTCAAGAGATTGTTACCTTCGCAAAACGTAGTAAGTCGGCCACCGAGAACTCGCCATCCTTCGGCGCGCCGAATTCTCCGGCCTTCGGTTGCCACATCGGTTGGACGCTCAAGAACGACGCCGGATCTCCTCGGATGAGGCCGATGAGGACCTCAGCGACGATGCGGCCCCCGACCGGGCCCAGCTTCCGGCCATGACTGAATACCTCGGCCTCTTTGAGGACATAGAAGAAGAGAGGGGTGTCCCTTCCGAACGCTTTGATCAAGTCCGGAGGGAGCGGCTTCAAGTCGTCCCGTTGCAAAATGAGGTCTTCCGGGATTCCCATCGCCCGCGCGACCGCTTGGCCCGACGGCAAGCCGAGTGCTTTGCCGCGCTTCAGATCCCGCTCCGCGAGCGCGGCGATGCCTTTTGCCACGCTATCCGGGAGGAGGCTGAGGCCGAACGCGAGTTTTGTATCGATCCTCCGCGAGGGTTGCGTGACGAGGTTGGCTCCCGTGAACTGAAAGAACCGCGCCCACTGGATCACGTGTCCCGCGGGCAGCTCGCGAAATCCGCGGAGGTCAGGCTCGGGAGGTTTCGCGAAGATTGGGATGTCCTGAACCGCGTCGTTCAGCTCGTACTCGCCCCGGACCATGCTGTGCCCGAACCGATACGCGCCGACGGAGAACTCGACCGGCATGAACACGCGGTTGTGCCAATGGAAGAACCTCAGATCGACCCGCAGTGTTTTCGCGGTCTTCGTCCCTTGCTCCGTGGGAATCGCGAACGTGTCGGGCCGGAGGATATCTCGAATCACCTCGCGGCCGACGAGGCGCACCAGAAAGTCGTGGATGACCGTCCACTGGAAGTGCCAGCGGACAATCCGTCGTGCCTCATCGAACCGCATGTCTTCCGGGACGTGGGCGAGCGCGTCGACGACCCGGTTGTGATACTTCAGGAACCCGAGCGTGAGTTGCGAAACGATCAGGTTCTCGTCGTTGCGGCTGTCCCCCAGGAACGCCCGGCCGTTCACGTTCCGCGGGAGGTCGTCTTCGTTGGCCGCGTTGTGCCCGATGAGGAAGTGGAGGCTGTCCGGCTCGTAGAGGAACGGTTGATCGTCCGGTCCTCGGCCGTAGATCGAATCGAGGTCGAACCGCGGAGTGCGGAAATCGACCAGGGCGTCCGGGTCGTTGTCGCGTTGGAGTTTCGACGTCGGATCGAACGTGAGGTCGTGGTCGACGAATTGCCCGAAGTAGGTGAACCCCGCCGGGATGTCGGGATTGTCGCCACCCGTGTCCTGGTCACCCGGTTTCGGCTCGGGCTCCACCATCTGCTGGGCGAGTGCGGCGAGGGCCGAGCCCGGGGGAAGGAACGGCGGCAGATTTCGAAACATCCGCCCGAACCGGCCCTCGAAGAGAGGCGACCGGAGGACGGCTTCTTGACCTCGGATTGCATGCCCATGGAACGGTTTGGCTGTCAAAGCATCCACCTCGTCCTGGCCGTGGCGGCTAGCTTGGGCGGGCGGCCGAAACGCTCGCCCCGCCCGAGAAGACTGTCGAGTCGAAGCGCGTCCGGAGATCAAACGTGTGCTCTCTTGCCGGCGCCACGGCCGCCGTATCCCGGCGACCCCTATTTGATGGCTTCTGGCCAACTTGCCGCGATCGCGAACATCATTCGGCCGCGGCCTTTCCGCGAGCGTGTCCCTGAGGGCGGAGTTCCTCGGTGGCGAGCCACGTCACGATCGCGGCGGGCGTTCGCCCGTTCGGATGTCGTCGCGTCACGCCTGCGATTACGAATGCCGCACCGCCGAATTCCGCCTCATCGAGGATCTTGATCCGGGTCGGGACGAATCGGTAGAACGCGTACGATCGCAAGAGGTCGGCGCCGCGCCGACCCGAGCGGTCGGTTCTCCGAAGCCACGTCGCGTACCCGGGAAAGCGAGAACCGTACCGCCGCTCCGCCTCTTTCGCGGCCGGCCCGCGGACTCGATGGCACGTCCCGAACAGCTGGATCCCTCGGTCGCTGCCACCCCACGTCTGCGACGAGTTCATGACCATCATAGCCATCGATGGATTCCGCTCGAGGTTCTTGCAGTGCAACGAATCGGGGTCGGAGAGGAAGTAGAAGTTCAGGTCCGGCGAATAGCAGAAGTACGCCGTGTTGATGTGGGCTCGGTTTCCCGGAGCGACGGTCGACATGGAACACAGGGCGCTGTCCCGCAGGATGCGGAAGACGCTCCTCTGAATCCTCTTGTCGAGGAATCGTCTCTTGACGACCGCGATGGTCATCTCGATCCGAAGAGGTCCTTCCGCTTAAGTCGGTTCCGCCATTAGACCCGAGATCGATCACGCACCCCGATGTCGCAACACGATTCCGGCGCGGGCTCCGGTCGCCTCGCCGTCCTCCACGGCAAGTCGTCCGTTCACCAGGACCCAGTCGATTCCCTCCGGGTAATCGTGCGGATAGTTCTCAAATGGATACGCGTGGGGCCACGGGTTCGTCGCGCGATCCCGGACGCGGTCCAAGTCGAAGACCACGAGGTCCGCGGCAAGGCCCGCACGGATCTGCCCTCGATCGGAGAGGCTGAGGCGTGCCGCAGGCATTCCGGTCATCTTGTGGATTGCGTCTTCGAGGCTCAGCACCTTCTCGTTCACGACAAACCTCTCCAGGATGCCAGGGAACTCGCCGTACGTGCAGGGCTGATACGGAGCCGTCGGCAACGTTCGCTCCTCCGCGGGCGCGACCCAGCCGTCGGAGCATATCATGACCAACGGATGCTGCAAAGTCGACTTGATCTCTTCGAGGTCCATGTAGTCGAACAGGCCTACGGCCCCGTCCCGTTCTTCCACGATCACCTCGAAGTACGCAGTCCACGGATCGACGCCGCGGCGGTGCGCGAGTTCTGCGATCGTAAGCCCGTCCTTCGTCGGATCCTGCGGACACCGGAGGAGCCAGATCCGGTCAAACCGATCGTGCACCAACAAGCCAACGTACCCGGCACCCGGACGTCGGTCCGCTTGGACCTCGTCCTTCAACGCCTCGCGTTTTGCCGGGTCTCGCAAAATCGCGACGAGCTCGTCCGTGGAGAGTTTCTGCGTCCATTGGGGCAGCGCGTGGCTCAAGGGAGGGCCGAAATCGGTGTGTGCATCGTTGTCCGCAAGGACATCGACACCGCGTTGCCTTGCCGCTTCCCACAGACGTTGGATCTGCGAGGACTTTCCGATGCCGCCATATTTCGGGTTGTTGTGGCTGATCTGCACAGGACAACCGGCGCGCTCGCCGATGTCGATGCATTCTCGGACCGCGTCGACGATCGTCTCTCGCTCTCCACGGATGTGCGAGGCATAGAAGCCGCGGTGACGAGCGACGACCTTGGCGAGCTCGACGATCTCATCGGTGGCCGCGAAACAACCTGGTGGATAGACGAGGCCCGTGCTCATGCCGAACGCGCCGGCGCGCATCGCCTCGTCGACGTGATCCTTCATTGAGCGCATCTCATCCGGTGTCGGCGGCCTCTCCTCGAACCCCATCGTTGCGAGGCGCACGCTCCCGTGGCCGACGAGGCCCGCAATGTTGATGCCGACCCCCTGGCGGGCCATGAAATTGAGATATTCGGCATAGGTCGACCAATTCCAATCTTTCGCCCGTGCATAGTACTCGAACCGGCGGACCGCGAGGTCCCGATATCGCTCGCTGATCGGCGCGGGTGAATCGCCGCAGTTCCCGATCACGTGCGTCGTGACGCCCTGGCGGACCGCGGACTCCGCGGTGGGCTCGACGAGGATGCCGATGTCGCTGTGCGTGTGAATGTCGATGAAGCCCGGGGAGACATACGTCCCCGACGCGTCGATCGCCCGGTCGCACTTCGCACGGCCGAGGCGGCCCACTCGTGCGATCTTCCCTGTGCGGATTCCGATATCGGCGACGCGCCAAGCGGAGCCCGTACCGTCGAGCACGCGCCCCCCTCGGATGATGACGTCGAACGCCATCCCATGGAGAACGCTGGGAGTCCCTTTAACATCGTTCACCGAGACCATCGGGGCGAACCGCCGTCGTGTCGAAAGTCAACCTTGTTTAAGGTTAACATTTGGAGGACGCGGTCATTTTCGTCCGATGGCCAGTCTTTCATTGCTGCATCCGAGAACATTGCATCTGTTGCGCGAAACCGTTTATAGTATGCGAGCGTTCGAGCGACGACTTATCGATATCATGCAGTCGTGGGAGGAAGAACTCCAAGCGTTTCGCCGGCGGACGAAGAAATCCGCGCAGGCGTGGGAGGCCGCGAAGAAGCGGATCCCCTTCGGGGTCAACAGCAACTACCGTCTCGTCGACCCGTACCCCCTTTACGTTCGCAAAGCGAAAGGCTCGCGGATTTGGGATGCGGACGGAACGGAATACATCGACTTCTGCATGGCCTTCGGCGCGCTGGTCGCGGGTCACAGCCACCCGATCCTCGCGAAGGCGATGCGGGAGCGGGTCTCGAACGGCACGATCTTTGGTTTCGAGTCGGTCGACGCGGGCCCCCTCGCGGACCACGTCTGCCGTCGGTTCCGGTTGGACCGCCTCAAGTTCTCGATGACGGGCCTCGATGCGACGTTGTTCGCGGTTCGGCTCGCTCGAGCCGTCACGGGTCGCCGCCGGATCCTGAAGTTCGAAGGCTGCTACCACGGATCTCACGACGCCCTCATGGTGTCGATCAAACCGAAGAAAGAGGACTCCGGAGATCGAAGGCGGCCGAACCCGGTGCCGTCGTCGAAGGGTCTCCTACCGGAACTCGTGCAGACCGCGGTCGTCGCGCCGTTCAACGACCTCGTGGCGACGGAGGCCCTGGCCAACGAACACGCCGACGACATCGCGGGGATCATCCTCGAGCCCGTGCCGATGAACATGGGCTACGTCCCGCCGAAACCGGGATTCCTCGAAGGCCTGCGGAAGATCGCCACTGAGATCGGCGCGCTCCTGATCTTCGACGAGGTCAAGACGTGCGGCAAGTGGTACGGCGGCGCGGAGGACGCGTTCGGCGTCACGCCGGATGTCAAAGTCCTCGGGAAGGCGATTGGCGGCGGATTCCCGCTCGCGGCGGTCGGCGGATCGAGGTCGATCATGGATCAAGTGGTCCCGGGTCAGATCGGCCACGCAGGGACGTTCAACGCGAATCCCCTCAGCATTTCCGCGGGGCTCGTGACGATGACGAAGATCCTGACGCGCTCGGGAATCCGTCACGCCCAGCAGATAGGTGACGATCTCGCCAAGGGCTACCGCGACATCATCGGTGACCACGGCCTGGAGATGGTGGTCCAAGCGGGCGGGATCAGCGGGACCGTGCATTTCGCCCGCCGCGGGGTGACGGATTGGCGGTCGTTCCAGGATGTCGACGTGGGCCGGTGGTGGGGCTACTACACCGCGATGCTGAACCGTGGCATCGTCCCGATGGCCACGGGCCCGGACGAGCAGTGGACCTCCTCCGTCGCCCACACGAAGGCGGACGTCTCGCGGCACCTGGACGCCTTCGAGGACGTCGCCGAGAGCATGAAGCGCGGTCGGGCCGAGATGTCGCTCGTCGAGGCGGTCTGAGGGCCGCAGGCAGGCGGTGATCCAAACGCCGCGCCGGAAGTACGGTCGGATGATCAAGCCGCTCCCGGTGACGAAGCCGGAGAAATGCCGATTCTGCAAGGCCGTGAGACCGTGTCCGATTCACAAGCAGGAGACTTCGGCTTCTCCCCGATGACAGATCTCAGTTGAGTTCGCTTTCGAGCGCGACGTGGAGCTCGATTATCGGCGTTCCAGCAGGATCGACCAAGCCAGAGGCCGGAAGTCTTCGCGGTCGAGTGTGAAACGGAACTCGTGTACCTCGAGGATCTTGAACATCGGCTCGAGCTCTGTGCGGAACTCGTCTTCGGTCACGACCGGCGGACCGTTGACCATCGGCTCTTTGGCGTTCCCCGCGAGGGTCAACCAACGCGTGCCTTTGCGGGTGACGCCTTCGAGCATCTTAAGGAACGCCGTGAGGTTCCCGTTGCGAATGCCGTGATAGACGCCTCGGTCGAACACCACTTCGTAGGGTCCGCCGAGATCCATCCGGGTCGCGTCTCCGACGCGAAAGTCAATCTCGATTCCCGCCTTCCATGCTTTCTCCCGCGCCCGCCGCACCGCCAACTCCACGTAGTCGACCGCAGTCACTCGATATCCGCGACGAGCGAATGCGATGGCATTGGTCCCCGTGCCACATACGATCTCGAGAACTGTTTTCCCAGACAA
>VBMB01000063.1 GCA_005878525.1 Methanobacteriota archaeon
AAGAGCCGCGCGCCTACGATCTCGGATTCATCGTCGACATGCCTGACGGGAACAACACGGTCCTCGCGCGACTGGTGAACAACGACGACGCTCCGTTGAATCCCGACGTGTCGGCGAGCGTGACGGTCCGAATCCTGGGGGCCGCTGACCCGACCGCGTCCGAACAGGTGACGGCCGGGGTGACGCTCATCCTCGCCGTCATTTTACTCGTCCTGCTCCTCCGCCGGCGGAAGGCGGCCCGGCAGTTCGCCCCGCCGAACGAAAGGTCTTCGGACCGCCCCTGAAACATACACGATAAATAGGACGCGGTTGCTCGCGCATCCGAATGAGCCGTCGATTGTTCGCGGACTCCGCGATTGCTTCCGGTGCGAGATGGTTGGTGATCTCGCTCGTGCTCGCCGCGGTTGGGGATTTGGTCTTGGACGTGCCGTACTATTTTGGTACAATTATCCCGGGCCTCGCCGCGCTGTCGGACAAATCGTCCTACCGGCTCTACGCATCGGTACTCAGCGTCGCGCTGCCAACGGTCATCGGCCCGATCGGATTCGTGGGCATCTTCCGGATCGAAAGAGGCCGCGGCTGGACCCGCGCATGGCGAGGGGAGAGGGCTCGGCCCGCTTTGTTTGTCGCGGCCGCGGCCGCCGTGTTCCTCTTCGGTTCCGGGCTCGTCTTGGCGTTGGCCCGAGACCCCATCGAAGTCATCTGGAATTCGGTTCGGATGACCGCTCGGTTCGTCGTCGTCCTCGCGGGTGGCGTGTATCTGCTCGACACGGCGGCGCGAATCGACCCCGGATCACGGCGCGGCCTTGCGAAGACCGCATTCGTCGTCGGCACCTTCGCCGCGGCTGTCCGGATGCTGATTGCGGTGTACAACGGATGGGTCTCCAACGCTCCCGCCGACTTCGTGCGCTCGCAGGTCGAACCGCTTCTCGCCCCCGCGGCGTTCGTGCTTGCGGTGGTTTCGCTCCTCGGTTGGGTCGCGGTATATGACCGAATTCTCGGCCGCCCGGCCGGGATGCGAACCGGAGGGACGTCGCAACGGCCGTTGCCCTTCAGCCCTCGCTCACCCGGGTCTCCGGTTGGCTCGGAAGCCTCCTTCGAGAGAGCCACCAGCCGACCCCCAACGCCAAGATCCCTCCCAGGATCCACGCCAGGGGTAGCCAATCCGGGTCCACGTGACGGACCAAACCGACCACCAGGAACGCCAGAGTCGAAAGACCCAGTGAGCTCCCCATCACGATGAGGGCGAGCGGGCGGCGGTCCACGTTGAACTGCGCCTTGTACAATTGGATCCCCGCCTTCGGCAAGGTCGCAAGGAGGAACAGCTGCAGGGCCAGTCCGTGCGCGCCGTACGAGGTCCCGCCGACGATCGTCATGCCCATCGAGGCGACCAAGACGCCGAGCGCGACCATCGGGACCATGATGACGGCGAGGAGGCGTCGCATGCTGGACGCCAGCGAGGCCGGCAGGTGGTCGCGCAGCGAGCCGTGGGCGAAGAGGGACTTCGACACCGACTCCGGGATGTAGTTGAGGACCTCCGCGAGTTGCAAGGCGATGAAGAAGTAGGCGGCGGGACTCGCGCCGACGAAAATTAGCATGATCGAGGGCCCGAGCCTGCTTGGGAGCGAGTATGTGAAACCGTGGATCCAGTTGCCGATCGACAGCGAGGAGAGCTCTCGGATTCGGGTGGGGATGCCGTTCTCCTTCCGCGCCGGCCACACCCGCCACACGAGGAAGAGGCTCACGACGGTGATGGCAAGCAGGGGCAGGGTGTACGATCCGAAGAGGCCGACGACACCGGCCGCCGCGACCGCGAACAGCAGGACAATCTTCGCGAGGCCGTACGCCACGGCGCGGTATGCGAGATATTCGCTCTTCCGCGCCGCCAGGATCGATCCGTCCGTGATCTGGAAACACGTCTGGGACGTCGTGAGCGCGACGCTCAACACGACGAGGACCGCGAACGCCTCCTTGGCCTCGGGCTCGCGGCTGACCCCGAGGACTGCCGCGGACAATGCCACTCCCACGATGGAAGAGAGGGTCCCGCCGACGACGAGGACTCGCCACATGAGGGCGCGGGGTCGATCGACACGGGCGATGAACCGGACGAGTCCGTTGTCCAGGCCGAGAATCCCGATCGACGTTGCCAATGAAGCGAGATTTACGAGGGACCCCGCGATTCCCACCGCGGACGAGGTGAAGAGATGCGCCGCGAGGGCCCAGAATGCGAAGCCCAAGATCGAATTCGAGATGCTCCCGGCGAACACCCAGCCCCCTTGCTCACGGACCAGTTCAGACTCGGACATCGGCCCGGTTGAGACCGTGGGCTTCATCCAGGGGAATTCCCAGCCTTCGATGACGCCCACGAATGGTGGGAGAGATAGCGAGGCGATAAGGATTTCTCGAAACGGGCTCGGAGCGAAGCCCGTCATAATCCTCCCGACCGGCGATGGGTTGCACGGGCTCGCACATGCGATTGAAGGCGAGGTCGATTCGGAGCCGAAGTTTTATTCGAGGAGAACCATTTTTTCAGATACGGCGGCTGATTCCGAAAACTTTCTATGTGTATTCGACCGGCGTCCCCAAATCGATAAATACTGTGCGAAAATTCCGTGGTGCGCCGGTGACCCTGATTCTGAACGCTGGTCGCCCGCATCCGCCCCCGAGCGAACTCGAATGCCCAGGCGACGAGCCCCTGCGGTTCGCGTTCGAGTAACATCCGCCCCTTCCTGGAGAAATCTCTCATGGATTTACGGTTCAACCGCGTCGGCGCCGTGGCGGCGTCGATTCTCCTCGTCGTTGTCGCGCTTGTCGGCGCAAGCGCGCTCTCACGTAACCTCCTGGGGCCGTCCACTCTCCCTCCGGGAGGACCGGTGCGAGACCAAGCCACAGGCAACTTCGATCAGCTCGTCGTCGTCTTGATGGAGAACCAGAACCTGAACGATGTCTACGGACCCGCCGCGTACATGACGCAGCTCGCAGACCTATATTCGTTCTCCCAGGGTTGGTCGAGTATCACGAATCCCTCCCAGCCGAACTACATCGCGATCCTCGGGGGGAGCACCTTTGGCGTAAGCGGTGATGGAAACCACCCCAACCTCAACCACCCGACGATGGTAGACATCCTGGAGAACACGAGCAAGACATGGAAAGCTTTCGCGGAAGACGCGAGCGGAAGCGGCTGTTCGCTCAACCCCCCACGCGGCGAGGACCATTTCCCGTTCCTATCGTACACGACGATCATGAATAACTCGGCGCGGTGCGCGAACCTACTCCCCGGTTCGTACAACGAAGTCATCAGTGCATTCAACGCGGGGACGAACTTCATCTGGCTCACGCCGAACGACTGCAACAATATGCACTCCTGTTCCGTCGCTACGGGAGACGCGTGGATCCAGAGTTGGGTGCCCAATCTGCTGACCGCCATGGCCGGCAAGAAGGCAGCCCTCATCATCATGTTCGACGAGGCGTACACGAGTCCGCCATACATCTACATGAGTTTCAGCGGCCCGGCCACGAAGCTGGCCTACAACTCCACGGCCTCATACACCCATTATTCCCTGCTGAAGCTGATCGAGGACGTCTGGGGCGGCGGCAACCTCGGGCAGGGCGATGTGACCGCTCCCTCGCCATTGGAGTTCTTCAATGCCGGCGGCCCGGACTTCACGCTCTCCGCGAACCCGGGAACCATCTCGTTCGATGCCGGTCTATCCGCGACCTCGACGATTTCCCTTCAGGCCACCGGCAGTTTCAGCGGAACCGTCGCGCTCACCGCGGCGTCTGCGCCCGCGGGAGTCACCACCTCGTGCACCCCTTCGAATATCAGCGGCAGTCAGACATCGACGTGCACGCTGGCCAGCTCGACGCCCGGATCGTACACCGTTACGGCCACCGGAACGAACGGATCCCTCGTCCACACGACCTCGATCTCTGTCACCGTTACGACGCCTGCCAGAGCGGTCTCTCTCACGGCGGGATCCACACCCGCCGGATTGACGACCTCGTGTGTACCGGTGAGCATCAGCGGCACCCAGACGTCCACATGTACAATGAGCGGATCCACGCCCGGCTCGTACACCGTCATCGTCACGGGGACGAACGGACCGGTTTCGCACACGGCGTCGGTCGCTGTCACCGTCGTGGCCCCGGGACCACCCACGGCCCGGTTCACCTTCGCCCCGCCGTATCCCAAGGTGAATAATTCCGTCGCGTTCGACGCGTCTTCGTCGACGGACCCGGATCCGAGCGCGACGCTCCAGGCTCGTTGGGACTGGGAGGGAGATGGAGTCTGGGATACTCCGCTGTCCTCCACCCTGACCATCCAGCACGTTTTCACGAGCGCGGGAACCTACTTGGTCAAGTTGGAAATCGTCGACTCGCACGGATTGACGGCCAGCCAAGGTCAGTGGGTCGCGGTCCAGAATCCGGGAGGCGAGGACAAAATCCCACCCCAGGTCTCCATCCTTTCCCCGTCAAACGACACGGTCATCGCGTCCGCGAACGTCACCGTCACGGGAATCGCGTGGGACGACGTGGCCATCTCGGCGATCGAGCTGAGCACCGACAACACGACGTGGACGCCGACCTCCGGGACGACCTCTTGGTCCGGCAGCGTGCTCCTGGAAGCGGGGACGAATCACATCTACGCACGTGCGATCGACACGTCGGGGAACGTGAGGACGGCCGTCGTCACGGTGATCGCGGACCACTCGGACCAAGGTGTCTCACCGGTGTCCCCGGCCGTTCCGACGGTCCCGATTCTCATCGGAATGTCCCCGGTCGTCGCCCTCGCGGCAATCCACGCGTTCCTCTGGAACCGAACCAGGACTCCGCGGAAGCGAAGGAAGAAGCAAACGGCCGTCGTCGGTCGATTCAAACCGCGAGATCCTTGGCTCTTCGCGGCCAACGGAGTCATCAGACGATGACGGGTTTCTAGGAGCGCCTTCGATCGCGAGGGCCCCGGGCCATGCGGTCCGAATCGGACGGAAACGGCGGAAGCGACTTGACGATCTGGCGCATCGTCGCGCGGAGCGCCACCTCGGTCATGGCTCCCGCGGCAACGATGACCAGGACGACTTGCGCGTTCACCTTGCTCACAAAGACCCGGCGCCCGTCGATCATCAAGGAGACTTCGCGCGGGCTCGAGGCCCCGAGGGCCGTCATGAGCGTCTCGATCGATCCGACGAGGGTGGCGGCCATGACGCTCAAGACGTCGATGGGGACGGAGTTCCGGGTCCAGGCGCCGAGCTGCGCCCCGGTGCGGGTGATGAGAAGCACCGCTTCGAGGGGCTGCTGAGATTCGACGACTGAGGACAGGTCGATCGGCGTCGATGCGGTCACGGACATCCGGGGTACCAGGTGTTGCGTGCGCGCGGCAGGCTAAAAGCAACAAGGTCTCGCTATCAAATGCGTCAATTATGGACGGGACCGCGTTGAGTGATTGCGCGCCGAATAGTCCTCCGTGAAGTGGACTAACAAGGTTTTAAGGAATCGACCGCTTCCGGCCCCTCGGGTGTCCGGGGAGATACTCGGACGTCACGCATCCTCGACGCTGCTGACGTTCTGCTTGGCCGTGTTGCTGTCGGCCGCCGTCCTCAAGGCTTCCGCCGACCCGGCGAGACCGGCCCCGCTGCAAGCCTTCCCGCGAGTCCCTGCCGTCTCGGGGACGAACTTCGATTATCTCGTCATCATCCTGATGGAGAATCACAACCTGTGTGACATCCTGGAATCTTGCGGCGGCTCGGCAAGATACATGTCGAACCTCGCGGGCGCCTGGGGATTGGCGCAGAACGATCACTACTGTAACGTCAATCCGAGTCTCCCCAACTACCTCTGCCTCTCCGGCGGCAGCGATTTCGGTTGCGGCGGCTACGACGGCAATCCGAATTCGAACGCTTGCACGAGCACCGCCTGGAGTGCGCCGAATATCGTGGATCGACTCGAGGGCGCCGGCCTGACGTGGAAAGCGTACATGGAGGACATGCCGGGCAACTGCTACGGGACCAACTCCGGCGACTATGCGGTGCGACACAACCCCTTCGTGTACTACAGCGACATCGTCAACAGTCCGACCCGATGCGGGCGGATCGTCCCCGCGGGTACATCCGATAGCGCCCTCATCAACGACCTCGCGTCGACGACGACCGCCTCAAACTACATGTGGCTCACGCCGAACAAATGCAACGACATGCACAGCTGCCCGATCGGGACCGGCGATGCCTACCTGTCCGACTTGGTCCAGCGAATCCTGAGCAGTCCGGTCTTCACGAGCCAGCGGGCAGCCCTCCTGATCACGTTTGACGAAGGGTACCAAGGCCAGCCCGTCTACACGGCCTGGGCCGGTCGGGTCGTGATGCCCGCCTACACCTCGTC
>VBMB01000064.1 GCA_005878525.1 Methanobacteriota archaeon
GAGGGGACCCATTTCCAATGCAACTTCGGCCACCTGAACGGCTACTCCGCGATTTACTACACGTACATGTGGTCCCTCGTCATCGCGAAAGACCTATTCAGCCGGTTCCGCGCGGCCGGATCGTTGCTCGACCCCGCGGAGGCGGAGCGCTACCGGGATCTGATTCTTGGTCGGGGTAGCGAGAAGCCGGCTACGGAATTGATCCGGGACTTCCTCGGTCGCGAGATGCAGTTCGGCCCGTTCGAGACCTGGCTCCGAGAGGCCGGTTGAGCCGTCCCCTCATGGCCTTTGCGTTCGATACCAGACCAGCGTTCGCCCGAGTCCATCCCGGAGGGACGTGTGCGGTGCGAACCCGAGTTTCGCGGCGGCCCTCGTGATGTCGGCGCGAGAATCACGGACATCGCCGGGTCGCGGCTCGCCGTGCTTCGTGCGAATCGGGACGCCCGCGATTTCCGAGAGGAGGCGGGCCACCTCATTGACCGAAGTGGCGGATCCGGACCCCACGTTGATGATCTGTCCCGCGACCGGTCGTTCTCCCGCCAGCTCCAGCGCCGTAGTCAGATCCCCGACATACAGGAAGTCCCGCGTCTGTCCGCCGTCTCCGTAGATCTCGATTCCCTCGTTCGACGCCACGGACGCGCAGAATTTCGCGATGACGCTCGCATACGGCGACGTCGGGTCTTGCCGCGGGCCATACGCGTTGAAGATCCGCACGACGACCGCCTCGAGGCCTTTCAGGGAGGCGATCTCCTCGCACGCGAACTCGCCCACCATCTTCGAGGTCGCGTACGGCGACGCCGGCGCCGGCCGCATCGTCTCGACTTTCGGGTTCATCTCCGAGTTCCCGTACACCGCGGCGCTCGAGGCGAACACGACCCGCCGCACCTTTGCGTCGACGGCGGCCTTGAGGACGCCGAGCGTGCCCTGGACGTTCGTCCGCCAATATGCCTCCGGATGCGCGACGCTGTCCGGGACGGAGGTCCTTGCTGCGAGGTGGTAAACGATCTCGCGGCCCTCCATGGCAGTCGACAGCGCTTTGCGATTCAGGATCGAGGCCCTTTTGACGTGGACGTCACCTGGGACTGTCTCGAGATTCCGAAGTGAGCCTGCCGAAAGGTCGTCGAGGACGGCGACGTCGTTCCGCGCGCCGAGGTGCTCGACCAGATGGGAACCGATGAACCCGGCGCCGCCGGTGACAAGGACGCGCGTCCCTTGCATGGGCTCGCGCCGCACGGAAGGCGACGGCCATAAGGGTTCCGGTGCGGACCCCCGGACTCACACGGAGAGATGTGCGAGCTCCGCGCTGACGTCGAACAATCGGCGCGCGACGTCCGGGTCCTGGGCCGCGCGAGACGGTTCACGGACGTGTTTGTTTGCGAAGTATTGGCCCGTGACCCTCTCGACCTCCGGCGAGACCGCGAGGTAGATCGGCGTTTGAGCGCCTTTCTCCGGGCCCTTGAAGAACAACCTCACGAACCGCACAACCGCGGAGGTGCCGCCCATCCCGAGATTCGTCCGGATCACGCCGGGATGGCAGGCGTTCACGGTGACCCGGGTCCCCTCGAGGCGTCGCGCGAGCTCCCGCGTGAAGAGGACCTGCGCGAGCTTCGATTGACCGTACGCGCCGAAGCCGCCGTATCGCTGCTCGCCCTGAAGGTCGTCGAAATGAATGGTGCCTCCCGAGTGTGCGCTCGAGGAGACGTTGACGATGCGCGAAGGCGCGGACTTCTTCAAGAGGTCGAGGAGGAGGTGGGTCAACAGAAACCCGGAGAGGTAGTTGACTTCGAACGTCCTCTCGAGGCCGTCTGGGGTGACTTCGCGGTGCGCCGTGTACACCCCGGCATTATTGATGAGAACGTCGAGCCGCGGATACTTCCTCTGGAATTCCTCGGCGAAGGATCGCGTCGACTCTTCGCTCGCCAGATCGACGATCTCGAGGTAGACACTCGAGTTCCCCGAGTCCCGGACAACGTCTTGTCGCGCGGCCTCGCCGCGCGTCGCACTCCGACACGCCATGACGACCGTCCCGCCCAGGCGGGCCAGGCCCAACGCCGTCGCTTTGCCGATGCCGGAGTTCGCACCGGTCACCAGGAACACGCGGTCCTCCAGGTTCGCGGACATCATTCGCCTCACACGCCCTCGACATTCACGACCGGCACGCCGCTCCCGACGAGGATGTTGACGATGACCAGCTGGTGTGCGCGGTCCGGGTTCACGTCCCGGTGCACGAGGCCGGGAGGGACGTGGAAGAAGTCCCCGGGACCCACGACCGCCGCATCCGCGCCCTTCGGGCCGTACTCGAGTCGGAGCTGACCCGAGACCAGGAAACCGTAGAGTTCGTGGGTTCCATGATGATGCCAACCCGACACCGCTCCGCGCTCGAGTCGCGTTCGGGACATGAGGACATTGCTCGACTGGAACGCCTTCTCTCGGAAGATCCCGGGTGTCGATTCGCCCTTCTTCAGGTCCGTCCCGGGGACGACCTCGATCCGCGGCATGGACCGCTGACGAGAGGGTGATACTAAAAGTTCTGGTGAGTTTCCATCTTCGGAGACCCCACAGAAAAACACACGAGGATGGCTTCCACAGGAGAGGACTAACTCAAATCCGAGACTTTGGGGAAAGGGCTTTTTAACGCCCGCTCAGTACGTCGCGGGGGCTGATGGTCGAAGCCTCCCAGTGGTACTCGCTCATCTCGATTGGGAGCAGCTCCCTGGCCCTCCTCGCCGCCGCCTACGTCGTACGGAAGATTCCGAACCGCCGCGCGGGCGACACGTTCGTGTTGGCGATGGTGTTCTTCGTCCTCGCGGGGACGTTCGCCTATCTCCTGCGGACGTCGACGCTGGACTACGGCACGAATTCGGGACCCCTCACCTTTGCCCGTCTGTTCTACTTCTTCCACATGCTCGCGGTCGGTTTTACGGCGTCGTTCATCGGCCAGTACTTCCTCGGCTTCGAGATCATGCGGCGCCGCCTTGTGAATCTCTTCCTCCAGGTCTCTCTGCTCATCGTTGCGATCGGAGTCACGACGCAGGTCACGGAGCTCGAGAACGAATACGGAGGCATCGGGGTCGTCGTCGAGGACACGTGGGCCCGCGGGAGCCTCGCCTTGTTCGCGACCCTGTTCATGTCCACGGCCCTCGCGGTCCTGGTCCGCACGCTGATCCGCAACAAGGATCCCATCGTCCGGAAGCAGGCGATCCTGATGACCGCCGGCGTCGTGATCCACGGGACGGGCGCAGAGTCGTACGCGTACCTGCGAATCTTTGCGGACCAATACCCGCCTCCGTATCTGACGATCACCGCCTTCGCCATGGCGGCGTTCTTCGCGGTCGCCGTCCTGCGCTACCGGATGTTCGTGGTCACGCCTCAAAAAGAGGAACCCGTCGGCGTTCCCCGGCGCTTCGATCTGAAGCCCGGTCACGCGTACGCGATTCGCGAGCGGCGGCCGCAGCTCTCGTTCCTCGCGGTCGCAGAGGCGGTCCGCCTCGGGTCGCTGGGCCTCGTCATCACCCGCTGCACACCGACCGAGGTCCGCGACGACTTTGACTTGCAAACCACTCCGATCCTCTGGCTCACGTCGGCCGTAGGTCAGAACCGCGTCCCCCCGACGAATCCGGAGTTGCTCGAGCGCCTCGTGCGCGAGTTCGTCGCCGCGCAGCCGAAAGCCGTCGTCGTGCTCGAAGGGATCGAGTATCTGTCGAACTATTTGGAGGCGGCGCGGGTCGTGCGCCTCCTGAACACGATTCGGGATCTCGTGACGGCGGGCGATGGCGTGCTCCTCGCGAGCACGGATCCGGCCGCTCTCGATGAGGCGACCGCGGGGGTCCTCGACCGGGAGTTCGAGCCGCTCGCGGTACCGGAGAAGGTCGGCTACGAGGTCGAGGACGTCTTCGTGATCGAGGGCGGTGGACTCCTCTTGACCCACGCGAGTCGCTCGGATGGCGCGGACGTCGATCCCGATGTCATGGCGGGCATGCTCACCGCGATCATGAACTTCGCGCGCGTGTCCTTCGCAGGTGGAGCCGACGAACTGCGACGACTCGAGCTCGGCGACCAGACCGTCGTCATCGAGCGCAGTCCGAAGTTCATCCTCGCCGTCGCGATCACCGGCAAGCCGCCGGCCGATGTCCAGGAGGAGATGCGGATCTTCCTGGAACGCGCGGAGCGGCGCTACGGTCCGATGATGGCCCGGTGGACCGGCGACCCGCAAGAGTTCCCCGGCTTGCAGGCGATGACGAGCCGACTCTTCCTATGAGGGTCCCGGATCGCCCTTGTTCAAGAGGCGCACGTCGATCCACGTCATCTCCGGCGGCTCGACGTCGATTTGCCAAAGCAATGCGATGAGCTCGCCCGTGTGGTGGGCTTGTTCGAACGTCACCTGCGGGAGGGCGTCGCGCAGGGGATGCGGTCGGGTCTTCCACTCCGGCTGCACGCCGCGGTCGAGATCCTTGTCGGTGAGCTTTCCGAGGAACCGCTTCTCCTTCGCAATGATTTTCTCCAGGTATCCTCGAAGCGGCTCCATCGATCGGACCTCGTCGAAGTCCTTCTCGCGCATGACGGGGTCCGCGGACGCGCCCTGCGCGGTCACGTTCAGCCATCCGTCGTGCACGGAGAGGATGTGGTGGAAAATGTTCTTCAGCGATCCGTTCGTCGCTTCGCGGTTCTTCACGAGTTCGTCCTCCGGCAGTTTCGCGAGGGCCTCGCAATAGTCGCGGAGGACTCGCCAGTTATATTCGTACGTGTCGCGGAAGTCGGCGACGCTTGGCATGCCCTTCCGGAGGCGGGCCCCGTGGATAAAGGATACGATGACAAAGTGAAGTCGCCGATGTGATTTCCGGGCCCCGGGATTCTCTCACCCTATCCGAATCTTGATATAGGTGAAATTCATTACATAAGATAGTGAACCACTTTGCTCCCGTTCGACATCGACAGAGTCCACGTTTACGTGAGCAAACACTTCCGGAACACCTGGATGAGAAAATGGGACTGGGATCAGACCGACCTGAGGGAAGCGTTGCGGGACGCCCTCCGGGTCTTGCGCGTTGGAAAGGGAAAGTGGGAGATCTTCGTTCAAAAGAAGGGACAAAAGAAGCTGGTGGTCGCATACGACGCCGAATACGATGAGGTCTTCGTCATCACGGGATCCGAGGGATAGTCGAGCCACGCGGTGTCCCAACTGCGGGAAGCGGAGGCTCGTCCCTGCCGACGATATCACTTCCGAGATCGAAGGCTACACATTCGTGGAGCAGGGGCTTCGGTGTGGGGCCTGCGGGGAGGAATTCATCCCTGAGGAAGAGAGTCAGCGGATGATTCGGGTCGCACGCCGACTCGGTATCTGGGGCGAGCCGCTCAAGTTGCGGCGCAAGCTCTCGCGGAGTGGGCGCGGGACGGTCCTGCGGATTCCGACGGACATCGAGCGCAGCCTCCAGCTGCGGGGAGATGAGGAGGTCCTCGTCTCGAAGGCGGGGAAGAAAATCATCATCGAGCTGAGCCGCTAGCGGAGACCGAATCGGTCTCATGGACCAACGCCGGATCGGCGGCGGGCCTCGGTTCGTAGGCTGCCACACAAGGAGCGCGGCGGTACCATCGGACCATTAGGTAAGCGAACCCCGCGCCGACGATCCCCATCCCCCGCCAGCCCGCCAATTCGAGGAACGCCGCCAGGACGATCAAGAAGCCCATGGCTCCTGCAACGAAGGCGAAACGCTGCAGAGCCCACCTCGAGGGGTCGTCGGAGGTGCAGCGGACGAGGAGCATCACGCCCACGAGGACCGCGGCTCCTTCCAGGACCGTGATGATCGGGATGATTCCGAAGAACGGCCCTCCGCCATAGAGGAGGAAGGATCCCATCAGGAAACCGAAGCCCGCGAGCGCATAGACACGCGGGGATCGCGGTAGGCGTCTCGAGGGCAATCGGGCCCAGAGCCCGCCCGCGTACTTCTTCGCGGCCCATACGAGGAACGCGACGGCCGCCGCGGCTCCGAGGAGGTGCCAGATGGACGGGCGATACGGAGTCAGGAGGACGTTGATGAACACGGTCGCGCCGGCGAGCAATGCGATCGCCGTGATGTAGCCACGTCGGGACGTGAGCGGAATGCCTCGAGTCCGACGCCAGATCCATTCCATGAGGAAGATCGGGATCGCGATGCTGACGACCGCGTGGTAGATCGTCAGCCACACGGCCCAGACCCAGTTCACGTCGAACCATCGACCGTACCAGGCGAGAGTCCCGAGGTCCATCCAGCCCGGATCGAAGAACGACTTCACCGCGAGGCCTTCCTCGATGATCCCGTACGCCGCGCCGAGGAGGAGGATGCTCGGCCATCCGGTCTTCCAGCGGACCGCCGTCTCGCGCATGACGAGGACGCCGGCCCCGTACAGCCAGATCAACAACAGCGCCGCAATCGGGTTCAGCCACTCGAGGGGCGGCGTGGACCCGGAGAGCATCTCCGCGATGATCGGTGACAGGAGGACGAGGGCGAGGAGGGGACGCCGGTTCGGGTGGGCGCCCATGTCTGCCATGGTATTCGGCCTGGGACGGACGCCTCATAAAGGCCGCGGAAACAAAGTTACCGGCGGCCCTCGCATCCGGAGACGTGAACCCAGAACCGAGGAGAGTAACCTGCGTTTCAATCGCCGTGCACCTCCCAAACAACGTTCCTTAGGTAGACCCCGCCGCGAACCCCGCGAACGAGGGACCTCAACAGATCACGTCCTAGGTTGGGGGCTTTCCCGGCGGCGGTAGCGCCCCGAGCTGTTGAAGCAAGCCGAGCGTGTCGTTCTGGCCCCAGTGCTCGATGATCTTGCCGTTCCTGATGCGCCAAATGACGATGCCGCTCATCTGGATCTTCTTGCCCGTTCGAGGGATGCCGAGGAGCTCGCCCTCGTGGGTGCCGTAACCGGTAACCTTGCCCGCGACCATGTCTCCTTCCGCGAGCAAGACGTCCACCGTGTGATACCCGGGCGTCGATGTCTGGAACATGACGAACTGTTTCTTTAGCCCGTGGATGTCCGTCGGAAATCCGGGAGGTACATCATGCATGATGATTTTGGGATCGATGAATTCATCCAGCATCTCCTCGGTTGCGTTCGGCCGGTCCATCACTTCGAAGTACCGCCGTATCAGGGCCTTGTTCTCCTTCGTTGACAACGATTCTCCCTCCCCGCTTCTCTCCCGAGGGAATGGTGCGTCGGCTACTTAGGGATGGCGACCTTCGAGGCCCCAGATTTGCGCTCGATGCGCTCGGACAGCCAAGCTTCGAAACCGGGTGACTCGACCTCTCCGACGAGAACGCGGAGGATGACATCGTGCACGCCCGGGATCGAAGCAACCGCTTTCGCGGAATCATCGAGTTCGCGCGCCGAGCCATGAATCACGAGCATTCCTCTCGTCGGGGCTTCGACCTGACGGCCGACTTGATTCGTGACGACCCGTAGGATTCGGGGTAACGCAGTGCCTCGCACCGCCTTGGAATACTCGAAACAAAGCAGTCCGAAACTCACCCCGGGGACCCGGGCGTAGTGAAAGTTCGGTCGAACGTAGTAGACTGCCGCCTTTCGGAGCCGTTCGAGTCGCCGCTCGACCGTCCGCACCGTGACATGCGCTTTTTTGGCGACGACGGCCGGCGTCTGGCGCGAGTCGCGCAGGAGGAGGGCCAGGAGTTTGGCGTCGATCGGTGAAAGGCGGACCGGCGGCGAGTCGGGGTAGTCCACGGCAGTGTCCACCATCCGGGAGCTTCGCTCGGATTCTAGGATTCGGGCCAGCAGAGTCTCAGTCCGTGTCAATGCAGCCGGAGAATCCGCCATGAAGATGACGCCGACGCAGCCTTGATCGAACCCGAGGACACCCACCACGCCCTCGACAAGGGCCGCAACTTGCAGCGCCCTATCTCGGGGTTGCGCCCTCGCGTCGAAATGGACGTGAGCGCCCACGAGCCCAAGAGCGGCCGGGTCCACGTCGATCGTCCAGTTCTCGAGGAATCCGAGACGATTCCACTTCGCGATCCGATCGGCGACGGTCGAACGATGGACGCCCACGGCACGGGCCGTCGCCTCGAGGCTCACCCGATCGCTCCGAAGGTATGGTCCGCTCCCGACCATTACTTCCCGCAGGATGTCGAAGTCGAGTTCGTCGAGAGTATCCACGAAGCGGTCAGAGGATTGGATGGCTTTGGTCTTGACGGTTCGTCCAGAGGTTCAGCCGCCGAACGCGACGCGAAGGCGGGAACGGGTTCGTGTTCCGCGGGCCTTCGCCGACAAACCTACAAAGGGAGAGGTGCCCCCTCCCCGAGCGACGGATTGGGGGGATCAAATGAGTGTCGAAACGCAGGATGTGCGAGGGCATATGCGAGCTCATTCCGCCGCGGTCGCGGCCCGAGTCGGCAGATCACTCAATCTCGATTTGGAGTTAGACATCCACCGACCGCCACGGTCAGTCCGCGCGTGGTGGACCGATTTGCCCGACGTGTACGTCGCGAAAGATCCGCGTGAACAGCCTCACCGGATTCGGGTGCTCGCGAGGAACGGCGATCGGATCGAATTGGTGGGCACGTGGCGCGGCCCGCTCGGAACGGAGAGGCTCCTCCGCGAGACCCTCCGTGTGCGCGAGGACGGGAGTTGGACCTTCGACGCGCGAGCCATGGGACTCCGGGTTCACGATGAGTTCGAGGCCATTCCCCACGGTGACGGCACTCGGCTGCACATTCGAAGCACCATTGTTCCCGCCGGGGCTTTGGGGAGGATCGTCGCGCGGCTCATGGGGCGACGCATTCTACGCATGTTGGAAAAAAGCTGGCCAACGGCGGCGGAAATTTGTGAGCGGGATGCACCATGAGCGCATGGGAACGCCCAGGATCTGGACGTGAGCGCGCAGCCGAAACACTGAACCAATGGCAATGCGGGCGACCTAGGATTGGGGACGGGGATGGGAGCCGGGGAGACGCGCGTTCAGAATACCCGAGGCCTTTGATGGAGGGAGGACGGTTCGATGGCGTCAAGAGGTGTTAGGGCTCCTGCGAGCCGGGTTTCGCTCGTCGTGGGCTTGGCCGTCGTCGCGATGTGTCTCGTGCTCGCGACGCCGGCGAGGGCGACGACGCCGCAGACGTTCCACGTCACCCTCGGAACGGCGAATGCAAACATGTCTCTGATGGGGATGGCCTTCTTCCCGTCCTCCCTGACCGTCCATCAGGGGGACGTCCTCGTCTTCACGGATGACCTGATAGAGCCGCACACGGTGACGTTCGGGGTGTCGGGGCCAATCGGAAATCCGTTCGCGTTCGAGGTGCCGCAGAATCTGACGGGACCGGGAACCGGCAGGTACTCCAGCGGCATCATCCTGAATTCCGGAATCCTCGTGCCCGGCGGTCCCTTCGGGAGCAGCCTCGCGGTCACGATTGACGTGGGCCCCGGAACGTACGCGTTTCGATGTGTCATCCACCCTTTGATGACCGGGACGGTCACGGTCGTGCCGAACAGCCAGACGCTACCGAGGACGGACGAGCAGTACCAGCACCAGGCCCATTCACGGATGACGGTCGACATCGCGCACGCGAGGGACATCGAGGAAACGTCCATTGAAGCGGCCGCGACGGCCGCGGACATCGGCGGCACGGGCATCGAAGTTGCCGCCGGGGGCGGCGACGGGGTCTCGACAGTCATGCGGTTTTTCCCCTCGGACCTGACGGTCCATGTGGGGGACACGGTCACCTTCGTTGACCGGGACCCGTTCACCCCGCACACCGTGACACTCGGGATCGAGCCTCCGGGTGGAATCGAGGGACTCGTCCCGCCAGCGAACCGGACGTTCCCGTTCATCGCCCCTACCGCCTACGATGGATCCTTCAACTTGAACTCCGGGCTCATGCTCTCCATCTTCCCATGGGGCAACACGTTCAGCGTGACGTTCACCGCGCCAGGCACGTACCGCTACATCTGCGGACTTCATGACCTGATGGGCATGACGGGGTCCGTCACGGTGACAAGCTGAGCGAAGGCTCCTCTTCGCCACTATGAAAGGGAGGCTCTTCCGGCGGGTCACCAAAGACCTTGAAATCACGTCAAGGACTTCCACACGGCTAGCCGACGGCAGCGGGGAGCGACCGGCCTCAACCCCGGGGTTCAGCCACTCGGCCGGCGGCGAGGATCCGGAGAGCATCTCTGCGATGATCGGTGACAGGAGAACGAGGGCGAGGAGGGGACGCCGGTTCGGATGGGCCTCCGCCATGGGGACGACGTGGGGCGCTCGATTCTTAAAGGCCACAGGAACAAAGTTGACGAGGCGACTTGTTAGGCTTGTTTGAAGTTAACTTCCGACCACGCTTTTGGAGGCGCTGCTGAAAATTCCGAGACAGTCACCTTGCAATCTTCCGCCGAGGGTTCAACCGGTCGTCCGTTTCGATCCGTTCCACTTCGTCTCGAGAGCGAACAACGGCGCGGTAAAGGCCTGTCCCAACCCGAACGCCGCAGCGGCTCCGGCGATTCCCCACATGGGCAAAAACGCGTATGCCAAGACGATGCTGGCAGCCGATGTCGCCGCCACGATCGCGAACAGAGGACGGACTCGCTTGGACACCCGCAGACGCGTCATGAAGACGTTGTTCGCGAGGACGAGGGGACTCGCCAGCGCGAGGATCACGAGGGACTCGTACCCCGCTCCGGAATACGCCGGCCCAAAAAACCGGAGGATCCAGCGCCCGAGAGCGACTGCCACGAGGACGCCCGTGACGAGGAAAGCCACCGAGAAGCCGATCGCATGGCGCGTGTCTCGGGCGAAGCTCGCTTCGGGATGGGAGCCTTCGACGAACAGGGAAGTCGTGAAGGCGTACGGGACCACGTAGATCACCCCGCCGATCGCCGCGGCCGCGAAGAAGAACGCGCTCGCTTCCGCGCCTCCCGTCGGCTCCGGGGAATTCAGAATCACGAGGGGAAGAAGCGAAAGAGGGATCGCCGCCGTGATCGCCGTCGCATGGTTCCAGAGGCTGTATCGAAAAATCCCCTTGGCACGAGGCGCCTCCGCGGACGGAAGGGCCCGGTAGCCAGTCGCGACACGCGGCAAGAGCACGAACGCCCCGACGATGAGGGAGACGAAAAGCGCCGCAGACCACGCG
Source organism: Methanobacteriota archaeon (assembly GCA_005878525.1). Classification (GTDB taxonomy): domain Archaea; phylum Thermoplasmatota; class Thermoplasmata; order RBG-16-68-12; family RBG-16-68-12; genus RBG-16-68-12. The sequence goes on from VBMB01000064.1 coordinate 11,109, forward strand.
AGGAAGACGCCGAGGATCCCGAACGAACCCGCGAGCAACAGCGGGATCGGCAACCGCGTGGCGCCGAACGTCACGGTTCGGATCGTCCCAAACCCGGCCCGTCGCGACGCGACGAACGTCGCGTCGAGGACAATCCCGAGGGCGAACCCGACGACGGACAGCACGCACGCCGCGGCGAGGGCCGGATCGGATTGCAGGAAAGCGAGCGGCGGGGACCACAGGCTCAATCCCATGAGGAACCGCAGCCCCAGGATCCCCGATGCGACGCCAGACGCAACCAAGGCCGACTTGACGAGGCTCGCCTTGTCTGCTTCCGAGGGCAGGAATCGGATGATCCCGTACGGGAGGCCGAGGCTCCCCGCGCCGGCCAGAAACAACACGACCCCGAAGACGGTCGCGGCGCGCCCCACGTCCGCCGCAGGATACGATTGCGCGACCGCGAGCCAGAAAAGGAACCCGAGGCCGCTGCCGAAAGCCGAGCTCAGAAGGAGGAAGAAGGAGTTCCGGAATAGCGAGGTCCGCAGAGAGGACCGGAGGCGGGCCAGGGAACCCGTCGGTAGGCTGAGCCCCTCCACCATCCGAGCGCGCAAGGCCATCTGGATAAAAAAGGATTCTGCGACCGACGGCTAAGACCGCGGAACGATCGCGAGATTCAGGGGGTTGGGTTGCCGAACGATAAAGAAAGCCTTATGCCGGACATTCAATACCGAGCCGGATGCTTGATCCGTTTCTGGGCATCGCCATCTTTGCCCTCGCCGCTTTTTTCTATGCGATTACCGTGTATCACTCGTTCCTCATCATCATCGGCATGCGGATGACCAAGGGCGGGCGGAAACCGTTCGACAAGGGGTCCCTGAGGAACCCGGTCGATCTCCCGAGGGTCAGCATCGTCATCCCGGCCAAGGACGAAGAAGTCGTCATCGAAGGCGCGATCCGATGTGCGGAACGCCTTCAATACCCGAAGGAGCTCGTGGAGATCCTCGTCGTCGAGGACGGCTCTGTGGACGAGACCCCCACCATCGGAAAGCGAATGGCGGCCCTGATTCCCAACGTGGTCTGCATCTCCGGCGGCGAGTCCACGGGCAAGCCGGCGGCTCTCAACCGGGCGATCGCCCGCGCCACCGGGGAGGTCATCGTCATTTTCGACTCTGACACGCGGTACGAATCGGACCTCCTGCTGCGAGCCGCGAAGTACTTCCACGACCACCCGGACATCGACATCGCCCAAGCCTTTCCCCAGGTGATCAACGCGGACCGGAACCTCATCACCCGCCTCAATTACTACGAGACGCGCTTCTGGTTCCAGGGTCTCCAGGTCGCGAAGGAGCGGTTCGGGTTGTTCATGCACCTCGGCGGGACGGGGATGTTCATCCGGCGGCGCGTACTGGACGGGCTCGGCCCCTGGGACGAATCCTGCCTCACGGAGGATCTGGAGTACTCGGTCCGAGTCGCTCGCTCCGGTCATCGGGTCGGCATGCTCCAGGGCGACATTTGGATTCAGCCGACGTACAAGGCTCGGCACCTCATCGGTCAGCGTCGGCGGTGGTGGGGCGGCGCCCTGCAGGTCTTCGTCAAGATGATGCGCTCCCCGTTCTCGGCCGGGCGGACGCTCCGGCAACGTCTCGACGCGTTCATCTACACGATCTCGCCGATCGTCTTCCTCGTGGGTTCCATCATGTTCATCGTCTCTGTCGTGTCGACGCTCCTTGCCGTGAGCGGGCTCGCTGCGCTCACGGCCTGGTTCTGGGGGATTCTGTTGTCGAATCTCCTTCTGATCCCTCTCGTGGTCACCGAGGCTTTCCGAATCAAGGACCGCAAGCTCATCTGGCTTGTCCCCGGTCTGTACTGGTACTGGACCCTCCAGTGGTACGCCCTGTTCTCCGTCGCGTTCGGGATGATTTTCACGCCGCGCAAGGTCCGATGGCAGCGGACGCCAAAGGTCCGGACGGACTGAAGCCCCGAGGGCGGTGCTGTCCGGACATTCTTCGAACTGTTGTGTTCGTCCTTTAGGCCGGACCGACGCGACTTTCTGGGGGCTCTGTTGCGGGAAGGCAGGGCACGACGTTGCATGGCGTACCGCACCAAGGACCAAGCCCTCCGCGGCGGTGTCGGGGCTTTTTATCAAAAGGCTTTTATTCTTTCAATCATTCGCCCATGCTAACCTTCAGCAAGGGGACCAAGCGCCCCTTCCGTGAAGGTGGGAATCGACGGGGGGATATCGGCGCTTGTTCCGGAGTTCGTAGATACCGAAAGGACGGTTCTCGACGTCCCCCCTTCGAACGTCGATGTGAGCGTTTTTCTCCCTTGCCACAATGAGGCCGACAATGTCGCTCGGAGCCTCGCAGAGACCGTCGCCATCCTGCAGCAGGAGTGCAAAGGCGGCTTCGAGGTCCTGCTAGTCGACGACGGCTCCGTGGACGGCACGTCCAGGATTGCGGAAACTGTTGCCGCGGGCATGCCGGGAGTCCACGTCTTGCGAATGCCCGAGAACGGTGGGAAAGGTGGCGCATTGAGGAAAGTGTTCGCCCACGCGCGAGGGAACGTCGTCTGTTTCCTCGATGGCGACTTGGACATTCACCCGAAGCATCTCATCCCGATGATTCGCGTCCTCGGCGAGGACCACGTCAGCGTCGTGATCGGGTCGAAGCGCCACCCGGAGTCGAAAGTCGACTACCCGTTTCAGCGCCGGGTCCTCAGCAAGGCGTACGAACTCGTCGTCCGGTCCCTGTTCGGATTGGGGCTGAGCGATACGCAGGCCGGAATCAAGGCGTTCAAGCGGGAGGTCTTGGAGCGCGTCTTGCCGCTGGGCCTCGTGAAACGTTACGCCTTCGACGCAGAGCTCCTCGTCCTCGCGGACGCGTTTGGCTACCGGATTCGCGAGATGCCTTTCGAGATGGACTTCCGGAGCCGGTTCGGGAGCGGGGTCGACCTTCGGGCCATCATCCAAATGTTCCTGGATACCTTGGGCGTCTTCTATCGGCTCCGCGTGACGAAGTATTACGAGGTCTGACACATCTCGCTGTGGACGGACAGACCGTGGAGACTCGTTCCGTCCTGGTGATGAACTGGCGCGACCTGGCGAACCCCGCGGCCGGCGGCGCGGAGGTTTACACCCATGAGGTGCTGAAGCGCATCGCGGCTCGCGGGCATGAGGTCACCCTGCTCACGAGTGGATTCCGCGGCGGAAGACACGAGGAGGTCCTCGATGGGGTCCGCATTCTCCGAGTGGGCGACCGCTTCTCGGTCTATCGCCGAGCGCGTCGGGTGTACCGGGATCGGTTCAAGGCTCGGGTCGGCGTCGTAGTCGATGAGATCAACACGCGACCGTTCCACACCCCCCCGTCAGCGTTATCGGCCGCTATTTCCTCGAGGAGCGTTGGCTCCGGGCCTACCGGGAGGTTCCGACCTTCACAATCTCTCCGTCATCCCGTCAAGACCTCATCGCGCTCGGCTTCCGGGACGTCATTGTCGTGCCGCCCGGTCTCTCTCGGATTCCCCTTCCCGCGGTGCCCGAGAAGGAGGAGAGGCCTACCCTGGCATTCGTGGGTCGACTCAAGAGGGCCAAGCTTCCCGACCATGCCCTGCGGGCGTTCGCCCGCGTCCGCGCACAGATTCCAGAGTCGCGTCTCTGGATCGTAGGAGACGGATACATGCGGCCGAAATTGGAACGGGAGGCTCCCGAGGGCGTGACCTTTCTGGGGAGGACCTCCGAGGGAAAAAAATTCGAAGTCTTGCGCCGCGCCCATTTGCTTCTGTTTCCCGCCGTCCGGGAAGGCTGGGGTCTGACGGTCCTGGAAGCAAACAGCCAGGGGACCCCCGCGGTGGGCTATGACGTACCCGGCCTCCGGGATTCGATCCGGGCCCGGGAGACTGGCGAACTCGTGCCTGCCGGCAACCCGGAGGTGTTGGGGGACATGGCGGCATCCCTCCTCGTCGACGTGACGGCCCGGGAGCGGATGGCCCGCAATGCGCTGGCATGGGCGTCGAAGTTCTCGTGGGACCGTACGGCCGAGAGCTTTCTCCGGCGAATCGCAGGGAAGGTGTGAAGTCTTCATGTATCGTGACGTTCTGCGAGGCCCAGTGACAGGCGCGATGATTGCGGGAAGCAGGCGCCCTGCGCCGAGCAGCATGCATCGATTGCGGGATCCTCGCCTTCCGCCGACCCCCAAAAGGTCTGACCCCTACCGACATGAAGGGAAGTGATATTCGTGTCTGCCTCCGCCCCTACGCCCGCGCAGCGGAAGGCGAACCTCACATCGGGGCAAGGGGATGCCCTCGTATCGGTGGTCGTGGGGACCAAGAATTCAGCCGTTACCCTGCGCCGCTGTTTGGACTCCGTCGTCGATCAGACCTACCGGCCGATCGAAATCGTCCTCGTGGACAACTTCTCGACGGACGATACCGTGGCGATCGCCAAGGAATACACAGACCGGGTCTACTCAATCGGCCCAGAGAGGAGTAGTCAATACAACTACGCCTTTCGCGCCGCCCAAGGCGACTACATCTACCGAATCGACTCTGACTTCGTCCTCGACCCTCGCATCGTCCGCGAGGCGACGGATTGCCTCTCTCGAGGCTTCGACGTCGTTCTCGTCCCCGACACGACCGACACGTCCGTGAGCTTCTGGGCCCGCGTGCGGAGCTTGGAGAAGCTCTGCTTCCTTGACGACGGCTGGAATGTCGCGGCGCGCTTCTTCCGGGCCCCGGTCCAGCAGGCCCTCGGAGGATACGACGAGGATCTCGTCGCCGGGGAGGATTACGACTTGCACAACCGCTTGCTGAGGGCCGGCTACCGCGTGGGCCGGATCCTACATGGGGAGGTTCACCTCGCCGAACCGAGGACCCTCCGGGAGATCTGGGACAAACACTACTTCTACGGCACGACGCTTCGCGCCTTCTTGGAGCGAAACGACGATCGGGGCGTACGTCAAGTGCTCCCCGTGCGGACGTCGTACCTCCGCCATTGGCGGGACTTCGTACAGAATCCGGATCTGGCGGCCGGGTTCCTCGTTTATCAGAGCGTCAAGTACATCGCGGCGTGGCGGGGATGGTCGAGCGTGAAGAGTCCGGGAGAGCCCCACGATGGTGGCCGACCTTCCGGGTAGCCGCGAAGCCCCGGCGCGGGACCCTCCGCCGCTCGACGGAAGTGCGCTCACGGAATCTTCCTCGGCGCCCCGGACGACCTCCCGTCTCCGACGCGCTGCATCCGCCGTGAAGCGATTCGGGACGTCTTCGTGGACGCAGGACGCTGTGCTCTTCCTGATCCCCGCCCTCGCCAGCTTGGCCTGGTTCGGCTCGGCCGCCCTGCTGTCGACCCCCGATTCCAACTTCCCGTCCGCCATCGGTCCGAGCGCGGACCGCTACTTCGAGGTCTGGGACTTCCGCAGCATGCCGGGCTCCACGGACGTGCGCAAACTGGCGTATCTCGTACCCTGGGCGATGCTCCTTAAAGGTTGGGCCTTCGCGTCCCTTCCGTTCGATCCGGGCCTGTATCAGCGGGCCGTGCTGGTCGGGCTCCTCTGGGCCTCAGAGATGAGCGCGTACGCCCTGTTCCGAGTCGTTACGGGACGCCTTCGCTATGCGGAATGGCGGCGACGCCTCGGCGGGCTCCTCGCGGGGGTCCTGTTCGGTTTCAATTTCTACTCGATGCTGACGATCTGGAGTACGCTGGCCTACTTGATGTATGGATACGCGTTCCTCCCCCTGGTCCTTGCCCTCGTCCTCTACGCCTTGCGGAGGGGACCGAATCTGCGGTGGGCCTTGCTGATCGCGCTCCTGTGGACCCTCACGGTGTCGCCGGCGTACGTGACGACACCCGTCGCAACAACCGACATTGGGGCCATCTGGGTTGTAGCCCTTGTCTCGCTTGTCATGCCCAAGCTGCCCTGGAGGATCTTCCTGCACAAGGCGAAGTTCCTCGTCGTGCTGACGGTGGCATGGGTCGTCTTCAATCTCCTCTGGCTCTTGCCCGTGTACTTCCTCGCGGTGGGGGAACTTGGAATTTACCAGGGGAGTGCGAAGCTCCTGTCGTGGAACTCAGCCCCCCTGGGCGACGCCTTCCGACTCGCGGGCTATGCGGGCCTTCGCTCGGAGTACCGGGGGAGCCTCGACTTGCCTTGGTCGGTCTATTATGACAACCCTCTGGTCATCCTGATCGGGTTCGTGCCGGCGGTGTTCGGGTTCCTCGGGATCGCGCGACGGCGGACTCCGGAACTCTTCGGCCTCGCTGCGCTGTGGTGTATCGCTTTGTTCTTGGTCAAAGGTCCCCTGCCCCCCTTTGGCGCCGTGAACGATGCTCTTTTTGGAAGCGATCTTTTGGCCACGGCATATCGCTCCACCTACCAACGTTTCATGGGGTACGTCGCACTCGCTCTTGCGGTCCTCGCCCCGGTCGGCGTGCTCGAATTCGCGGAGATTGCGGAGCGAGCGAAGTCCTCCTCCCGCCATCCGTCGCGGTGGCACGCGTTCTCAGCGAAGCGGATCGCGATCGCCACCTGCCTCGCCGCCGCGACTCTCACCTTCGCCTACACGGGTCCTCTCGTGACCGGGTCGATCTATGTGAACCGCGGGATCGTGCCCAATTACAGGGTCACACTCCCTCCCGCTTGGTCCGAGCTGGCGACGTGGCTCGACAGCAAGGACGGGGATTTCGCGATCCTTCCCTACCCCTACATGGTAACGACCGCCGTCACGGCCCTCCTATTTGACAACGGATCGAAGGGGCTTCTGGGTCTTTACCCCTTAATCACGATGTCCTCGAAGCCCATCGCGATTGGCCCGGGCCGAGGCGCGGATCTCGCGGGGTTCCTGGCCCGCGGAGAACTGCCGGACGCACAGGCGCTCGACATGCTCAATGTCCGCTACGTCCTTGTTCACATGGACGCGAACACGCGCTATCTCGAGGGCAACATCATCTGGGTCAGCATGCCGCCGCAGGACATTATCCGCAACCTCACCGCGACGCCCGGGATGCGTTTCGTTCGCATGTTTGGAGACATTGCGGTCTTCGAGAACACTCGCTGGGCGTCCAGCGAGCTCCTCCTGCTTCCGAGCACATCGGGGGTGCAATACGGTCTTCCCTCGTTCGTTTGGAAAGGGATTGACGGACGGCTGTCTCGCTGGGACGTGAAGCTTGCACCCTCCGAGCGCGCCGTCGCCGACAGGGTCTATGAAATCCCCTTGGGGCCGGCGATGGCCTTTGATTCCAACCTCACCCATTTCGCGGTGGCACGGGAGGATCCAGAATTTCCCCTCGAGCGGCCTCTGCCATATTGGATGGAGCCGGACCCGGGCGGCTCATTCCCGCGGCTTTGGATTCGTGCGGGAAACGTCGGACCCGAGACGACGTTCCACCTGTATGCCCTCGATCGCCCGCTGCAGTCGCCCGAACCCTCACAGGTCTATCCGGACCTCTTCGATTCGTTCGAGAATCGGTCCTTCTACCACTATTCCACGGTGATCGGGAATTGGACCTTCGCAGCCGGGACCGCCGTCGATGGGAACCTTTCGGCAGAGGCCGGACCGGTTCCAAGCGCGATCGTCTGGGACTGCGGTACCGGCTGTAATACCGACGTGGGCGTCCTGGAAGGTTGGTTCCGGTTCGACTCGAACGCGACGATCCACTTTCCCCTCATTCCGATTGACGCATCGGGTGGGGGGAACTACTGGGCGGTCCCGTTGGCCACGGGCGACTGGGGGTTCTTCGATGGCCAGTCTTACCGGCCCTACCCCCTTCGTCACTCATATGCCGCGAACGCCTGGACGTTCGTGCAAGTCTCCTTCGATCTATCCCAGCGACGCTTTTGGACCGCCATTGACGGCGTCCTCCTCACGCCCGCAGGTCTACCTGCGCTCAACGAACATGGACTCAACGGGACAACGATCGTAAGCGTCCGGATGCAGAACGTGGCCAACGGCGACACGGGGCGTATGTGGGTCGATGCGGTCCGCTACCGACCGTATGCGCCCTCGCTCCTACCCCTTGACACATCGAATCCGACTCGACTCGACCTCCGCGCGCAGCCCGCCTCGTACGAGTTCATGGACTCGTCCCATACCGACATACGATTCTCCATCGACACGCCGACGGAGAGAACCCTGGTATGGCTTCGAAGCTTCGATCCCGGTTGGCGGCTCGTGGTCAATGGGGTAGCCGTGGATGGGGCGACTCACTTCGCTGCGTTCGGGACTTGGAACGGATGGGCCCTGCCGGGGAACGGCACAGGTTCCTTTGCCTTGGTCTACGAGCCGCAACGGCTTGTGTCCCTGTCCATTGACGCATCCCTGTTCGCGATGGCCCTTGCCGCGACCTACGTGCTGACCGGCCAACCTGGCGTGAATCGGCGGGGGGCCGAACATGAGGTCGAAGCGCCCTCGGGGCCGACCGGTCATCCTTCTCGTAACGCCCGCGCTCGTCGGCGGCAGCTGGATGCTGATACACGAACTCGCGGGGCGGCTCGCGCCTCTCATGGAAATCGTCGTCGCGGCTGTCAGTCCGCGGACCCAGACCGTGCCGGACGCGAAGGGCTATCGCATCCCCTGGCTCGACTATGAGGAGTACGGCCCCCGCATCGACCGGAGCCTATTGGCAGTCCTGTGGTTCGAGATGCCTCTGGCCGTTCTCAGCCTCATCCTTTGGGCGATGCACCGGCCGCGGATTTGGTTGGGAAACGGCCTCCTCTCGTCTGCCTTGGGGATCATCCCTCAGAAGATCGCGGGAGGGCACCTCGTCGTTTCCTACAATGCGTACATGGCAGAGGACAATCCCGCAAGGATCCGACTCGCGAGGCTCGCGGCGCAGTATGCTTCCCTGCTGCTCGTCAATTCTCAGGGAAGTTTCGAAGACGCGCGCGCATTCGCCGACGCTCCGAAGATCCGAATCCTGCCTCTCATGGCGGACGACATCTTCTTTACCGATGGAAATCCAGACCAGTTGAAGAAGGAGCTTCACCTCGAGGACCGGTTCGTCGTCGCTTTCGTGGGCCGATTGGATGTTGAGAAACATTGCGACTTCGTCCTCAAGGTCGCGGAGGTGTCCGATCCATCGAAGACGGCCTTCGTTTTCGTTGGCCATGGGCCTCTCGCGGGTCAGATCGAAGACGCGTCCCGTCTCTTGCCGAATGTGATCGCTCTCGGCCGAATTACCGACCGCGCGAAGCTCAGGGACGTCTATCAGATGGCGGACGTCGTATGGTCATATGCGGACGAAACATATCTAGCAAAGCCCGCGGTCGAGGCCCTCGCGGCGGGTACATCGATCATCGTCCCGGAACTTCCCGCGATTGCGACGAAGGCGGCCCGGAAAGCGAAGATCGACCAGTCGTTGGTTCCCAGCGCGATTGGCCGACTCGTCTCCCTCGACGACCCGGCCCGGGTTGCCAAGCTGATCGATCAGCTCCGGCAGGATGGCCAGTTCAGCCGAGAGGTGCGCCGCAGATGCCGCGAGTACGCCGACGTGAACTATTCCCTTCGGAAGAGTGAGGCGGTCCGGGTCGAACTCCTCGAGCTCTTGCTCAGGTCTCCCTCGGATTAACGAGCGCGGTTCCGGAAGCTCCGTAGAAACCATCCGAAAGACGCTCCGTGCGGCCGCGATAAGACCGTCCAGAAAGTACCATATCGTCGAGCCACAATCGGTCCGCTGTGAAGATCGCGATCATCGCAGGGACGCGGCCGGAATTCGTCCAGGCAGAGCCGCTTCTGAGGACGATCTCGCGCCGGCACATTACGCTGTTCATTCACACCGGCCAGCACTACGATCGGAACATGAGCGAACTGTTTATTCGCTCCGTAGGCCTGCGAAAGCCTCAGTTCGTCCTCGGCGTGGGATCGGCGAGCCACGCGGAGCAGACCGCGAAGGTCATGGAGCGCCTTGGCCCGCTGCTTGAGAAAGAGAGGCCTGACTGCGCTCTCGTGTTCGGGGACACCAACTCCACCCTCGCGGCCGCGCTCACGGCCACCAAGCTCGGAATCCCGCTCGGTCATGTCGAAGCGGGATTGCGCTCCTTCAATCGTTCCATGCCGGAGGAGGTGAATCGTATCACGGTCGACCATCTCTCGGATTTCCTCTTCTGTCCAACCGCGGCCTCGGTTCGGAACCTGCGCATCGAAGCTCCTGACGTTGCACCGACCGGGGAATGTAGACGATCGTCAAGTGCTGTCGCGGATTCTCCGAACAGTGAGCCGATTCGACCGGCCAGTCCTCTTCCCAATTCATCCGCGGACCCGCGCTCGTATCCGGCATGAGTCCGACGGTCAGCGTCTTCCACGAAATCTTCGGATCGTGGATCCCCTCGGCTACTTGGACTTCCTCTCGGCCTTGATGGATTCGGAGAAAGTCCTCACGGACAGTGGGGGCGTGCAGAAGCAAGCCTACTTCTTCCGCATTCCCTGCATCACGCTTCGCCGCGAGACCGAATGGGTGGAAACGGTGGAGACGGGTTGGAACACCTTGGTTGGGACAGATCCCCGTGCGTTGCTTCGTGCCGTTCGAAACTTCGAGCCAGCGCGCCGGCATCCGGATTTGTATGGAAACGGTCAAGCCGCCGCTCGAATCTTGAAGGTGCTCGAACGGGCCCTCTGAACCTCCGGCTTAGGAAACGTCTCAGGACGTCCGTCTGCGGTATGTTTACTACGGCCTTTCTCATGGCGGAGGCCGACAAGTTCGTCGGATTCGCTGGGCCCGCACGGAGGGCGAGACACGATGGTCGAGGTTGCGGACGGGGCAGCGATTCTCGTTATCGCAGGCTACTTCCTCCTCGCCTATCGCCGCACCTTTCGGGCCCGCACGGGTTTCGTCCTCACGGCGCTCTCCCTGCTCGTAACGGCGGTCCTATCCTCGGCCGGTCTTGGTGATGCAGCGGCGTTTTCGGGCGTAGTGACCTTCGCCCTCCTCACATCCTCGGTCCTGCACGCGGCCTGGGAATACTACTCGCGTCCCTCGGGCGATTCATCGTAACCCGCCATCGGAACGGCCCGATCGAGACTTCAGATGCCTGCCGACCGCTGGTAAATGGCAATCTGGCCGGATAGATGGATCGGCACCATTCCCGTCGGCATGGCCTGCGAGGCGTACCAGCCCTGTTGGGGCGCCCAATACAAGAGGAAGACATGCTGGTATCCGGAGAAGTTCCCCCCATCCACTTGTGCAGGGATGACGTACCCGTAGATTCGTGGAATCGTCGAATAAAGTTGGGCCCACCCCACGAAGGGGGTCGGAGCGACGAGGACTGATTGGTTGAACGGAATGCCGTTCAGCCATCGGAGTGCGTCGACGATCTGCTGACAGTTCTCCAACGGTACGGTGCTCTGCATCATGCTCGAGGGCAGGTGTGGAAGAGTCTCGGGATTGGTGAAGTAGGGGAGAGGGTTCCCCGGCGGGAGGACGATGAACGATGTTCCGAGAACCACAATTCCCACGAGGAAGAGCACCGCAATCGACCGACGACATCGGGTCAGTCCGTGCGCGTTGAAGAAAATCAGCGGGAAAACGAGCATGAAGAGCCACCGATGCCAGATAGGGATCGCGGCGAATGGCACGACGAGCACGGAGAAGGAGCAGACCCCCAATATGCCGGACAAGGCCCAGAGTCTGCGCTCGTAGTGGACCCCGAGCCATGCGAAGGGAATCAAAGGTGCGAGCACGATTGCGCTGACTACGCAGACACTCGCGTAAACGTCGAGGATGCTCGTGTAGCCGTAGATTCCGTCCCTCGCGCCAACGTAGTCATACGGGAACAGGGGTCCGCGCGCTAACGCAGCTAGGGGCGTTTCAGCGGGTGCGGCAGGGAACAATGCGCCCGCATAGACCAGCACCGCGAACAACGCTATCGCGGCGGCAGCGGCTATCTCCCAGCTCCACCGCTTTCCGCGGAGACGATCGAGGAGGAACAGGATTCCGGCCGCTCCGCCGATCAGGAAGGCCGTGAGCTCGCTGGTGAGCAAGCTCGAGACCGCAAAGGAGAGGAACGCGACTCGATCCTTCCAGGTCCGATCCGGTTTGAAATGCGTGAAGGCCAGGATTAGCAAACCGAGCCCGAAGCCGTTCTTGTACATGTCCCACGAAAATCGGAGGGGGATGAAGTAGAGAGAGGCGAGAACTACTACCAGGATGCACCGAGAGCGATCCCACCTCAGCCCTTTTTTCGCGAAGTAGAACATCGAGAACACGAGGAAGCCATGCAGAAGAGGGGCGGCGGCCTTGATGAGGAGGAACGGATCCGCTCCTACAAGGGCCTCTACGGTTCCCACTAGGACGAAGAAGAGTGGCGCGCTACGGATCGACAAGATGCCCTCGAGAGGTGGCCACAGACCCTGCTTGCTCACGCCGTTGAGGAACGGGGCATAGATCCAAACGGTGTCTGTGCCAAGAGGCCAAGGTCCCGCTAGGATCTCCGGGATGGTGCGCACCGCGATCGGGAAGAGGACCGCGAAGAGCAGCAGATCGTTTGACCCAATTCTCCCGACGAGTGATGTCCACAGCAGACGGAAGTTGGGGAAGGATAGTTTCACAGGATCTGCCAGCAATAGTCATTCCTTATATTTGCTTCTCAGGGATCTCGGCGGAGCCGATGTCGTCGCGCAAATCGGACGTCGTTTTTGGAGCCCCATCTAGGTACCCGAGTCCTCCCAAATCTATCAGGCTAGCAAGGTCTTCGTTTCGACACCGCAGTTGAAGATCGCATCGACGACCGAAAGGTTCGGCTCGAAAGGTCCCCAGAGCTGTGGGTAGGCAGTCTCCGCCGGGCTCGAGAAGCGAAGAGCGATTCTGTCAAACTTCGATCGATCAAGATAGTCGTGTCCTCCGGGGCCCGAGAGGTAGGTATCACCTCCGACGGCCTGCGTCATCTCGATTAGCTTCTCAGACGGATCCCGGGAGTCACCCTTAGGCAAGGAAGATGCACGGACCATCTCCGTATTGATGTCCAGGATGTTGGCGACGAGCGAGACCAAGCGGATGTTAAGGTCCGCGAGTCGCTCCCAACGGGACTGCCTTAACAACCGTTCAATCTCGGTTTCGTAATCCCGGAACCAAGGGGCTTTCGCGTAATTCGCCTCTAGCGTGAGCGAGACCCGGCGTCCCCAATCCCTGGTATTATCGATCTTAACCGATAAGCTGGGCATCATTCGAGGCGACCGAACCGGGACTGTCAGCCAGCTCGGCCCCCTCGGCGTCTTGATTCGATTTCGGTTGTGGTATTCGTTTTTCGAGTATTGGGCCGTGTCGTAGAGAATGAGGATATCGGCCTGCTGCATCTTCTTGAAGAAGCCGAGATACGGAAGGAAGACCGGCTGATGGACGGCTACAACCGCCGCGGTTTCACCCCTCGGATTTCTTTGTTGCTTCGGACCTCGCTCAAAGACCCCGAACTAGAGGTACATCATCTGAACCATGAAGCCCTCGGCGTATTCACAACCGCTCTGCGCGCCCCGAGTCCGAGCCAGGCTTCGGAAGCTGCCTTCGTCGAAGTAGGCCCGCGACTCGATCTGACTCTTGTATGCGCTGAGCGCACGGAGCTTCGTGTCGATTGTGGCTGTGATATCGACGAAGAGGGTCGGCGTAAAGGTGTGACTTCCGTGGCGCAAGATTTCGTATTGGAGGAGTGTCTCTTTCCTCCTGAAGGTTCGAACGACGGCCTGCGCCACTGTGTTGTGATCTTGATGCGGGTCGTCTAACGAGGGGAAGAACACGAGATCGGGTCGGAGTTCCTCTTGCAAGTTCTCCAACACCAGAACGACCTCCCGTCGATTTTCCGGGAACTCGCGGTCCGGAATGTTCGATAGGTGGGCCTTCGCTCCGATAATCGCGGATGCTGCGAGGAATTCCTCCTCCCTCTGCCCCTTGCGATTTGAAGGGGTTTCATCCTCACACCGTGAGAGCGAAACCGCATGAATCGTGGAGCCTGCCTTTCTCGCCAGAGCAAGGGATCCGCCGCATCCGATCTCTACATCGTCCGGGTGTGCCCCGATTCCGAGGATGTTCCGGTATTGACCCAGGCCATGACCGCCGGGAACCGCCCCGCCAATGAATGCCAATCTTTCGGCGTCGCTCTTTTCGTGGCCTTGCTTTTTCGACCCTCCGGCCATAGCACTCCCCCGGCTTGCGATAAGCCGTCACCTAGAAAAAGACATTCCTCTCCCGACCTCACATGAACCATCATCCGTGTCGAAAACCGCGGACCGAATTCTTCAATTCCGATAGGCGGATAGCGCTGTGGGGAGCTTCACGTCCGCATGAGACAAACGGGTGACGCATGGCGACCGTCACCGAATAGTCACACGATCAAGATAGCCCTTCATTACCCCGACCTGGCGCTGCTCTTCTTGACTCGACGAAAATCCTACGAGGAGGTCGTTGCCACGATGGTCCAAAGGGACCTGGCTTCCTTGCGGCGTCGGGCCGCGTCGTTAGAGGAGGGCAGCGACTCGTTTCTGCGACTGACCACTGAGCGAAAGCAGCAAACGATCCGCCGAATCATCCCAGGTCGACGGAGAGACTCCTCCCTGGTGTTTAACGAATTTTACGGCATGCTGTACGCGGCGACGCGAGCGCTTCGGCCTCGGCGAGTCGTGGAGACAGGGGTTTACATGGGCGCGTCAAGCGCGGCGATCCTGCAGGCGCTGGAAGACAACGGGGCCGGGAGACTCCATTCGATCGACCTACCGACCTCGCAGCATCGTTACTTCCTTCAGGAAGGGAAGAGCATCCAGATCGGACTCCCTTCCCCGAGCTTGTCGGTCGGGTTCGCGGTGGCGCACAGGCTCCGACGGAGGTGGGATTTGCATTTGGGGAATTCCTTGGACGTCTTGCCGGATTTGCTCCAGGAACTGGGGCCCATCTCCATGTTCATCCACGATAGCCTTCACACCTACGAACATATGACCGCCGAGTTCACGCTCGGCTACAATGCCCTAGAGAAAGGCGGGGTGCTGATCGCCGATGACATTGGCTACAACCGTGCATGGGCCGACTTCTGTAAAGCAAACCACGAGCAAGGAGAGGTTCTCACGAACGGACCAGGCTTCATGGGCTGCCTGGTAAAATCGCACTAAGAGGACCACCCGGAATTCACTCTGGACCCTTGAACGGGAGGTGTCGCCTAAATCCGGTCGAGATCGTCACCCTTCTCCGTCACGCATGCGCCTGTCCAACCGTCGTCGCGACTAGGTCGTTTCGCGAAAGTCAGTTCGATTGCCGAGGCGAAAAGTTGTAGTGACGCTTGGTTCATGTCAGCGTATGAACGTCAAGCGCTTTTTCGAGGAGCGTCTTGAGAGACACGGAGACAGTGCTCGAAGTTTGGACTGCAGCGAGGAGGGTCAGCAGGGACGTTTCCACGTTCTCGCCGCAGTCGGTCAGATGTCGGGGAAGAGCGTCGTCGATCTCGGCTCCGGCCTCGGGCACTTCTATGAGTTTCTGCGCAATCGGTTCTCGGACGTGTCGTACACGGGGTACGACTTTTCCGAGAAGTTCGTCGCCCGGGCTCGGGAGAAGTACCCGGCCGCTACATTTGAGGTTCGCGATGTCCTCCGACAAGAGATTCCACGCAGATTCGACTTCGTGATCAGCTGCGGGATTCACAATTTGGAGACCGGATCGAACGACGAGGAAATGATCCGCCTACTTCGAAAGGCATGGGCCGCCGCGAATGACGCGGTTGCGTTCAGCATGTTGAGCAAGACCGCGGACCGCATCGAGGAAGAGCGCCATTATTATGATCCGATTCAGATGACAACGGAAGCGCTCCGGCTCACTCGGTATACGGTACTGCGGCAGGACTACATGCCTCACGACCTGACCTTGTACTTGTATCGGAAGCGGCACGGCGAGTGAGCATCTGGTGGGGTCCCGCTCTAGTGGCCTCCGGCGGATGACTGACTGCAATTGACTCTGCGGACGTCGTCGGGGTTTGCCCTCGTCGCCCACATCGGCAAACCTCAAGAGGCCACCGGGACAGAGTTGCCCTACTGGATAGGAGACCTTCTCCCGGATCCTTGATCTTGCGGCTGGGCATCTCGAGCCTATCAAGGCTCGGGGCCGCCGTCCGCTGACTAAGGCGCAGCCCTCGGGGTCCCCGACCTCCACAGGAGTCCCGAGGAGGCGAAGATCCAGACGA
>VBMB01000054.1 GCA_005878525.1 Methanobacteriota archaeon
CGCTATACATCGTGTGCGACCACTCGCGAGCGCTGATCTTCCTCCTGGGAGACGGCGTCGTCCCGTCGAACAGTCGCGAGGGCTATTTCGCGCGCCTCCTCGTCCGGCGGGGACTCCGCGCGCTCAAAGATCTGAACATCACGTACACCCTGGGCGACACGGTGTCCTTCATGATCGACCAGATTCGCGAGGACTATCCAGAGTTCTTCTTCAACAAAGGGGACATCCTGAAGCTCCTGAAGGTCGAAGAGTCGCGGTATAGGGAGACGCTCGAAAAGGGGCGGGCGACGGTCGGGAAGATCGCGACGGAGCTGACCGCCGCGGGCAAGGGGTTCGACGTCGAGAGCCTCCTCGAGCTGTACGACAGCCACGGACTCAATCCGGACGTCGTCCAAGAATTCACGAACTTACCGATCACGATCCCGGACGACTTCTATGCCCGTGTCGCGGCGCGGCACGAGCGTCCCGTGGCCGAGCCGACGAAACGAATCGCGATCTCGAAGGAACTCCCGACCACGAAGCTTCGGGTCTACGAGGATCGCCGGAGGCGGTCCTTCCGCGCGAAAGTCCTCGCGGTAGAAGGCGAGGCCGTGGTCCTGGATCAGACGTTCTTCTATCCGGAGGGCGGCGGTCAGGAAGCCGATCACGGGACGATCGACGAATTCGAAGTCTACGACGTCCAACGCACCGGACCGACCGTCCTGCACTTCGTCCGCGGCGACGCGAGTCGCCTTCATGGAAAGCGGGTGGCCTGCGCAATCGACGCGAACCGGCGAGAGGCGTTGATGCGGAACCACACGGCCACCCACATCGTCCTCGGTGCGGCGCGCAAAGTCCTCGGAAACCACATTTGGCAGGCGGGCGCGCACAAGGCCGTCGACATGGCCCGACTCGACATCACGCACTTCGACGCCCTGACCGATGCGGAGTTCGCGAAGATCGAGGAGCTGGCGAACGATCAGGTCTTGGCGTCTCGACAGGTCCGCGCCAAGTTCTTGGCCCGCGATCTCGCGGAACGGAAATTCGGCTTCCGACTCTACCAGGGCGGCTCCGTGCCCGGCGGGGAGTTGCGCGTCGTCGAAATCCCGAAATGGGACGTGGAGGCGTGTGGGGGGACACACGTCGCCCGCACGAGCGACGTCGCGCTCATCAAACTGCTAAGGTCGACGCGTATCCAAGACGGCGTCGTGCGCCTCGAATTCGCCGCGGGAAAGGCGGCGTTCGATGCGGTTCGGAAACAGTCCGAAGAAGTCAAGCAGGCGGCGGAAATCTTCGGAGTCTCCGCGGACCAGCTCGTCTCAACCGCCGAACGAGTCGTGTCCGAGTGGAAGGAGCTGCGGAAGCTCTCTCAACGGTCGACCGATGAACAGGCGGCGGCGAAGGCCCGGGAGGCCGTCCAGACGACGCGGATGGCCTGGCCCCTCGTGAAACAAGAGGTGGCGGAAGGGGTCGGGTTCATGATGTCGATGTCCAAGGCGATCGCATCGGAGGCCCGGGCGACCGCGATCCTGTGGGCCAAGGCTCCGAACGATGTGCGCCTCGTCGTCTCCCGCGGACCCGACGTCCCCGTCGACGTCGCCGAGATCCTCCAGTCGGTCGCGCCGGAATTCCGCGGCAAAGGCGGGGGTAAGCCGGACTTCGCCCAGGCGAGCTTCCCGAACCTCGACCAGGCCCGGGCCGCCGCGGAGCGACTCGAACGGGCCATCCGCGAGAAACTTGGGATCCCGAGCGGATGACATGGATCTCGGGGCTTGGCGTCGCCGAATTCGGGACTACGACGAAATCACGAATGTCGGGCCGATCATCCGTCGCTACTTCGTGATCGGCGCGTTCGATGGAGCCCTCACGGTCCTCGGAATCATCATCGGCGCGTACGCGGTCGGGGCATCGGAGACACACAAGGCACTGATCCTCTCGGCATCGATCGGCGCCGCGGTCGCCCTCGCGGTCAGTAGCGCGGTCGGCGCTTACGAAGCGGAGCGCGTCGAGAAGAAGCTCGACATCCGTACGATCGAGCGGGCGATGCTCGCGCGGCTCAGCGAGGAACACAAGGAGGCGTTCCAATTTGCGGCGATCCTCAGCGCCCTGGTCCATGGGATCGCCCCTCTGCTCGCCGCCCTCCTCCCGATTATCCCGTTCGCCTTCCTGAACTTTCGGGACGCGACGATCGCCGCGATCGTCATCACTTTCGTGGTCCTGTTCGTAATCGGCGCGTACCTCGGGAACCTCGTCCGTGAACGCGTAATCGTCACCGGCCTTCGGTTTGTCGCCGCGGGCCTCGGCACCGCGGTCCTCCTCTGGTTCATGGGAGCCCGTCCCCTGTAAGGAGCGCCCTCTATCTTGCGAGGGTTCCCGGCCGCCACGGCGAGGCCGTGAACGGCGGTGACTCGCTGCCCTATGGGCCGCCGGACTCAAGGCCCACGAACGAGGGCATTTCGCCCGCTGCAACAACCGTTCGGAAGGCTCTGCTAGGTCGGACGATTCTCCAGACACACTCGTCGCTTGGCGACGAGATTCACGGCACGCGTCGATAGTGCATATAATCGATGTCGAATCGCAAGAGAACCCTTATCCGGTGAGTACGTCATATGAGCTATGGGAGCGAGGAGGGGGGTCGTGCGAGCAGCCGGAGGGAACGGTGGAGTTGACCGTTCGGGCGTCGAGGCGAGGGACGTCAAGTTGAGGCTCACCTCGGTCCTCTACGATCAGCTTGTCGATCTCGCCTTCGATAACGGATACAGAAAGCCGCAGGCACTGCTGCGAGATCTGGTCCGTCTCGTTGGACTCTTGGGAATGTCGGAGCACATCCGAGACGTCCTTTCCGGAACCCCTGGCCCGAAGACTTGAGGCATGTACGGGAAAGCCGCGGTTCGCTTGAAGCGCCGCACCGGTGCGCCGAGCGCGTCCGCGGGACAATTGTGCATCGTTTGCCTGGCGATTCTCGCGAGGCGCGATTCCAAAGCATTGTCTCTTTATCATGAAAAACGCTAGGCGGCTTCGGAGCCCCGCACCTTTTAATACGTGGGAAGGTTGGCTCGCGCGATGCTCTCGCCGGAGGCGGAAATCGACACCCTCCGGTCGACGGTTGCACGATACTTTTCCGTATACGGCGTGGTCGTGAGCCCGATGGCGTTGACCTTCCAGGTCGGCGTCCCGCCGGGAGGAATCGACGGCCCGTTCGACGCGCTTCGGATCGAGCTCGTCCCGAAAGACTACATCCCGACGATCACGCAGGAGAAGGGCGAGACGCTCGTCCATGTTCAACGACGTCCGCGGCCGCGATTCGCCAGGACGCAGGTGAATCTCATCCTGCTCCTCGTCACGGTCCTCACCACTACTTTCTTCGGCGGGGCGTGGAACTGGGCGGATTACTCGGGCCAGCCGTTCCTGTCCGTCGAGTCGATCGGGTTCGGCGGCCTGTTCTTCACGCTGCCCCTCCTGACAATCCTCGGCTCGCATGAGATGGGTCACTACCTCGTCGCGAAGCGGTACAAGGTCCAGGCCTCCCTCCCGTTCTTCCTCCCGTCCGTCCCGCCCCTCGGCACGTTCGGGGCGTTCATCAGCATGAGGGACCCGATCCCGAATCGCCGCGCGCTGTTGGACATCGGGGTGTCGGGACCGCTCGTTGGATTCGCGATTGCGATTCCCGTCACCCTCGCGGGGCTCGCCTTGTCCGCGGCGTCCCCGGCCTCCGGACTCACCCTTGCGGGGGAGGCGCAGCCGTCGCTCCTGTTCCGAGCCTTGTCGCTGTTCTTCCCCCTCCCGGACACCCTGCTCACCCATCCGCACCCACTCGCCTTCGCCGGCTGGGTCGGGCTCTTCGTGACCGCGATCAACCTGCTGCCCGCCGGTCAGCTCGACGGAGGCCACGTCGCGAGGGCCCTCCTCGGCAGCCGCCAACTCTACTTGTCGTGGTCCGCCATCCTCATCCTGTTCGGACTCAGCCTGTTCTACCCGGGGTGGTTTCTGTTCGGATTCCTGATCTTCATCCTCGGCGTGCGACATCCGCCGCCGTTAAATGACCTGACGCGGCTGGATCCGGGTCGGAAACTCATCGGGATCGCGGCCGTCGCGATCCTGATAGTGACCTTCGTTCCGCAGCCTTTCGTGACAATCAGCAGTGAACGAAGCCTGGCCTTCACCGCAGCCGACGGCACGCCGCTCGCCGGCCTCAACCAGACCATCGCCCTCGGCGCGTCCCTCCTCCTCATGTTCACGGTCAACAATACAGGACCCACCAAAGAGTCGGTAATCGTCACCGCGAGTAATCCGAACCTGAACGCCTTCGGATTACGCGCGTCAGCACGCCCTGTTCAATCTGCGCGTGACCGCCCCTCCGACGTGGCCGAGGCCTCTCCCGCAATATGTCAGCTTCTCGGTCACCGCCCGGACTTCCGATGGCCTTGTGCATCCGGAGCTCCCGGTGGATCTCCAGGTCACGCTCTGACGAAAACGCAGAAGTGGCGCACGAGCGACCGGTGCACCCGAAGCGCGTGCGTCTCGACCAGTTCCAGCAATGCGGAACCCCGCTCGATCCATTTCTCGTTCGGGAGTACGATCGCCAGATGGCCGCCGCGCGGAAGGAGTTCCCCGAAGGCGTGGAAGGCGCGCGCGTAGAGTCGATCGATCGCCTCGCCCCGCGTCGACGCGGCCCGTCCGTACGGAGGATCCGTCGCGATCCCGAGGACCGTCCCCGGCCGCAACGGGA
>VBMB01000055.1 GCA_005878525.1 Methanobacteriota archaeon
CCTTGTGCTCGTTCCAGTAGTGGTACGGGGAGGACTCGCGCTGGGCTGACGACAGGTCCGTCCCCACGCCGGCGGTGTACGATCCGTATCGCTCCCGGATCTGATCTTCGATCGAGCGGGACACCTTGATCGCCCGCTGGACATGATCGGCCTCGATCCGCTTCGCCTGCTCCGTGACTGCGATGTCGCCCGCGGACCGGATGAGTCCACCGAGTTCCCGCAACCGCAGGCTGAGGGCCTTGTCCTTGTTGTCCAAGGTCTTCGCACGCCGTCGGGCTTCCTCGATCACGATGCCGACCGCGTCCCGCGAGGCGGGCGGGATTCGCTTGTCGACCGCTATTTCCTGCGCGACGAACTGCGCCAGTTTCGCTCGATTTGAGTCCGAATCGGGCATCGTGGTTTCGACGAGGATCTCGTACCCGCCGCCGGTGATGCGGGACCGCAATGGCGAGAGGATGTGCGGCAGGTCCTGGATGTTGCATGCGCCGACGAAGATGAAATCGCAGGGGACGCTCTCGACCTTCACGCTCGCACCCGCACTCTGCGGATTCCGGCCGGAGATCGGGAATCGCTTCTCTTGCATCGCGGTCAAGATGAACCGCTGGAGATGGCCGAGCAACGGAAGCTCGTCGATGAACAGGACTCCTTGGTGGGCTTCGTGGATCGCACCCGCGACGACGCGATCGTACGGTTGGGTGCCGAGTTGCGGATGGCCGCCGTACGGATCGTGACGGACGTCCCCGAGCAGTTCCGTCTCGCTCGCCCCCGTCGCGAGGACGAACGGCCGCCGGGTGATCGGGACGAGCACTTTGCGGGGGCTCTCCTTCTCCACCTCTCGACGCTTCTCGAGCGCCTTCTGGTCGAGCACGCGGATCATGTCGCCCGCCCGCTCGTAGACGACGACCTCTTCTTTGCCGAACTGCTGCCGGGTCGTCGTCACGCGGTCCCGGCCCTGGAGCTGTGCGAACGTGACCTCGAAGATGCCGCCGAGCAAGTCCCCGAACGGGTTCCCGACGTTCGCCTGTGAGGCCGCCTTCGGTCGGCCGCACTTCGGGCACATGCGGTCCGTCGGCGAGGAGTACGTCCCGCAGTGGACGCACTTGTAGCCGAGCCGCTCCGCCACGTTGATCGGCGCTTCTTTCGGATCGATCAGGTCGCCTTCGGCGCCCGCAAGCCGATTCTGTTCTTGCAGGACCTCGTCCTTCTGCTTCACCTCAATCAGAGGCCGTTCCGGGTTCTCCGGATTGTGGACGACTCGGATCTCTTCCGTGACGGAAGGCAGGTGGAGGGAGAGAGCCTGGGCAATCATCGACTTGCCCGTGCCTGGTGGGCCGACGAGCAGGAAATGCCGACGCTGGTTCGCGGCGATCCGCGCGAGCGCGATCGCTTCGTCCTGGCCGACGACCCGCTTCAACGGATCGTCCGGGATCGCGATGTCCGCCGTCGTCTCGAAGTCGTCGAGGGCGAAGCCGTCCTCGGCGGTCACCATCTTCGTTCGCGCGATACGCTCCACCTCGGTTTACGGCGCCAAGTCGCTGCGCGTCCAGACCTCGACGCCCGCGGGCTGCTTCGTGATCGTCCCCATCTTCGTGCCGACGATGGAGTGCATGTTCATCTCCGAGGCGATGTCGAGGATCCGCTGCGTGATGATGCCGTCGAAGACGACGGCGCGGGTCTGCTTCGCGTTCTTGAGCGTGTCGACGAGCTCTCGCACCGGGACCTCCGTCACGACGCCGTCTCCTTCGTCGAGGAGACGAGCCGTCGAGGAGCCGCCGAGTTGCAGGAGGATGTCACGGTACTTCTCGAGCTTCGGGTTGAGGACCTTCGTCGTCGGCGCCAGCGGAACGAGCGGCCGTTCCTCGCGGGGCTCCCGCGGCTCTCGCGGTTCCGGACGGAACTCGGGTCTCGGCTCGGCGCGGGGTTGCGGTCCACTCGCAGGCTTCGGTTCGGGGAACTCGGACTCCGCTTTGTAGACTTGGCCAGACAGGCCGTACATCTCGACGTACTGGTCCGCGGGGATCTTGTTCCGCAAGCACTTCATGATCTGCTTCTGGGTGAGCTCCTCGACTTCCTTGCCTCGCGGGGCGCGAGCGATGAAGTCGACCTCCGCCACCTGGAGGAGTTCCTTCAGGATCAGGTCCCCGCCGCGGTCTCCATCGACGAAAGCGGTGAGCGCCCGTTCCTTCGAAAGCTCTTGGATCGTCTTCGGGACGTTCGTCCCTTCCACGGCGATCGCATTCTTGATCCCCGACCGAAGGAGGTTCAGGACGTCCTGGCGCCCTTCGACGATGATGATCGCGTCGCTGTCCGCGACGTTCGGTCCGGCGGGAAGCCGCTCGGCCCCGAACGACACGATCTCCGACACCTGGACGCTCTGGCGCACTTCGTCGAGGAGGTCCGACCCGGAGGTCTTCGACTCCTCGACCATGGACGAGAGCAGGGAGCGCGCTCGCTCGATGATCTTGTTCCGCTTCGTCACGCGGGTGTCCTCGACCTTGTCGACCTTGATCGTGGCCTTGCATGGGCCGACGCGGTCGATGGTCTCGAGGGCCGCCGCCAGAATCGAGGTCTCGACCTGGTCCAGCGAAGACGGGATCAGAATCGTGCCTTCGCTCCGGCCTTTCTTGCTCTGGACGTCGACCTCAATTCGGCCGATGCGGCCGCTCTTCTGCAGGTCTCGCAAGTCCAATTCCTCGCCGAGGAGCCCTTCCGTCTGGCCGAACACGGCCCCGACGACGTCGGGTTTCTCGACGATCCCTTCCGCCTCCAGGCGGGCCTGGATGAGATATTTAGTCGTACTCGGATCGATGTTCATTTTCGCACTTGTCCGGGCTAGCCGTGAATCCGCGGTTTACGTCCCTCTATCCGGACAACTCTCGCCCCGCAGGGCATTTCAGCCTCGCAGTCCTGGAGGCAGGAAAGGATGATTCGGATGAGTGGGATCTGTGAATCGCGGCCTTTACCGCTATCCCGACTCCAAACTGGAGGCGGGCCTATTTAAGGGTTCGGGCAATCATTCTCACTTTTGGGACCGTCGGCGCGTATCCCGCTTTTGGACCCGCTCTGCGTACCATCGCTTCGATGGGCGCTGCCGGTAGCCCACCGACACATGCTCCGCGACTCGCTCGACGAATCCGTGGAGCGATTCGACGTCGGTAATGTCCTTCCGACAAAGCCGTGTGAGTCGCGCGCGGAGGTCCTCGTCGAATCGCACGCCATTCGCGGAGAGCGCATCCCTCAGCTGCCTCGCGAGCCGTCCGCCGCGGACGTCCCAGTCGGTCAGGATGATCGCCTCTCGATGATGGGCCGCGATCAGCTCGCAGAGGCCGAAGACGGTCGAGCCCTGATTGACGAGGCGAATGTCGCCCGTGACTCCAAGGGCCCGCAACGACCGCTTGTCGTACTCGCCCTCGACGATGATCGGCGCGCGTCGGTTCTTCTCCGCGAGGTCTTCGATGACCCGCTGCAAGTCGTCGTGGAGTTGCTCCCAGTCCATCGGCTCACTTACCGAACGGCCCGGGGACAATAAGGGTTCCGCGCAGGAAGCCATCATATATCGGCCGCCGGATATGCGAATTGTGCCGGGCGAGGAGGAGGTGAATTTT
>VBMB01000056.1 GCA_005878525.1 Methanobacteriota archaeon
GTCGATCCACAGCGCGCAGACATTCCTCGCGTCCGCGAAGACCGGGGCCGGCGTGAACGAGGCGTTCCGGGCCCTCGCCGACGCCATCGGACACCGCGGCAACGAGTGATGAGACTTCGACTTCGGCCCCGATGGGGACCGCCATTATCTCGATAGATAACCGATGGGCAACGCCTTTATAACCTGAGACGTGTGCGAGCGACGAACCGCATCCAGGGATTCCGATGGACCGCCAAAAGATGAAAGTCAAGGTCTGCCTCGTCGGGGAGGGCGCGGTCGGCAAGACCTGTCTGATCCGCAGGTTCATTCAGGACCAATTCGACGACCGATACATCTCCACCCTCGGGGCGAAGGTCTCGAAGAAAGAGATCAAGGTCGACAGCCCGAACGGAGGCATGGATGTCGACATGACAATCTGGGACATTATGGGCGAGAAGGGTTTCCGAGAGTTGCTGAAAGAGGCGTACTTCCACGGGGCCCAAGGCGTCCTGGCCGTCTGCGATGTCACACGAAAGGAGACGCTGGACGACTTGGAGGACTGGGTCGCGGCGGTGATCAAGGTCACGGGGAACGTCCCAATCGAATTCCTTGCGAACAAAGCGGACCTGAAGAGCCAAATGACCGTCACGAAGGCGGACGTGCAGAGCGCAGCGGAGTCGCACGATGCACCGTTCCTGTTCACATCCGCGAAGACGGGCGAGAACGTCGAGATCGCGTTCGCCAAGCTCGCTCAGATGATTGCGAAGCGTGCGGCGTAGCATCCCTGTTCTTGAAACCGTCGCGGCGGCGATCGCCGTCGCCACAATCTCCGTCGCTTCAAGATTATATGGGGAATTTGCCTCTTGTGGAACAGAACAAGGGAGCGTTTTGCCACGCCGCGAACGCTCGAGCCGCGGGAATTCGCATCGCACAGTGTGCGATTTTCGCCAACTCGACCTCGGTAACGTCCGAGAAGTGTTTAAGTAGAAGGCTCGTGTATTCGAACGCGACCCAAGCGAGGGCCCGGTCAGAAGATGGTGGAGACGGTGGGAGAGCCTGAAGAACTCCCCCCTGTGGACTCGTGGATTAACAAGGTCGATTTCCGGTCCACAGCGGAAGTGAAAATCCCTGAGCGGCTCGTTGATCAGGTGATCGGTCAAGAGCGAGCCGTCGAAGTGATCCGTAAAGCCTCCGAGCAGAAGCGGCATGTGATGTTGATCGGCGACCCGGGCACTGGGAAGTCGATGCTCGCCCGGTCGATGACGGAAATGCTCCCCCGGGACGACCTCCAGGACATCATCGTCTACCACAATCCGGAGGACCCGAACGAGCCGAAGATTCGCGTCGTGCCCGCCGGGAAGGGCCGCGAAATCGTCAACGCGCAGAAGGCGGAGGCGATGCAACGCCGGGAGCAGAAGGCCTCCATGGTCATGACGATCGTCTTCTTCATCATTGGGCTGAGCGTGATCCTCTCGTACCAGTGGGGATCTCCGACCCCCGAGTTCCGTCCCGACGCACCGAACATCATCCTGTTCGGCATTCTCGTGGCGGCGATCATCTACATTGCGACGCGGTACACGGGACACCGGCAAGAGAACCTGATGGTCCCCAAGCTCCTCGTGAGCCACACGCCCGACGAGATGCCCCCGTTCGTCGATGCGACGGGCAGCCACGCGGGTGCCCTCCTCGGGGACGTGAAGCACGATCCGTTCCAGAGCGGCGGGCTCGAGACGCCCGCGCATGAGCGCGTCGAGTCTGGCGCGATTCACAAGGCCCACAAGGGCGTCCTGTTCGTCGACGAGATCAACGTGCTCCGGATGGAGAGCCAGCAGAGCCTCTTGACGGCGATGCAGGAGAAGAAATTCTCGATCGTCGGCCAGAGCGAGCGGTCCTCCGGGGCCATGGTCAAGACCGAAGCCGTTCCATGCGACTTCATCCTCGTCGCCGCGGGGAACCTCGACGCGGTGCAAGGGATGCATCCGGCGCTGCGCTCGCGGATCCGCGGGTACGGTTACGAGATTTACATGAAGAGCACGATGCCCGATTCGGAAGAGAATCGG
This sequence comes from Methanobacteriota archaeon, assembly GCA_005878525.1. Lineage (GTDB taxonomy): Archaea > Thermoplasmatota > Thermoplasmata > RBG-16-68-12 > RBG-16-68-12 > RBG-16-68-12. Next base: position 2,040 of record VBMB01000056.1, read on the forward strand.
CTCAAGCTCGTTCGGTTCGTCGCCCAAGAGGTCGCAAAAGACCGGAAGATTCCGCACTTCGATCGCTCCGCGGTCCTCGAGATCCTGCGGGAGGCGCAGCGGAGGGCCGGCCGCCGCGGTCAACTGACGCTGCGACTGCGCGAGCTCGGAGGTCTCATCCGAGTGGCAGGCGACATCGCGCAGGAAGAGGCGACGCCTCTCGTCACGGCGAAGCACGTCGTGAACGCGAAGCGGATCGCGCGGTCTCTCGAACAGCAAGTCGCGGACCGGATGATCGAGCGGGGCAAGGAGTATCAGACGTTCATTACGGAAGGCGCTATCGTTGGCATGGTCAATGGCCTCGCGGTCCTGGTCGGCGACAACTCGATCGCGGAGTTTAGTGGCATCGTGCTGCCGATCGCCGCGGAAGTCACTCCCGCTCAGGCGAAACAGGGAGGCCGCATTATCGCGACGGGCCGCCTCGGAGAAATCGCGAAGGAGGCCGTCGAGAATGTCGCCGCGCTGATCAAGAAGTACACGGGCGAAGACATCTCGAACCACGACATCCATGTCCAGTTCGTCGGCTCCCGGGAAGGCACCGAAGGCGACAGCGCATCCATCTCGGTGGCGACGGCCGTCATCAGCGCCTTGGAAGAGGTACCGGTCAACCAGACCGTTGCGATGACCGGTTCCTTGAGTGTCCGCGGACAGGTCCTCCCCGTCGGCGGCGTGACCGCGAAGATCGAGGCCGCGGCGGAGCTCGGCCTTCAGAAAGTCGTGATTCCCCGCGCGAACATGAAGGATGTCCTCCTGGAGGATCGCTACCAGGGGAAAATCGAGATCATCCCGGTGGACACGCTGAGCGAGGTCCTCGAGGAGGCGCTCGTGGGTCCGAAGAAGTCCGGGCTCATCAGCAAACTCGTGGCGCTGGTCCCGAAGATCACGCCGGACAAGCCGGGCCCGGCCGCGGTGCCCCACTGAAGTTCCGGAGAGACCGGTGGACGATCCGATGGATCCCTCCGAGTTCTCCGAACCGATGCCATGCTACGAGTTCAGCCCCGCTCTCTCGCCGTCCGAGGATGACGGCCGATGCGTCCACTGCCGCAAGTTCTTGACGCTCGAATGCCCGTACATCGACCACTTCCTCTCGGAGGATGACGAGTGACCGGGCGCGCATTCTTCATCGGTCGGTTCCAGCCGTTCCATCGAGGCCACCTCGCGACGGTGAAACGGATCCTGGAGTCGAACGACGAGATCATCGTCGGCATCGGCTCGGCGCAGTACAGTCACACGGGGGAGAATCCCTTCACCGCAGGCGAGCGATACGAGATGATCAAACGGGCCCTCGATGCGGAAGGCATCCACGACTACCACATCGTCCCGATCCCGGACACGCACGTCCACAGCGTGTGGGTCAGTCACGTGACCTCCCTCGTACCCCGCTTCGACATCGTGTACACGAACTCGGATCTCGTCGTGCGCTTGTTCCGGGAACACGGCCTGAAGGTCTCGTCGCCTCCCCTCGTGGACCGCGAGCGCCTCTCCGGCACCGTCGTCCGACACCGGATGCTCAAGGGCGGTGATTGGGAATCCCTCGTCCCCGCGGTCGTCGCCGAGTACATCAAAGAAATCGACGGCATCGAACGCATCCGCGAGACGCACAAGTACTCGACGCCGTACGGGACCCGCGAGAACCTCGAGGACGCCTAAGAAAGGGACCCGTCCACGACTCCCCGCGAGGACGGGCTCCGGCAGGCATCCCTCCAAACGAGGATGTC
>VBMB01000057.1 GCA_005878525.1 Methanobacteriota archaeon
ATTCTTGAAGATCTGTACGTACTTGATTCGCCGGTCCGCGGCGAGGTCGTGATACCGTTCGCGGTACGCGCGGAGGACCCGCTCGACCTGTCGATCGTCTAGCGTGGCGAGATGCCCGTCGTGGTCCGGCGACTCGACGATGATCTCGTGCGCGCCGACTCCGTCCACGCTGAGGAACGGTCCGTCCCGATGCTCTCGGACCTCACCAACCCGTTCGAGCGCCGGGAACTTGTTCGGCACGCACCGAATCGACCAGCCCGGTCCGTTTGGCCCGCCGCGGTCTCGATACGCGAGGATCTCCGGCGGCGTCATCGCCTCGTGGCCTTCGCAGAACGGGCAGCTCTCTTTGGGCGTCGCATCTTTCGGGTTGCGGAAGGCGCCGGGGCGTTGAGACCGGGCCGCCGAGAAGACCACCCAGGTCGGCGTCGCGTAATCCTTGCGGATTTCCGGCATGGTCCAGCGCCGGTACCCGCTCTTGATGATATTGAGGATTGTGCGAGGGCCGCAGGCTTGGTTTGTGTGCGAAAGGGTAATGGGGGGTGGGACCCTTTCGGGCCCAAGACGGGAGGAGGAGGATTTTGTCTTCATCAGCAGACGCAGGAACGTCAGGTGGTCCGGCGCCGTACGTCCCGGCCCGGTCGATGGGGAGAATGGTTGCAATCATCGTCGCACTCCTCGTGGTCACGAACGTGATCACGGGACTCGCGGTCTATTACCTGGCGGTGCCGGCACCCGGAGCGGGCTCGGTCCAGGTCATCGGTCCATGGGCCGGCGGAGAGTGGGCGAATTTCAAGCCGGTCCTCGACGCCTTCAAAAATGCCACGGGGATTTCGTATCAGTATACGACTTCGCGGCAGGAAGACCTCTCGCTGACACTCCCGATTAACTTCCAGGCGCAGCAGTCTCCGGCCGACCTGATCTTCATGCCGAGCGCGACGATCAAGCAGTTCGCCGGAAGGGGCTGGGTCACGGATCTCACCGGGACGTTGAGCCCATCGAGCTATCAGCCGGGGGCGCTCGACCCGCTGACGGTGACCGGCAAGGTCTGGGGCGGCGCGTACACGGGCAAGGTCAAGCCGGGCTTCTGGTACAACTCCTCGTTCTTCACGAGCCACAACCTGAACGTCCCGACGACCTGGGCGGGGTTCAGCCAACTTCTATGGGACATCAAGAACACCTCTGGCGTCAGCGCACCGATCCTGAGCGGGGACGGCGTCGGCTGGCCCCTGTCCGATGTCACCGAGGGGTTCATCGAGACGTACGGTGGCGCGGCCATGCATCGCGCCCTGACGAATCGGACGCTCTCATGGACCGACGCCAGCGTAAAGGCCGTCTTCCAGAATTACCTGGTGCCGACCTTGCAGAACGGATTCTGGAGCGCACCGCAGACGTGGAACGATCCGGCCGTCATCAGATCGTGGTGGAACGGCGCCTATCCGCTGTACTTCATGGGAAGCTGGATCACATCGGGGTTCGTGCCGAACCCGGCTAACCTGAAGGTGTTCTCGTTGCCTGGCGGAGGGTCGAACCAGGGCATCGTGTTCGCGGCCGACTACTTCTTCGTGCCGAAGTACGCCGCGCATTCCGATCTCGGGAAGCGCCTCGCCCAGTGGCTGTCAACGAAAGAGGCCCAGACGATCCAGGTAGGCGTCGGCGGACACATCGCCACGGCCACAGGGGTCTCGGCGTCCGCATATCCGGCCCTCGACGCCCAGGTCGCGTCTCTCATGCAAGGCAAGGCCGTCCTGACGGACCTGGACGACACGATCGGCAATCCGTTCCAGGGTCATTTCTGGAGCGAGCTTCAGAGCCTTTGGGCCACTCCGGCCAACTGGCAGACCGTTCTGGCGAACATCCAGGCGGCTGCCCAAGCGCAACCATGAAAATTCCGGGAGGCGGGCTTTTTTCCCGCCTCGTCCCCCGGCGTGGCGATCGCGTTTCGATGGGCCGTTGGGGCCGGTCGCAGGCGAGGTTTCTGTCGTTTTTCCTCCCTGCGGCGATCTTCCTGATCGTCCTCGTCATTTATCCGATCGTGGCCACCCTGACGTTGAGTTTCGTCGCCCCCGACGGTAGTTACGCGGGCCTCCAAAACTACGGTTCCGTCCTCGGTTCGCCGGATACCTTCAATCCGGCCTGCCTCCAACGCGGTCCTCCCTGTGGCACCCTCCTGAACAACCTGATTTGGATTGGCATCCACCTCCCGCTGACGGTCTTCATGGGCCTGTTCCTCGCCGTGCTTCTGCAGAACGTCCGCGGGGCCTCGTTCGTCAAGTCGCTCATCTTCCTTGGAATGGTCACGCCGCTCATCGTCGTCGGGGTCGTCCTTCGATTCGTCCTCGAGTACCCGATCGGGGTCGTCCCGGCTTTCTTCGGGTGGCTCGGGATCAAGTCGCTCGACGTCAATTGGCTCGTCACGCCCAACACCCTCCCCCTCGGGCTGATTTTCGGGACCGTGTGGTCGTGGACGGGCTTCAGCATGATCGTGTACTCCGCGGGCCTCACCACGATCCCGAAAGACTACTTTGAGGCAGCCCGCGTCGATGGTGCGTCGGAGTGGCAAATCTTCCGAAAAATCACGTGGCCGTTGCTCCGTCCCGTCACCCTCGTCATCGTCACGATGACCCTTCTCTGGGAACTCAAGTTGTTCGATATCGTCATCGGGGCCACGAATTCGCAAGGGGGTGTGGGCGGCGCGGCGGACGTACTTGCTCTCCAGATGTATCGGTACTTCTCAAACATCAACTACAGCTCTGCCGCGGTCGTCGCGACCCTGTTGACGATCTTCACGCTCATCGTGGCGGTCGGCCTGTTCCGCAAGCTCCTCGGGCTGCCGCTTCGAAAGAAGGGTAGGCGCACGGCGCCCTCCGTCCCGCAGGTCGAAACGAAATCGGCCAAGGCAGCGGGGGACGAGGGTCAAGGCGCCGTCGAGGGGATCTCGTGAACGCATCTGCGCCCACCAAACGTGCGCCGATGCGTTCGCGGTCTCGGTGGGTCCGCATCCGCCCGCGGACCATCGTAATCCACGTGGTCGCGTGGGTGATCGGGCTCGCGTGGTTACTGCCCTTCGTCGGCGTCGCGATGACGGCGGTCCGGCCCCTCGACCAGACGAGCCTCGGATGGTGGCGCCTGTCCCCGTTCAGTGTGACGCTCGACAATTTCGTCGCGGTTTGGAACAACCCTGGATGTCCGCTCTCCCTGGGACTCCGTGACTCGTTCCTCGTCGCCATGCCGGCGACGATCATCCCGATGCTCGTCGGGGCTCTCGCGGGCTACGGATTCGCTCGGTTCCAAACCCGCTCGCGGGATTACATCTTCCTGGCGGTCGTCCTGTTCATGGCCGTTCCCCAGATGATGGTGGCCGTCCCGGTCTACAACCTGATGATCCGAGCGGGCCTCATCAGCAGCCTACTCAGCCTCATCCTCATCCATTCCGCTTGGGGGATCCCTTGGATCATCCTCTTCATGCGGAACTTTTTCCGGACCCTCCCTCTTGAGGTCGAGGAGGCGGCGCGCGTCGACGGCGCTTCGGACTTCAAGATTTTCTACAAAATCGTTCTGCCGATGTCGTTGCCCGCGATGGCAGCCATCATCGTCTTTCAGTTCATGTGGGTCTGGACCGACTTCTTCTTCGCTCAAGTCCTCATCCAGAACCCGAACTGGTGCCTGTCCACGCAGTGTGTTCCCCGGCTCGTCGGTCAATTCGTCCGTCCGTACGATCTCCTGTCCGCGGGGGCCATCTTGACGATGTCAGTCCCTGTGGCGCTCTACGCGATTCTTCAGCGGTTCTACATCCGAGGCCTCGTCGGTTGGACGATTAAGGGCTGACGCCGGCGTCGTCTTCAGAAATCATGTC
>VBMB01000021.1 GCA_005878525.1 Methanobacteriota archaeon
GGGACCTGCAAGACTTCCGGCGACCCGGCCTCGAGGCAGAGCGTCGCCTCTGCAGGCTCGTGGACGGAGACCCCGTAGTGATCGATCTTGTGTTCCGCCTTCAAGGCTTCCAGGACCTCGTACGTTTCGGGATCGCCCATCATCTCCGTGGGCGGATTGTGGAGTTGGTACACGTCGACATGCGTGGTGCGGAGCCTCTTGAGCGACCGCTCCAGGGCGAATGCGATGTATCCGGGATCGAAGTTCATCCGCACGCCACCGTGGTAGAAATCCCCGCCAACCTTCGTCGCCATGTGCACGTCGTCGCGGTGGCCTTCGAGTGCCTCGCCGAGAATCTCCTCGCTATGGCCCCATCCGTACACATCCGCAGTGTCGATGAAATTCACCCCTTGCTCGACGGCGCGCCGGACCGCGGCGATCGATTCCGAGTCGTCGGTCGGACCGTACGAGTTCCCGTGCGCATTCCCGCCGACCGCCCAGGCGCCGAACCCGATTTCGGAGACCTTCAGCCCCGTGCGACCGAGAATTCGAGCCTTCATCCCGCGCGCGTACGGAGCTGTGTTCTAAGAACCTTGCGCAGCAATCCTGCGGGCTCCCAGGCTCGATTCAGAATGGTTTCGAAGCCCAATGCTCGAACACTTGGTACGAAGTCGGGATTGACAATTGCGCGGAACGTTTCAAATGCTCGCTCGCGAGCCGAGGACTCTCAAGAGGTTCGATTCCTCATGAACGCGAAGGCGATTCTGATCGGCTTGCTCTTGGTCGCGACGGTCGGAATGGCCGTTCTGGTGACACCCGCAGCCCGAGCCGCGACCTTGATCAACGGCCAGCTCGTCCAGGAGACAGGCCCGACGACGGCCCTTGGCGGAGGCGACCATGTGTTCGTCCGGTTCGGCTCGGACGCCGCGTTCGGCGTCGTGTACGGGACGTCGGCGAATCCGAAGTCAAGCTCGATTCACTCGTCGAGTTCAAAGATTCGAACGGCAACGGCATCGCGAACTATGCGCGCGTGTACGACACCACGACCGACCGGTTCAGCGATTACATCGACCGGGCCGATACTCTGTACAAGAAGGTCGACCTCAACACGAGCTGGACCGCCGGTTCGATTGTCCAGTCAAACGGGACGGCGTACCGGAGCTGGACCTTCAACCTCAGCGCGCAGAACCTCCCCTACGCCGCCGTCGCGAACTACACGGGCAATGTCGCAGGAACCTTGCCGCTCGTCCGGTTCACGTTCCACCTGAACGCGTCCCTTACCCAGGTGGACAACGCGACCGTCCCGCAGTGGCAAGTCACGGTCGGCCAGATTGGCGGCCGAATCGTCGTCACGAACATCTCGCGGTTGAACGACCTGATCGTCAGCGGGAAGGCGCTCCACTACGACCTGAAATGGGACCAGGACATCGAGGGCTGGACGTTCGCTGCACAGAACAACCCGGCGGCGTCCCGTCGGATTCTCTTGGAGCTCGGCGTCATCGTGGGGAACCTGATCCCCGCCGCGATCGTGGATGCCTGGTTCGAGAGCCGCGTGCTCGCCCGGATGGGTGAGACCGGCGCCGCGCAATTCACGACGGCGACCGGCACGGAGTCTGCCAACGACACGACGGGGACCTACCTGCTCGCCCGCCGGCTGCAGAGTCCCTACGTCGAGTTCGGCGGCAACTGGACGCGCATTGGCCGCTTCCTCTGGGTCAGCGATAGTACCGTCGACGGCGCAACGGTCCCGGTCTACGGTCAGATCGTCGCGGGCGTCCGCTTTGCGGCGATCGGCGAACGAGGCAACGCATTCGTCGGATTTGCCCTGCTCGCCGGCCTGAGCTTCCTCGGTGGCGCTTCGATCGTTCACGACCCGACGGTGACGACCGACGTCCAGGCCGACTTGCAGCTACCCGGAGCCACGGGACCCTTCGGAGGTCTCTTCGTCGCGGCGATCGGAGCCGTCGTGATTATTGCGATTGTCCTCCTCGTGGTGGTCATCGCGATCCGACGGAAGAGGAAAGACAGTCCGCCTCCGCCTTGATCCGCACCGGGGCGGCGTCATCGCCGTCCCGCTCGAATCTTCTCAGCCTCGGCGAAGGATACCTCGAACTCTCGATTTTGTAAACGAATAGGTATATGATATCGGAGGGCCATTCGGTAGTCCATGGTACCGGTCAACGAGGTGGACGCCGGAGGCCTCGAGGCGGGCTTCTCGTCCGCCAAGAAACAGATCCTCCTGACCCTCAAGCTCCGCGGGGCCGTTTCGCTCTCGGACATCTCGGAGGAGCTCCGGATCTCCAAGATGGCCACGCTGAAGCACCTGAACGTGCTCGAGGCGAAGGGCCTCGTCGAGCGGTCGTTCAAGGCGGGTGGCCGTGGCCGACCGCGAGCGTTCTTCAACCTGAGCAAGAGCTCCGCGACCCTCTTCCCGGAGGCGTACACGCACATGACCCTCTCCGCCCTGAATTTCATCGAGGAAAAGCTCGGGCGGGACGCCGTCGTGCGGCTCCTCCAGCAGCGGGCGCAAGAGGTCCTCGATGCGAACCGCAACCGAATTCCGGATTCGGGTCTGAAAGACCGAGTCGGGGAGCTCGTGAAGATCCGGGACGAGGGCGGCTCGTCGAGCGGGAAATGTTTCAGAACCTGATTCATGCGGATGTCGAGACCTCTCACCGAGTCGTCGCCGGAGATCCGGTGTGCCGATTCCTCATCCGTCGCCGGGGTCTCGCGCGGGATTAGCCGCGGCTCATTCCAGTGGATGACTCAGACCCGATTCTGCCCAGGATTTAGCCGATGAAGTCCCGACGGGCGGTGATGATCGCGATGAGGCCCGCCAGACCAAGGAACGTGCCGATCAGGAAAAACCCGAAGTTGAGCAGGGAGGCGACGCCGCAGACGACCGCGAGCTTCCAATTCTTCCGCTGGATGGCCATGATTCCGCCCAAGATCGCGAACGCCTGCGCATAGACGACGGCGAAGACGAGGAGCGCGTTCGCCGTCAGATCCCCCGCGGTCATGTTCTGAATTGCGGAGACGTCCGAGGGGGCCAGCGGTCGGATGAAGATGAGGTACGTGCTCACCATCCCGAGCAATCCGGAAAGGATGAGGAGGACGCCTCCGATGATGGGTCGTCCGGTCCTTGGCGCAACCTGCGGCCATGCTTGCGGGAAGGGCTGCTGCGGCGGCTGACCGAATTCCTCGGGTCGCGGCACCCAGGCCGCGGGAGGCTGGTCTCGCGGAGGGGCCGGTCCCTGGGCCTCCGACGGCCGCACGAACTCAACGGGTGGCGGGGTCTGCCGTCTCTTTTGATCCTCGTCGGATGAATTGTCGGCCATGGACAACTTCGCCAATATGCCGGCCTACTTAATGATACTGCGTTCGCCGACGCGGCTTTATCCGAGGACTCGTTGCCCGGTGGCGAGGCATTTTGGATGGAAGCTCACGAAGTCACGGATCTCCTCGAGGCGCGCCGGCGACGAGGCGAGGCATACCTCGAGTTCCTGCGGGTCGCGTCGATGAGTTGTGGCCTGTACGAACTCCCCCGAGGCGGCGAGGACAAGCAATCGGCCCATGCCGAGGACGAGGTGTACTACGTCGTCCGCGGTCGCGCGCGAATTCGGGTGAGGGGAGAGGATCGCGAGGTCCGTCCAGGGAGCGTCGTGTTCGTCCCCGCCCGCGCCGAACACCGGTTCCACGATATCCTGGAGAATCTGGCGGTCCTGGTGTTCTTCGCGCCCCCGGAGGGGACCAATCCGCGGTGAGAGGTACGAGTCGCTGCTGGTCGGCAACTACCTCAGCAACAGGAGCCGACCTCTTCATGTCCGACCAGACGGCTTCGCGATCGGGATCGAGTACGAAGCTGAGATGGAGGGTCCGACAACCCGGCCTCCAGACGAAACGTAACTTTCATCGTTTGAGAGGCTCTCCCCCGCTCAAGGCAGGGAGGTTTAACATGCCTTCAACTTCGCGCTTCGGAATCGGACTTCTGTTCATCGCAGGCGCGATTGGCTTACATTTCCTCTCCTTCGTTTTCCAGTACGTCGGCTACCTGTTGCCGGCTTCGGTTCCAGGGGGGCAGGAGTCATTCTACCTAGGCCTCCACACGCTCTGGATTCCGCTGAGTGGCCCGCTGCTTGTGGGGGCGACTGCGGCCGTGTTGATCGTCGGGTTCTTGATTGTGTGGCGAGACCGCGCGTACCTCGAGCCGAGCCAACGAGCGTTCATGGGCCTCGCGGGGCTTGGGTTCGCCGCCTCGGTTGTTGGCGCGCTGATACGGACCTCGTTGGGAGTCGTACTCGGATTCGTGTACGCCCCCGGCCTCCGTGGGGCCCTCGGCGCTGTCGACGTGGGCTTCGCGATTGCCCTCGGCCTGACGTTCTACTGGCTTCTCTTGGGCGTCGGCGTTTGGCAAGCCCGCACCGCCGGAGTCGTCGCGCTCGTCATCGGCTCGATCAGTTCGGGCCTCACCGTCCTCTGGAGGACGACGCAAAGCGATGGCGTCGCGGTAATCGGTCTAACGGCGGGTTTCTTGTCCCTCACCCTCTGGCTCGCGCTCTTCCTGTGGGGCTACGAAGAACTGCGTCTCCGGGGTGCGTCCCGGTCCCCGGTTTTGCCGGCGTGATTGGACGGACACACACATTGTCAGGAAGCAGCGGGATCACTCAGTTCCAAGATGACTTCCTCGATTTCTTTTCCGCGCGCGCTTGCAAATCCTTTGCCGTATCTAGAGATGGCGAACCCGCATTTCTCCATGACTCGGATCGAGGCGACGTTATCCTTGGCCGCGCGGCCGTAAATAGGGCGTACTTGTATGTCCCTCAGAAACCTTGAGAGCGCCTTGGTCGCAAAGCCCATTCCCCAATATTCCTTTCCGATCCAATAGGTGACTTCCGGCTTGCCGAATTCTCTATCCACAAACTTCGCGACATTTCCTATCACGCGCCCCTCGAACACGATTGTCTTCACGACGACGGTGTCGTCGTTGAGTATTCGCTTCCAGTGCGCGGCGAAAGCATCTCTATCGGCAGGGTCACGGGACGTGAACGCGGCCATGAAATTGGCGGCCGGGTCGCGTTTGGTGCTCGAAGAAGATCGGGAGGTCCGTTTCCGTCACGTCCCGCAAGAGGATCTCGGTGGTCTGAGAAATCTTCTTCTCCATCCGAATCTCCCGGACCCCCGCCCCGATGGACCGGGTCCAATCGTTCTCCTCCTCGCCGGTGATGCGATAGCCGCGAGACTGCCACCACGGCAACGACTTCCAGGCCACCCCAGCCGCATTCCGACTCGTCCCCAGCGTGACGGACCGCTTGCCTTCTCTCCGGGCTCGCTCCTCGACGAGTCGAACCATCAGGGTGCCGATCCCTCGGCCCTGGAGATCCCGAGGAACATCGATGTTGATCAACTCCAGTGCCTCGCCCCGATCCTCAACCGTCACGCAGCCGACGATCCGACCCTGGAGGTCGGCGACCAGGACTTCCTCGGCACGGACGTTGTTCGGCTCGCGCCAGGCGGCCGAAAGCCGGCTGACATCCGTGAAGACGGACTCCGAACGCGCCGTCCCGAACCCGACATCTTCGTCCTCATCCACCGAGGAGATCTCGGGCTTTTCATTTCCGCCTTGCGTCCCGGTCCCGGTCGTGCGGCGCGTCGTCGGTATCTCGGATGTCTCGCAGTCCAAGAGGATTGATGCCTAGCGATCACCATCCGTTCCCGGGGCGAATCCAATGTATGAGGGCAAGCCGGACCAGTTCGCGGGCAAGCTCGTTCGGATCAGGCTTCAGCGCGGAGTCTTGAAAGTCCTCGTTGGGGTTTTCCCGGGAGAGGATTCCGAGTCTATTCGAATCTCGGAGTTGTATTCCTATGATCGGTTCCCCGTCAGGGTCGTCCCGAAGGCACAGATCGCCGCCATTCAGACATTGGACCTAACCACCGGGAACTGGCCCGAGGAGTAGGGCGAAACGTCTCAGGGTCGCCACTCAGCGAGCGATCCGCCGCTCGCCACGTACGCTGCGTTGAGTTCGCGGTTTCCGTCCTCTCAGAAGGACAGAATAGGGCCAGGTGGCCGCCGTACGCCCCCTGCTGTTCGGATTATGTTGTTCTGGGGTGGCTTATGTCGTTCCAGATCGCCCTCGTTCCCCACCCACGCCCGCCCGAAAGGGCGGGCACCTTCCGCTTTATGGGGCTGGTGAGAAGATTCTTGTTATCCGGGAGCCATCGGTCTCAGTGTGGTATGGATCGTTCGGGTTACGGCCAAGAACGAGCAGGGCCTACAGTGGCTCGAAGCGAACGAGTTCCCTTTGCGCAAGTGGTTCAGAAAACAGCATTCGCTCGAGCAAACTGATCGCAACGAGGGAGAGCACCCGCACTCGCTCTACGTCGGACCAGAAGTCTCATCGGGAGGACTTTTCTTGGACAGGGACAGGGAAGTCCCCCCCTTTGTTGCGAAGGCAAGCGCGCAGACGAAACGCCATTGCAACCGGACGCTCACCGACATCACCGAGGCTATCCGCCGCGTCGGAGGTACTCCGGCGAACTTCGACATGACTTTCGTCGAAGACGCGGGCGAAAGAATCATGGGCTGAGTACACAAGCCGCTCGACACAGCTTGACGGAAGGCTGTTTTCGCGCCGGAGAACGCCCCCTTCTGTTCGGATTACGTTGTCGTAGCCCTCGTTCCCCACTCAGCTCGCCCTCGGAGAATGCGGGCACTTTACCATGACGGTTTCGAACGTTGGCGCGGCACCTTCAATTATCCATTGATCGCATCTGGGACTTCCAAAAGCCGCCGCGCCAGGCGGAAACAGAGGTGATCATCTGTCGAAGACCGAGGCAGCGGTTCAACTGTCGGCTCACGAACTGGTGCTGCTGGCGAACGCGATCAACGAGGCTTGTGAGGCAGTCGACGATTGGGAGTTCCACGCGAGACTCGGCGCCAGTCGTATCGAGGCCCGTGCCCTCCAACGCAGGTTGAAAGATATCATTGCCAACATGGACCGTTTGCAATAGAGCCTGCGAGTGCTCCGGTTTCGCTGCGGAAGACGCCCGTCGGTTCGGGTCATGTCGTTGTAGCCCTCGTTCGCCACGCAAGCCCGCCCGCGGGAAGGGCACCTTACGCTTTTGAAGAGGTAGCGAGATTCGGATTCATGGCCAAGAAAGGAATGAAACGGGCCACCTTGGATGCGTTCCCCGCATGGATCGTTTGGCTCCAAAAATCGGGTGAACCACCTTACTACAGAGTGCAACCCGAGTTCGAGGGGACGGTGCTTTCGCACAGCCTCACTCCTGATGGACAGGCTCACGCTCGCCTCTGGCGGAAGTCGAAAGAGGTTCCTGGAACCTCGAGATTCGCCCCAGCTTCTGCGATCCGGCATCTCGACGTAGAAGCGGGACAGCTAACTTTTTTTTCGTGCCCACCATCGACCGCAACCGTTTCATTTGCTCCGGTCACGCATGATTCGTTCGAATTCAAGGCTGTGAAGCGCCCTGGCGGATTGGAAATCACCGCCTCGAAGAGACTCCGACTGTCCGGAGTGTGTTGGGAAACCGATGCGTCATTCTTCCGACCGATAGAGAGCTAAGACCTTGCATGGGTTCTCCCGCAGAATCTTCAAGGACGGCACTTCCGTATCCACGGCCGTGGCCCGAAGAACACGGCTGGAACCACCGAACCCAGAGCCGTGGCTATGGTTGGGTCTTGCGCTCGATGTTGTCGTATGGGTCGTGGTGACTTTCGGCGCCCCGGTCTACGATTCGTTACGTCCGCTTGGACCGATATTGCCGGAGTCCACAGGCCTCGCGGTGCTCCTCTTCGGCGCGATCGTCTACATTCGGGTCTACGACTATGTCAATCGCAAGGCCGAGAACAGGCAGCTCCGGCAAGAATATGCTCTCACCCGAGTAAAGGACATCTACGTCCCCTTGTGGGATGAGACTGCGGCCCTGATCGAATCCGCCGGACGGTACGAGTGGGCCGAAATGAGATATGGTGACGCGGAACGGCAGGAGATTTGGAAGCGGGGATACGAGCGGATGATGAAGGGGCCACTCCGACTGTTCGTCGACGACAAGCTCCGCGACCTCCTGTCTACTTTCCACTCCACTCTGCCCGATTACAATCGAGCGTGGAGTGCCGCGAGAACTGACCTGTACAGTCAATCACGCATTGCGGCTCGCGAGATGACAGGACAGCCCGAGGGAGACTCCCCGACATCGGACATCGCAAATCTCCTCATGACCACCGATCGTTTCGTCTGGGGTGCGATGGACCTCGGGGAAGACGGAGTGCGGAACACCCGCGATCGCTTCCACGAGATGTACCTGCGAATCCCTGGAGTGACGCCAAGCGAATCAGACAGTGCCTTGGACAAACTCGTTGCCCGATTGAGAGCTCTGGATTCGGCAGAGGCCATGAGGCGAGCGAGCCAGACGTCCGTGGCGGCTGGAGAGCTGGCAATCAAACGCCTCGAGGAGATCGTCCGCGATCCGACCAGCGTTGTCCTCGAGTTTGAGAGCTGAGGAAGATTCATCGAAGCGGGAGACCCGCGTTACAAAGCGCACACTCAAGCGCCCGGATCAAGCCAGAGTCCTTCGTGATATCACGAAGACCTGAAGATCGGGCGTTCCCCACTGCAGGAACTGACCACGAAGCTGCTCGAGGCTCGTCTGGATCGTCTTCTCGTCGCGCATGAACAAGACGAAGGCCCGTCGAAGGTCGTGGTATCGGTGGGAGAGGTCGGTGAAGGCGTGACCCCAATGCCACACTCAGACGCTCATTGGAGCACACGGAAGCGGTAGGTACCGGGCCGGGAAACATATTCGGCGCGGATGAATGTCCATGGAGATCGCCGCTTCATGTCCTCGACGATCCTCGAGAACTGGCTGATTCGGGCCTTCGCCGTCTCCTTCAGCTTCCGGAACCGTTCCTGGACGTCATTCGAGTCCATCGTGGAGTGGTCTTGGAAGTAGTCGCAAAGCGCATTGTGCTCGAAGGATGCTTCCTCATCGCCAGATAGGAACGGGCCCTGTTCGATGAACTCGGACCAATCGTATTAAGGGACAGGCTGGACGACCTCGAATGTCTTCATCAGTGCCTCTGATCGAACCGGCGACCTTGCGATCTTGTGCCACGCCTGCAGCTGTCGTTCCGCAGCGGCGACTGAGTCCCGCTTGTTCGCGGAGAACGCCAGATATGCAGTGCCGCCGAGTGCAAGGGCACCACCGACGATCGGACCGATGAACGTGATGTCCACGTCATTGCCTCCACGGCACCCTTCCGGAGAAAGAAGGCCGCCTGCATGTACCGACAAGCCGGGCGGCCCGTTGTGGAGGGATGCTTGTCGACTTCGGAACGCCTCGAGGCCGCTTGAAGTTGTCGAAGGAACGCGAGCGCGGCCCACTTTCGTCGACCCATTGCAAGAACTTAAGCAGAGTTGTCCCATAGTCAATAGCCCGTGAAGATAGTCCTCTTCACGATCCCCGGCTTCATGACGGTCGGGTTCTTCGTGGGCGGGCCGGTTGGCGCGATTGTAGGTGGAATCATTGGCGCCATCGCTGGCCT
>VBMB01000022.1 GCA_005878525.1 Methanobacteriota archaeon
TGCGAAGGTCTCTCTCCGAGTTCCGTGGTTACGAGGACGGTTCGATAGTCCAGCAGGTGGCCGAGCGCAAGAAGCGCCTTGGCCACGGGGGAGTCGCCGACGACGAGGAGTTGCGGTTTGGGCAGGTGGGGTTCCAGGTAGATGTCCATCGTGCCGCCGGAGGCACATTCCATGATGTACTCGACGACCCCTTCTTGGGGAGGACCGCGGCCAGGAGTCGGCGTAAGCCGCATCAGCCGCGGCATTCCATCGCGGAGCGCCCGGAGCCCTTCCGCCACGAGGACCGACTGGGCGCAGCTCCCTCCGAGCCAGCCGACCAAATCCCGGTTCGCGCGGACGATCGCCTTGAATCCGGGCCGCCCCGAGGAGGGCCTTTCGACGCGGACGACCGTGGCAAGGACGAACGGCTCATTCCGAGCCCGAAGGTCCTGCGCGACTTGGAGAATGTCGATCCGCATTGCTCCTCCTGGAGGATGACTGTGACTTCGATCGTGTTCCGTCATCGCAACGAGGCCTTCGATCGATCGGCCGGTCCGAACGACTTCCTCCGCGCGGGTGATCTGCTCCGGGGTGTCAACGTCGACGAGGATGCCCTGATCGTCCACCGGCACTTCGAGACTGCCCCGCGTGTGATGGCCGAAGCTAGCGCGGCATCCCTGATCTCCCGTGATCGATTGCACGTCCTCGGAGAGAGATCGATCGAGGAGGATCGGATTGCCTCGAGCGCCTCCGTAGGTAGGGATCAGAATCTTCGCCTGTGATCGGTTCCGGCGCTCAATCAGCGTGTTGATGGTTGCGGACTGCACGAATGGCTGGTCCCCGAGGACGATCAGGAAACCGTCCGAGCGCGGATCCGCGGCCCGTATGCCGGCCTGTAGGGAAGTGCTCATCCCTTCGATGTAAGCGGGATTCACCACCGCGTGAGCCCCGTCGAACGACACGCCGTCCCGTACCCGATCCGCTTCGTGACCGAGGAAGGAGAGGCTTTGGTGAGCCCATTCGGGACGACGTTCCCGCCGCGAGCACAATTGCAGAGATCATGAAGCCTCTCGCCCCGACGTCCGCGCCCCTCCTGCAAGAGAGGACGCGGCGATGTCTCCTCCCGACGACCCGAGGACCGCGCTAAATAGTTCTGCGGCCTTCCCGATCGGGCGTCGAGTCACTTCTTCTGGAGGACCCGCCACACTTTCTCCGGAGTGATCGGCATATCGATGTGGTCGACGCCGAGGGCATCGCAAACGGCATTCACGTACGCCTGCGACGACGCGATCGTCCCCGTCTCCCCGACTCCTTTTACGCCGAGCGGGTTATGCGGCGACGGCGTGACCGTGGAATCCGTCTCGATCCGCGGCGCCTCGAGGGCCGTGGGGACGAGATATTCGATCAGGCTGTTCGTGAGGAGGTTCCCGTTCTCGTCGTACACGGACTGCTCGAGCATCGCTTGGGCCAAGCCCTGCAGGACTCCGCCGTGGACTTGTCCTTCGACAATCATCGGATTGATCTGGTTCCCCACATCATCGACGGCGACATAGCGTCGGATCTTCACTTGGCCCGTCTCCCGGTCCACATCGACGACGCAGATATGGCAACCGAACGGGAACACGAAGTTCGTCGGATCGTAGAAGGTCGTCGCATCGAGAACGGGCTCGACGCCTTTTGGCAGGTTGCCCGCCATGTAGGCCGCCCACGCAATTTCCTGGATCGTCTTTGCGGCCTTCGGCGAGCCCTTCACGACGAACTTCCCGTCCGCGAACTCGAGATCTTCCTCTCGGGCTTCGAGGAGATGCGCCGCAATCTTTCGCGCCTTGTCCTTCACCTTGCGGGCGGATAACGCAATCGACCCGCCCTCCACGGGAGTCGTTCGACTGCCATACGTGCCTTGGCCGTACGGTGTGAGCTTCGTGTCGCCGTGCACGACCTCTATGTCCGCGACCGGGAGTCCAAGTTCATCGCCGACGATCTGGGCGAACGTCGTCTCCTCGCCCTGCCCGTGCGGGTGGCCTCCCGTGTAGACTGTCGCCTTCCCGGTCGGATGGAGCCGGACGGTGGAGGCTCCCCACAGGCCACCGGCGAACCCGGTTGACGTGACGACCGCGGAAGGACCGAGCCCGCAGATCTCCACGTACGTCGAGAGGCCGATTCCTATCAGCTTCCCCTTCCGGCGGCCCTCGGCCTGCTCTTTCCGCAGCTTCTCATAGCCGACCTTGTCCAGGGCCTTCTCGAGCGTCCCTGCGTAGTTCCCGCTATCGTAGGTGAGGCCCATCGCGGTCGCATACGGGAATTTGTCCGCGGGAATGAAGTTCTTCCGCCGGATGTCCGCGGGATCCTTCTTCAGCTTCCGCGCGAGGATGTCGACGATTCGCTCGAGGAGGAACAGCGCCTCCGGCCGACCCGCCCCACGGTAAGCGTCGACGGGCGTCGTGTTTGTGAAGACCCCGGTCACCTCGACCCGTCCGGCCTGGATCGCGTAGCATCCGCCGACCATGAAGCCGAAGAGGATCGTCGGGATGCCCGGCGCCGCGGTCGACAGGTACGCGCCCATGTTCGCGAGGACCCGAGCCCGGATCCCGAGGATCGTCCCGTCCTTCTTCGCAGCCAGGTCGACGTATTGCACGTGGTCGCGTCCGTGAATCGTCGCGACGTAGTTCTCCATCCGGTCTTCGACCCACTTCACCGGCCGCCCGAGTCGCATCGCGAGGTGGCACACGATCGCTTCCCACGGATAGACGGGGATCTTGCTGCCGAATCTGCCGCCGACGTCCGGGGCGATCACGTGGATCAGATGTTCCGGATGCTTCAGGACAATCGAGAGGACGAGGCGGTGGACGAACGGATTTTGCGACGTGACGTGGAGGGTGAGCTCCCGAGTCCCGGGTTCGAACTGCGCGATCGCGGCCCGCGGCTCGAGCGCGGTCGGTTGCAACCGCTGATTCACGAATCGTTGGCTCACCACGACCTCGGCTTCGTTGAAGACCTTGTCTATATCCCCTCCCGCCAGCGTCCACTTGAATGCCACATTGTCCGGAGCGTCCCCGTGGAGCGATGCCCCGGCCTTCTTCGTTGCGGCTTCGACGTCCGTGACCACGGGCAGCGGATCGTACTCGACCTCGACGAGGTCCCGACCGTCTTCCGCCGTGAAGGTATTCTCCGCGACGACGACTGCGACCGCTTCTCCCGCGTAGCGGAGTCCTTCAGGTCCTCGGCTGTGAGGACATCGAGGACTCCAGGAAGGCGGCGGGCCTTCGCTGTGTTGATCGAACGGATTCGCGCGTGCGCATATGGGCTTCGGACGAACTTCGCGAAGACAGTCCCGGGCGGGAGCATGTCCGCCACGAAATTCCCTCGGCCGGTGAGGAACCGGTCGTCCTCCTTGCGCAAGACGGACTCGCCGAACACCTTTGTCGTCTGGGCCATTGTGTCACCCCTTCCCGGACCGCATCATTTCACCCGCGGCCGCGACGGAGTCGACGATGTTCTGATAGCCGGTGCATCGGCAGAGGTTCCCCGAGATCGCGGTCCGGATCCGGTCTTCCGACGGCGCGTTTTCCACTTGCAGGAGCTCCAAAGCTGCGAGCACGACCCCGGGAGTGCAGAACCCGCACTGGAGGCCGTGGTGGGCTTTGAACGCCTCCTGAATCGGATGGAGCCGACCCTGCTGGGAGAGGCCCTCGATCGTCGTGATCTCGCGGCCGTCCGCTTGGACCGCAAGCATCGTGCACGACTTGACGGAGTGGCCGTCCAGGAGGACGGTGCAGGCGCCGCAATGGCTCGTATCACACCCAACATGGGTTCCTGTGAGCCGGAGTTCGTCTCGGATGAAGTCTACGAGCAACACGCGCGGCTCGACCACCCGCGTGTACTCCCGACCATTGACGGCGACCGTAATGGTGTGGCCGCCGTTGTCGCGCCGAATGCTCTTTCGCTTCGGACTCACCTTCTTTCTCTTGGTCGCCATCCGAATCACCTCCCCGTTCGTGCCGTCGCGCTCTCCAGCGCGCGCCGGGTGAATACCTCGATCATCGCCCGCTTGTATTCTTCGCTCCCTCGGAGATCGGACGACGGATGCGCCTCCTCCGAGGCTAGCTTCGCCGCCTCTGCGAATGCCGCGGGTCCGGCCTTGCTCCCGATGAGCGCCTTCTCCGATCGAGTCGCGCGGATCGGAGTCGATCCCACCGCAGCAAGACCAATCCGGGCTCCAACGACATTCCGTTTCGTGTCCAGCCCGAGTTGTACGGCGACGCCGATCGTCGCAAAGTCGCCGGTCTTCCGTTTCAGCTTGAGATATGCGCCGCCATCGCCCGGTGCGGATTTCGGGACGCGGATTTCGGTGAGGATCTCGGATGAGCGGAGCGCAGTCGTGAAGGTGTCCTTGAAGAATCGGTCGATCGGAATCGTCCGTGTGCCGTTTGGGCCTCTCGCGATGAGCTCCGCCTCAAAAGCAAGAAGGGCCGTTCCCCAGTCCGACGCGGGATCCGCGTGCGCGAGGGCGCCGCCGATCGTCCCGAGGTTGCGGACCTGCGGATCCCCGAGGACGCTGGCGACGTCCGAGAAGATCGGATATTTTGCCCGGATGAGTTTCGACCGTTCGAAATCGCGATGCCGACTCAACGCGCCGATTCGCAAACGATCTCCGCGTTCCTCGATGAATGCGAGGCCGGGGAGATCGTTGATGTCCACGAGCAAGCGCGGATTCGCGAGGCGCAGCTTAAGGACCGGGATCAGGCTCTGACCGCCCGCTAAGACTTTCGCTCGATTCCCGTTCTCGCTGAGAACTTGGATTGCCTTCGCTAAGGTCTGAGGTCGGACATAATCGAATGAATGGGCCTGCATTGCCCTCCCCGCCGTGTCACGAATCAGCATGCGTTCTTTAAAGGTTCCGCCGAAGGCATCCGTGATCGGAGGGAGTGTACTAACCGCACCTACGAGGACAAATCGTCTGCTTCCGGCTTGTGGGGAACGTCCCGACCATACTTCGTCGCGAGGACATCGGCCATGATCGCCAAGGCCAGCTCCGGAGGCGTCCGGGCGCCAATGTCCAAGCCGATTGGGGCGTGCAGTCTCGACAGGAAGTCGTGCGGGACCGCTCGACGCCCAAGCTCTTCCATATCCTTCCTCAATCGCCGCCGACTCGCCAACAATCCGATGAATCGCGCGTTTGTCTTCGAGAGCGATTCGAGGATGTCTACGTCTCGTTCGCCTTTGGTCAGAACGACAACTGAGTCCCGATTCCCGATGGAGAAGGTCTTTGGGTCGATGACGGCGGATTTCACGATCGCGTCCGGTGCCTCACGTAGGTCCGGCATCGGGTCCACCACGACGACCTCGAACCCCAAGGCCTTCGCCTGGTGCACGAGGGCGTCCTCGATGTCGTCGCGGCCGCCTTGGCCAACGAGGATCACGCGTTCCGTCGGAAGCATCGGCTCCACGAAGACCTCCAGGATGCCTCCACAGTCCGTCTCCACGTAGATTTCGTCCTCGCTCGATTCCCGCATCGTGCCCGCGACCGCCTTCGCCGCGTCGACGAGGTGTACGCGGACCACGCGCGGACCTCCATCCCTCATCGTGCGGAGGGCCACTTCGCAAATCGGACCTTCGGGGCACCCTCCCCCCAGGGTTCCGCGGACCACTTCACCCCGGCTCGAAATCAAGATCTTGAAACCCGGCTTGGCGAGGGTTGATCCCTCCGTCTTCGTCACGGTCGCAACTGCGAACGCCTCCCGTCGCGACGCGAGCTCGTTCAGACGCTCTGTGTATTCCGGCGTCTTCACGGAAAGGGGAGCACCGCCGGGCGCAATCTACCTTTCGCCAGATTCTACGGGAAGTCCGACGAAGATGCGTGGTCATCCGCGTCGATACGATCAGGCAGCTACGAAGCGGCTATATCTCATCCCACGAGCCGTGGCGGAAAGGATAGCTTTGTCAGGGCTAGGACTGTGCTTCTCGTTGGGCGGATAATAGCAAGACCCAAACCGGAATCGGTTCAGGCCCGGACGGACCCACTACTCACCGGGAGGAGGGTGCCCTTCCGGACGCCGAGAAGAGACCAATGGGCCGGAATCGTCACTCGTTCCAGGGCCCGACCGGCGGAACACAACCCTGATGCGGCGTTCTGCCATAGCGACGGCCGTTGGGTGGAATCATGGAACGCGCCAAACGCAGCAAGGAGGGAGCCGCACTGAACCGGAACATCCAGGAACGCCTCGTTCGTGGATTGAACCTGAATCTAGCGAACATGACGTCCTTGGCGACCGCCTATAAGCAGGCCCACTGGAACTTGCAAGGACCTGGATTCGCTCAGCTGCATGAACTGTTCGACCGCTTCGCGGACCAGACGAGGGAATATGCCGACCTGGTAGCCGAACGCACGGTTCAGCTCCTCGGGACATCGCACGGGACGATCGAGGGGGCCGTGAAGGAGACGACGCTTTCGCCGTTCCCGCTGGACGAACATCGGCAGGACCTTCTCGTGACGGCGCTCGCT
>VBMB01000023.1 GCA_005878525.1 Methanobacteriota archaeon
ACTCGCACCGATCGTGGCCTTGCGCGACGCAAGCGAGCTCTTCGCAGAGAAGCTCCTTCCCGACGAGGAGACGGCCGATCCCCGCCATCCAACCGGCGAGGAAATGGCACACGGGCTTCTTCGAGGGGCCGTAAGCCTTGGCAATCGGGCTGTTGTGTCTCGCCACCGTGAACCGACCTCGATCCGGGTCGAAGTGGATAATCTCGGTCCGCCCCCATCCGGTGAGTGCGGAGGCGTCGATGATTCGCTTCGCTCCGTCCATCGTTAGCGGCTCCGAGACCCCGCTCGTCAACGCTCCGAGGAATTTCAGCCCGGTGTCCGAGCTCCGCTCCCCGGCCAGATACAGGATTCCTTTCGCGGATCCGCCAACCGTCTGTTCGAGCTGCTTCTGGATGCTCACGATGACCTCGGGGCGGAGGATCAGACACGGCTGATCTGAGAGGCGGAGGATCCCGGATTTCGGATCGGGATGGAGGGCCGCCGCGAGGAGTTCGCTGGCCTCCTGCGAATCCAATTCTGCCAGATCCATTTGCGGACTGATTGTGGAAGCCTTCCGATCGCGGGCGGGCATCGAAGCTATCCTGCGTCCTCCGGCAACGGGCCAGCGGACGGTCACCGATGCGAAAGAATCGGTATAGAAAGTTTCCACCTGAGTCCCTTCGCTGATAACGTGCAGGGAAGGCCCGTCACCAACGGTTTATTATCGGCCCCCGGTTCTCGACAGCCTGGATATGCCCGAACCGGCGAAGCAGGACGCATCGAAGCCGCTGACCGTGGATGAGCGGGTTGCCTTGGACAAGTTCGAGTTCGATGAGGAACCGTTCATCACGGTGGACACGGACATCTGCCGAACGTGCGACACGAAGCCGTGCCTATACGTCTGCCCGTCCAAGGTCTACCGTCTCGACAAGGACGAGCTCGTCTACAACACGGAAGGCTGCATCGAGCTCGGAGCATGTGCCATCGTGTGCAAGCACATCGGGAAAGACGCGATCCACTGGAACTACCCCCGCGGTTCGTACGGCGTCGAGTTCCGGTTTGGCTGATCCGGCCCACTGTGCTCGGACGTGGGTTAGGCTCTTAAACGAGGTCGCCCTTAGCAACGGCGGAATGCTCGCGGAGCGCAAACCGGAATGGCTCCGGGTTCGCCCACCGTCCGGCGAGAACTACGTCCACCTGAAGTCATTGTTCCGCTCCTTGGACCTCCACACCGTGTGCGAAGAGGCCCATTGCCCGAACGTCTGGGAGTGCTGGGGTGGCGGGACCGCGACGATCATGCTGATGGGCGACACATGCACCCGGGGCTGCCGCTTCTGCGCCGTGACCTCCGGCAACCCGCACGGCGTGCTCGACCTTGACGAGCCGAAGAAGGTCGCGATAGCCCTGGCCGAGATGGATCTCTCATACGTCGTTCTGACCTCCGTGGACCGGGACGACCTTGCAGACGGCGGCGCGGCGCACTTCGCGAAGACGGTTCGAGAAATCAAGATCCGGCGTCCGGACATGCGCGTCGAGGCGCTCATCCCGGATTTCCAGGGAGACCTCGACGCGGTGCGCACCGTCGTCGATTCCGGCGTCGATGTCCTCGACCACAACATCGAGACCGTCGAGCGCTTGCAAGGAGCGGTCCGGGATCGTCGCGCGAGCTACGCGCAGAGTTTGAAAGTCCTCCGAGCCGCGAAGGAGATGCGGTCCGATCTGTTCTCGAAGTCCTCGATCATGCTCGGCCTCGGCGAGACGAGAGAGGAAGTCCTCGCGACGATGCGAGACCTCCGCGCAAACGAGGTGGACGTCGTCACGGTGGGCCAGTACCTTCGCCCGAGCACTTGGCACATTGCCGTCCAGGAGTACGTTCCCCCGGAGGTATTCGAAGAACTTCGCGTGGCCGGGGAATCGATGGGATTCGCCTACGTCGCGGCGGGACCGCTCGTGCGGTCGTCGTACCGCGCCGGTGAATTTTTCTTGGAGAAGGTCATTCGGGAACGCAAGCGGGTTCCGGCGGGGTGAGGGCACGGCAGAGGAGGGACTTCTCCGGATCATCGACGCCGACGGCACGTACGACTCGAAACTCGAGCCCAAGGTCGCGCCGGATCTGCTGAAGCGGGCGTACCGTCACCTCGTCCTCGTTCGAACGCTCGACAACCGGATGCTCTCCCTTCAACGCCAGGGCCGCATCGGTTTCTACGTGCCCAGCACGGGAGAGGAGGCGTGCCAGGTCGGGAGCGCGATGGCCCTCGAGAAGCGGGACTGGGTTTTCCCGGCCTACCGAGAGCCGGGGGCCGCTCTCTGGCGAGGATACTCCGTCGAGACCCTGATCGCCCAAGCCTACGGGAACGCGAAAGACCCGCAACATGGCCGGCAGATGCCGAATCACTACGGCGCCCGCGACGTCAACTACGTGCCGGTCTCGAGTCCGGTCGGAACGCAGATCCCCCAAGCGGTCGGCGCGGCCTGGGCCGCGAAGATCCGGAAGGACGACGTCGTCGCGCTGACGTACTTCGGCGACGGCGCGACGAGCGAGGGCGACTTCCACGCCGCGATGAACTTCGCAGGCGTCTTCAAGACCCCGACGATCTTCTTCTGCAAGAACAACCAGTGGGCGATCTCCGTGCCGATCACCCGCCAGACCGCCTCGAAGACCCTCGCGCAGAAGGCCCTCGCATACGGCTTCGACGGCGTCCGCGTGGACGGCAACGATCTCCTCGCGGTCTATGCGGTGACGAAGGCGGCCGCGGACAAAGCCCGAAGCGGAGGCGGCCCGACGATGATCGAAGCGGTCACCTATCGAATGGGGCCCCACTCCTCGAGTGACGACCCGACACGGTACCGATCGAAAGAGGAAGTCGACGCGTGGGCGAAGCGCGATCCGATCGAGCGGATGCGGAAGTACCTCGAGCTGAAGGGAATCTGGTCCAAGGATTCGGAGGAGAAACTCCGGGCCGAGCTCGAAGACCTGCTCCAGGCGACAATCAAGGAGGTCGAGCGGAGCCCCCCGCCTCCGATCGAGACCCTCTTCACCGACGTCTACTCGGAGCTGACGCCCCAGTTGAAGGAGCAGATGGACGCGTTCCTCGCGAGCGGCGAGCGTCGACGGCCCGAGATGCTCGACAAGTTCCCGCTGTGACGTTGATGGCCGACCCGATGCGGGGTGAAGAGGTCACTCTCAAGGACGGCCGGAAGGTCGTCATCCGGCCGTCGCGCCTCCGAGATGCGCAGTCCCTCCTACGGAACGTGAACCTGATCGGGCGCGAGGAGGTCTACATCCTGCTCGACCACGTCGTCCCGAACCTCGAGGAGGAACGGCGTTGGCTCGGCACGTTCGACGGCGTCCGGACGGTCTTGTTCGTCGCCGACGCGGACGGGGAAGCAATCGGCTCGGCGGACTGCCACGGGGGGACGTACGCGAAAACCCGCCACGTGGGTGGAATCGGAATTGCGATCCGGGACGGATGGCGCGGGGTCGGCCTGGGGCGCATGCTCATGGAACGAATCCTGGAGTGGATGCGGGCTCGAGGCTTCAAGAAGGCCGAACTCGCCGTCTTCGGCACCAACGGGAGGGCACGCCGCTTGTACGAATCGCTCGGTTTCGAGAATGAGGGCAGCAGCCGACGCCATGTGCTCCTCCGCGGCGCATACGAAGACGAAATCCACATGGGTTTGTGGTTGCAAGACTGAGACCATCGAAAGCCGGTCAGCAGCCTTATCCGAGCAGGACAGATACCACGGCGGGGGAGTCCCCATGGCGCGCAAATCTCAAAGAGCAGCGAAGAGCAAGAAGGCATCCACGAGAAAGCGAACGGGCGCGGCTCGGACCGCACCGATCCCACGCGGGATGCGAACCGTCACGCCGTACCTCGTGATCAACGGAGCCGCAAAAGCGATTGAGTTCTACAAGAAGGCGTTCGGCGCGAAGGAAGTCACCCGCCAAGGGATGCCGGACGGCACCCTGATGCATGCGATGATTCAGATCGGCGACTCGTTCGTGATGATGTCGGACGAGTTTCCGGGTGGTGATACGAAGTCGCCCGTCTCGGCCGGTGGGACTACCTTCAACTTGCACGTGTACTCGAAGGATGTCGACAAGCTCTGGAATCAGGCCGTCGCCGCGGGCGCGAAGGCCTCGATGCCGCTCGAGGACCAGTTCTGGGGCGAGCGGTACGGCAAACTCCAGGATCCGTTCGGCCACATCTGGTCCGTTGCGATGGTCGTCAAGATGAGCGAGAAGGAGAAAGAGGCCAAGCGCCAAGCCGCGTTCGCAATGTTCGAGAAGGGCGAGCATCCCGGCTTCGAGGAATCGAACTGAGCGGAATCTAGTTTTATACGCAGCGTCCGCTTGCTCCGGCCCGTGTCGCAGGAGGCGCTCCGCGCGGTCGACGTGCGGAAGGTGTACCACGGTCGGGGCTCCCCCGACGTCGAGGCATTGCGAGGCGTGTCCCTCGCCCTCCGACGCGGCGAACGAATCGCCCTCCTGGGCCGGAATGGCGCGGGGAAGACGACGTTCCTTCGAATCGCCTCGACCCTCCTGATCCCGACCTCAGGCCGGATCGAAGTCTTCGGCTACGATGTCGTGAGCATGCCGGAGGCCGTGCGGCCCCTCATCGCCGTCGTGCCCCAGGAGGGGAAACCGTTCTTCCACCTGACGCCCCGGGAGCAGGTGTACTGCTACCTCCGAGCGCGTGGCCTGCCGCGCGAAGATGCGAAGTCGCGGACCGAAGCCGCCTTGGAGAAGATGGGACTCGAGGACGTCGCGGATCGCCTTTCCGTGACCCTGTCGGGTGGCCAGAAGCAGCGCGTGATGGTGGCCACGGTCATGGCGACGGAGGCGCCGCTTCTGTTCCTGGACGAGCCCACGATCGGGCTCGACCCGTTCGCCCGCCGCGCGGTGTGGGATGTTCTGCGAGACCTGACGAGAAAGGGCTGCACGGTCCTCCTCACCACGCACTACCTCGATGAGGCCGAGGCGCTCTCGGAGCGGTTGTACATCGTCGAGGAAGGTCGGATCCTCTTCGAAGGGACGGCGGATCGGGCGAAGCGGCAGATTGGGGGAACGTTGCGCGTCTCGATCGAGAACGGCGGGAACCATCGGGAGCGGTTTGCTTCCTTCGGCCAGAGCGTTGCGGAAGGGAATTCGTTGCATATCATCACGGAGCCCGGGCGCGTCCACGAAATCATGGATGTGGCGCTGCGGGAGCACCTGTCCGCCACCGTAGGGCCCGTGAGCCTCGAGGAGGCATTCCTCACGATCGTCGGTCGCTCGATCGACGCAGAGTGATGAAGATGGCGTTCGGACTCCGATGGGCCGGTACCGGCGTCTTCTTGGCGACGGAGATCCGCGTTCAGTTCCACGAGTGGCTCGCGATCGTCACCGGCACGCTGACGCCGGGCGCGTTGTTAATCTTCGTGGCGGTCCTCGCGCCGGACCTGATCGCGGTCACGCTCATCGGTTCCCTGGTGTACTCGATGTTTCTGATCGGGCAGCGGGTGTTGAACGAGGCGGCGTACATCCGGATTGACCACAAGTTGAACGAGCTGTACCACGCGAGCCCTCTGTCCCCCGAGGCGTACTTCGTCGGCATCGCCGGCGGAATGCTCGTCGCCTACCTGCCTCCGAGCCTCTTCGTCCTCGCGATCTTGGAGCTCCTCCATCCGCTGACCCTCGTCGCGTGGCTCGTCCTCGCGGCCTGCCTCCTCGCGGTGTGGGCCGTGTCGTCCACGATCGGCTACGTCGTGTCGACGCTCTTCAAGGACATGAAGACGATTTGGCCCTACTCGGCGCTTCTGACGAACCTCTTCGGCATCGTGCCGCCCGTGTTCTATCCGATTCGGTTCGTTCCCATCGAGTGGCGGTCGGTCGTCCTGCTCCTGCCGACGAGCGGGGCGGCGGTCCTCGTGAACAGCGCGGCCGGTCTCGAGGCGATTGGGGGGAGTGAGGCCGTTCTCGCGGCAACTGCCTTGGCGGTGGAAGCAGTCGCGCTGTTCGTCTTCGGAATCTACTGGGCGCGGCGGATGGCCCGGGAGCGCTGACCATGGCGGTCGAAGTCAACTTGGGAGCGCAACCGCAAAAGGGCCGCGTGCTCGCCGCATGGGGCTTGATCGGATGGCGGTGGATCTGGCGGAGCCCCGCCGCGGCGATCGTCCCGCTGCTCCAGCCCTTTTTCTTCCTCTACTTCCTCCACCTGATCTCGTCGCCCGCATACTTGCCCCTCCAAGTGGCCGGCGCGATGATCTTCTCAACGCAGAACATCGGGAGCTGGTGCCTCTCGGACTCCGCGGTCTTCCGGATCGAACTGCGTCTCCAGGACATCTTCGTGGCGTCCCCTCACGACAAGGTCCGGTATCTGTTCGGCGTTGCGTTCTCGAACATCATCCCGGCACTGCCGGCCCTCGCGGCCCTCGGAATCATCCTCGCGACGGTCACGTCGGTGTCCGTCATCGCATGGCTCGTGATCGTCGCATGCATCCTGATCATCTGGGTCCTCTACTCGGCCATCGGGATTGCGGTGTCCAGCCGGCTTCGGAGCCAGCGAGAGGTGTGGCCCGTAGGGAACCTGATCTTCACCCTCCTCGGGATCCTTTCGCCGCTGTACTACCCGCTCTCCCGACTCCCTCCGGTGTGGCGAGAACTCGCTCAGCTGCTTCCGGCAACCTACGCCGCCCTCCTGGTCCAAGGCGTGCTTGGGCTGGAACCGGCCACCAACCTCAGTCTCGCGGTGGACGCGGGCTTGCTCATCCTATCGACGGCGGTGGGCCTCGTCCTCGCCTGGTGGCTGTATCAGTGGCGAGAACGCTGAGGCCGTTCCGTAGTCAATCCGAGACACTGACCGTGACGCCCGCCGGCTTCACACCAGATAGAGTGCGCTGAG
>VBMB01000065.1 GCA_005878525.1 Methanobacteriota archaeon
GCCTTTCGCGCGCTTGCATCGCGGGCAGACGACGACTCCGTACATGCTCAGACGAGAAACACGAGCGCCGCAAGGCATGCGCCGTAGTGGTCCATCGGGATGCTCAGGTCCTCAATCCGGTAATCGATTCGGCGGAACTTGATCCCACGGAGCTTCGCCATCTCCCCCATCTTCCACTCCATCACTTCGCGCAGAGAATTCTTGGTCCCATGCATGTGGCCTTCCGCGACGTACCCCCCGAAATCATCATCGCGGAATCCGTACGCGATGCCCGCAGAGATCGTTTCGCCTTCCCCTCCCCGTTGCTGCGCGAGGACGCAGTGGGTGATCGCGCCCATGGGGAGATCTCGCCGGCGCACGGGTCGGATGCCCACCGGGAGAACCGAGGAGACCGACACGATGTTTTGTTCCGCCAAACCCGCGTTTTGGAGGGCCTCATCAAACGCGTTCAGGTCCGAGACCTTCGACACCGCCTTGCCGGACGTGACGAAGAATTTCGTGGGAATCGGCAACATGTGCTCTGCGAACGCGCAGCATTGCCGAGGGGGACTTAAGGATTTGCGAGAGAGAGCGAGAGCGGCTGTGGAATAATATCCAGATATTATTATTTATCAGGTCGTATGGCCCGCCGTGGTCAATGGCTGGGAGCTTTCGGCGGAAGACGGCGGGACGATCGCCTTGTGCATGCTGTATGCATCCTCGCCCCACGAGTAGTAACCGTACAGCACGCCGTCCGTGCGGTAGCCGAGCCGGCGATAGAATTCCATGGCGACGAGATTCTTCGTGCTCACCTCGAGTCGGATCGTCGACATGCCCCGCTCGCGGCAAACGGCCTCGGCCGCCTGCATCATTCGAGTCCCGATCCCGTGGCGCCGGGCTTTCGGTGCGACCGCCACCGACAGGACGCGGCACACATGTCCCTCGAAGAGGAGCATCATCGCCGCGGTTACCGCTTTCCGGCCGTCTTCCACTAGGGTAAGGGCTCGCTCGTTTCGTAGGATCCAGTCGACATGGTCCCGACGGAAGCGATGCTCTCGGAAGCAGAGGATCTCGAATCGGTACAACGCGTCCAGATCATTCGGCCCGGCAACACGGAACAAGGCGCGGTCAAACCGCGCGCCTGCTTATTCTCCTTTTCGACCCGCGAAAGGGTAATCTAGACCCAGCCAAATAGGGCGGAGGTTCATGGTCTCCATCGCGGAAATCCTGAAGGGACGCCATACCGGCAAGGAGGTCGAGCTGCGAGGCTGGATCTACCGCACCCGGTCGGTCGGCGGCAAGGCGTTCGTCGTGGTCCGCGACGCGACCGGCATTGTGCAAGTCGCGATCTCCCGCGACGCGGTGCCCTCGGAGGCATTCGCGGCAGCACAGAAGGCGCTCATCGAGTCCGCCGTCATCGTGCACGGCAAGGTCGTCGAGGACAAGCGTGCGCCGGGTGGGTTTGAGATCCGCGCGGACGACTTCACGGTCGTCCACTTCGCGGAGAAGTTCCCGATCCAGGAGGATCTGAGCGAGGAGTTCCTGCTCGACGTCCGCCACCTCTGGGTCCGCTCCCAGCGGATGACGACGATCTTCCGGATCCGGCACACGACGTTCGGCGCGGTCCACGAATACTTCCGGGACCAGGGGTTCTGGGAGGTCCATCCGCCCATGATCACCCCCGCGGGCAGCGAGGGCGGGTCGACGCTGTTCGAACTCGAGTACTTCGGCCGGAAAGCCCACCTGACGCAGTCATGGCAGCTCTACGCGGAGGCTCTGGTCCTCGGGATGGAGAAGATCTACTACATCGGGCCCTCGTTCCGCGCGGAGAAGTCCCGCACCACGCGGCATCTGACGGAATACTGGCATGCGGAGATGGAACAAGCCTGGGCCGGGATGGACGACGTGATCAAACATGCGGAGGGCGTCATCTCGCACGCGTGCCAGCGGGTCGCGGAGGAGCGCGCGGACGACGTCATCGCGATGGGCCGCACTCCCGAGTTCCTGAAGGCCGTGAAGCCTCCGTTCGAACGGATGACCTACGACGATGCGCTGAAGATCCTCAAGAAAAAGGGCATGGAGATCGAATGGGGCAAAGACCTTCGCACCCTGGAGGAGCGCGCGCTGACCGAGGGCAAGTCGAAGCCAGTCATCGTGACGCACTATCCGCGGGTCACGCAGGCCTTCTACAAGGCCCGGGATCCGAAACGTTCGGATCTCGTCCTCGCATTCGACGTAATCGGCGGCGACGGCGTTGGCGAAATCGTCGGTGGCAGCGAGCGCGAGACGGACCTGGAGACGATCCGGAAAGGTCTCAAGGAACAGGGAGAGGACCCGAAAGCGTACGACTGGTACCTCGACACTCGACGGTACGGCAGCGTTCCGCACGCGGGCTTCGGCATGGGGATGGAGCGGCTTATCCAGTGGATCTGCAAGCTCGAGCACATTCGCGACGCTGTTCCCTTTCCGCGGACGCCCGCACGGTTCGCACCGTGAGGCGCAGGCTTTTAGGCCGACAGACGGTAGTCGCGGGCGATGGACGTGGCGTCTGACGATCCGTTCGCTCCGCTGATCGGGGTGCACGAAGATTTCGTCGACAAACTTACCGAGCTCGAGGCCACCTTGGACGAGATGATGGCGACGCGAGAGACACGCGAGGGGAATGAAATCATCCTCGATGAGGCCATCCGATTCTTCGCGGAGGAACTGATGCCCCATTTGCGTCTCGAGGACGAGGCGGTCCTGCCCACGATCGAGAAGGCTATTGGCCGTTACGGGACGTTGGTGACCGTCGTCATGAACGAGCACGAGGAGATTCGACGCGGCGTCGCGAAATTCGACGGAGCCCGCGAGGACTTGCGCCAAGATCCGAATTCATGGCCCGCCATCCAGGAACTCAATCGCCACGGGATCTTCCTGGTACAGTTCCTCTGGGACCACTTCCGCAAGGAGAACACGAGCCTGTTCCCGACCGCCCGGAAAGTCCTCTCGGCAGATGCGATTCGAAAAATCACGGAGCAGATTTCACTTTCTTGAACGACCCATCGCGGCTCGGATTTTCGCCGCGAGGTTGTCCAGATCCTTCCGATCGGCGACGCGGCCACGATCCGCGCGCACGCGAAGCCCGAGGCCGTCGCCGCGCCACCGCGGGATGACGTGCATGTGCGTGTGGAACACCTCCTGACCGGCTTCTTTCCCGTTCGCGAGATAGAAGCTGACCGCCTCGCATCGGATTCCACTCGCGCGCAGCGCGCGGGAGACCTCCTTTGCCGCCTCGAGGATCGGACCGGCGGAGCCTGCCGGCAAGTCCTCGACGTATTCGGCGTGGGCCTTCGGAATCACGAGCACGTGTCCCGTGTTCATCGGTTGGATGTCCATGAACGCGAGCGTGAACGCGTCCTCGCGGACGAAGCTCGCGGGAGCCTCCCGACGCACGATCTTGCAGAAGATACAACCCTCGGCCGAGGCCGCCATCGTCGGACCTCTCACTTTTTCGAGGAAGGCCCCAGGATGTGCTCCGCGATGATCAGTTTCTGGATCTCGTTCGTGCCTTCGTACAGCCCGAGGATTCGCGCGTCGCGGAAGTAGCGTTCCACATCGAACTCGCCGCTGAATCCGTAGCCGCCGTGCACTTGAACGGCCCAATCCGTGACCCGCTGGGCCATCTGGGCCCCGTACAGCTTGGCCATCGAGACCTCGAGCGTGTTGTCTTGTCCCAGATCTCGCAGGTGCGCCGCTCGAAGGGTGAGGAGTCGTGCCGCGTCAATCTCGACCGCCGATTGCGCGATCATCTCCCGCACGAGCTGGAAGTCTCCGATCGGGCGTCCGAATGCTTTTCTTTCTTGCACGTACTTCGACGCGGCCTCGAGTGCCGCCCGGGCCACGCCGACGGCCCCGGCCGCGATGCCGATCCGCCCGCTGTTCAGCGTCCGCATCGCCTGATTCCAGCCGTCGCCCTTCTTGCCGATCAGGTTCTCCTTCGGAATGCGGCAATCCTCGAAGGCCAGGTCCGCGGTCGGACTCGCGCGCAGGCCGAGCTTCGTCGTGGTCTCGACGTGAGTGACCTTGAAACCGGGCGTGTCTTTCGGCACGAGGAAGAGCGAGATCCCCTCGTGGCGTTTCGTCCCCGGTTCCCTCCCATACACCTGGACGAAGTCCGCGATGCTGCCGTTCGAGATGAACCGTTTCTGGCCGTTCAGCACCCACTCGTTTTCTTCGAGCCTCGCGGTGGTTGCCAGGTTCCCCGCGTCGCTCCCGGCCTCTGGCTCCGTGATGGCCCACGCGCCGAACCGCTCCCCCTTCGCGAGGGGCACGAGCCACTTCTCCTTCTGCGCCTCCGAGCCGAACCACATGAGGGAGGTCTCGCTCAGGGACGTCTGCACGGAGACCGTCGTCCGGACGGACGAGGAACCGCGGCTGATCTCCTCGACGAGGAGCATGAACGAGACGTAGTCCATGCCGGCCCCGCCGTACTTCTCGGGCACGGGGGCGCCGAGGAAGCCGAGACTCGCCATCTTGCGGTAGAAGGACCTCGGGACCTCGCCTTTCTCCTCCCACTCCCGGACGTGCGGGATGAGCTCTCGGTCGACGAAGTCCCGCGCGGTGTCGCGGACGAGCCTCTGCTCTTCCGTCAGGCGGAAATCCATCGCGGAGCCTCCCGCGGCCTAAGCTGCGCTATTCGCATAAACTTTCGGAGGCTGCGGGGACGAATTGGCTCGGCGATCAGCGGACCGCATAGACCGGCGTGCGCGTGGAGCGGATCGCCCACACTCGGCCGGCCTGCAGGACGAAGATTTGGTTGCAGGCCTTGCACCGCATGAACTCCGCGTTCACGTTGGATCCGATCATTTCGGCATCCGCGTGGGGGCAGCTTTCTCGGCCGGGTTGGCGTTCCAAAGTCATGGCGCACATGGTTGGGTCTCCTGTGTCGTTCTTGACACTCGACCGACTTGTGCACGCCGTAAATACCCTATGGCCCGCCTCTCATCCGTGATTCTCGTAATCCTTAATGGGAGACGCTCGGATACTCGACCGGATGGCGCTCCTTTCGGACGGAGACATTCGTCGGTCCCTGGCGAAAGGGGAGCTGCGGATCGAGCCGTTCGACGAGAAGAACCTCACGCCGAACGGTTATGACGTCACGATCGAGGAAATCCTGATCCCATCCTCGAACACCCGGACGACGCAAGGGATCGCACGGATCCCTCCTGCGACTCGGTTTGCGGTGAGCACCCGCGAGTCGGTCGGCCTCGGCCCACACATCGCGGGCCAACTCTGGCTTCGGACGACATGGGCCCGCCGGGGGGTTCTCGCGGCGTTCGGCATGATCGATGCCGGCTTTTCCGGGACCCTCACCTTCGGCGCGCTGAACGCCGGCTCTGATGTCCTCGAGCTGCCGGTCGGCGAGCGGTTCGCGCAGATCGTCTTCCTCTCGCTGGAGTCGCCGTCCTCGGAGACGTACGAGAAGCGCTCGGGGACGTACCAGGGGCAGCGCGGCGTGACGCTCGAACGACCGTGACATCGAACGCGACGTGGTGTTGCGTCGGCGAGTATGCGCGCACCGGGTGGGCTCGCAGAGCGGCGACGTGGAACCCGGCCTCCGCGGCGGTGGCCCGGATCCGGTCCGCCGCGGCCGGCTCGTCCGCCCGCTCCAAGATCCGATAGACGTGGACGACCCCGCGCGCCCCGATTGCCGCGAAGGCGTCCGGGAGATAGTCGAACGCGGTATGCGGGAGGTCGAGGATGATACGGTCGACCGGTGCGATCTGGCCCAAGATTCGGCGGGCATCGCCTTCGTGCGCAACGATTCGGTCCACGCGGTTGGCGCCGATGTTCGCGCGGAGGAGCTCGACCGCCGCCGGGTTTACGTCCGACGCATGAACGAGCTTCGGCCGACTTCGTTTCGCGATGAGGATGGCGAACGGGCCTACCCCGGCGAACGGATCGGCGACGACTTCGCCCTCGAGGACGAGATCCGCAATCCGTTTGCGCTCCGAGGCCAGCCGGGGGCTGAAATACGCCTGGGCCAGGTCGACACGATAGCGAAGGCCGTGCTCCGTGTGCACGGTCGTTGTCCGCCGCTCGCCCGCGATGACCTCGATCGATCGAACTCGGCGCTCGCCCTTCACCCCGCGATCCTGCCCCGCGACCCGGATGTTCGGGTTCCACCGGAGAATTGCGAGTCCAATCTGCTCGCGATATGGCTGCAATTCTTCGGGCATTTTCACGACGGCGATGTCGCCAATGACGTCGAACGCGCTCGGAAGAAATCGGCGCAGCGGTTCCGGCACATCGACGACGTCTTTGTAGCTCCGTACGGCCACGAATCCCTCGTCGAATTCCCGTTGTTCGGTCGGGAAACCGATGTCCAGACGCTCTGTCGTCGGGAGGAACACTTGGTCTCCTTCCTGGACAATGCGGAGATGCTTCTGCAAGACACCCAGGGCGACGAGTCGGCGCCGGACTTCTTCGCCGCGTTCCCGAGGCACGACGATACACCAGACCCGCACGACTCCGCGATTCCGAGCCTCCCTGTTAAGGATTTTCGGACTCATGCAAATCCGTCGTGCGAAATCCCTTCGACAAAGCCACGCGCGCGATTGCGGAGGAAAAGAGAATAGCCTCCCCGCCATCCTCACGCCTCGATGGGGGAACTCGTCTTCATCGGACTCGGGTTGGATGACGAGAGGGGCATCACCCTTCGCGGACTCGACGAGGCCCGCGCTGCCGACCTGGTATTCGCCGAGTTCTACACGTCAACGTTGCCAGGCGCCTCGATCGAAGCAGTGGAAAAGCTGATCGACCGTCAGATCCGCCGGCTCAGCCGAAAGGAGGTGGAGGACGGCCAGGTCCTCCTCGCCGCCGCCGCAACCCGTACGGTCGCGTTCCTGGTTCCCGGCGATCCGATGACGGCCACGACTCACGTCGATCTCCGCCTCAGGGCGGAGGCGTCGAAGATTCGTACGCGGATCGTCCACGGAGTTTCCATTCTGACGTCGGCGGCGGGCGCGCTCGGTCTCCAGGCATACAAGTTCGGCCGCACGACGACCGTCCCGTTCTCCTCCACCGGTTTCGCGCCGACGAGCCCGCTCGAGGCGATCCTCGAGAATCGTCGCGCCGGTCTCCATTCGCTCGTCCTGCTGGACCTGCGGGAGGACGGGTCGTTCCTTGCACCGCGGGATGCGATCGCCTCGTTGCTTCGGATGGCCTCCGCGGTCGGAACGTCCGAATTCGGTCCGCAGACGCTCGCTTGCGCCTTGAGTCGAGTCGGCTCGCCGCAGGTCCGTGCGTTCGCGGGCCCCGTCGCCGACCTCGCCGACCGCGACCTTGGGCCTCCGTTGCATTGCCTCGTTGTTCCCGGGGCGCTTCATTTCCTCGAGAAAGAGGCTCTGGTCGCGTTCGCGGGCGCGCCTCACGACCTTTGAGCCTTCGCGATTTCCAGAAGTCGCCCGGAGCGCCAGAACGTGACTTCGAGCGTGTACGCGAGCGGAAATTCCTTCCCCTTCCACTTGGCCCGGAGCGGCTCGATCGCGCCGCGGTGAATGTCCTCTGGGACATCCCATTGCGAAGAGTACGTCCGCCGATCCAATTCCTCTACGATTGTCTCCGCGAGGAGGGTCTCGCGAAACGGCCCGACCGGCATGATGAAGTCCGGTTTCAGGACTCCTGGCAAGTCCTTCTCGCGGAACCCGGGATGGGACCAATCGTGCCCGGCGGTCTTGACAAGCGCGTCGTATTCCCGTTTAATCGTATCGACGCGATCCGAGCGTTCGATGACCGTGAAGTACAACTCCCGCGTGACGCGCGCGATTTCCCTCAGCGCGTCCCGCCAATCCGGAATCAGGTGGAGCACATGGTTCGTCGTGGCGACATCGAACGCCC
This sequence comes from Methanobacteriota archaeon, assembly GCA_005878525.1. Classification (GTDB taxonomy): domain Archaea; phylum Thermoplasmatota; class Thermoplasmata; order RBG-16-68-12; family RBG-16-68-12; genus RBG-16-68-12. The sequence continues at coordinate 7,861 of VBMB01000065.1, forward strand.
CCGACACGAAAGGAAGGCGCGCCGCGTCCGCAAAGACGACATCCCGAAGACCTTTTGCAAGACCGAACTCGACCATCTTCCGCGAGATGTCCACGCCGACGACGCGAACTCCGCTTTTCTGGAGAGGCACGGCGTAACGGCCCGTGCCGACCCCGACCTCGAGCACCCGTTTCCCTTGAAGTTGGTCCACGAGGACCGCGAGGACGCGGGCCATCGCCCGGGGCGCCAGGCCGCGCGTCTCGTCGTAAATCGCCGCGACGCGGTCGAAGGACAATCGGCCCGGCATCGCATCTCGCATGGCGGAGGGATGGAAAAATGTGCCCTGCGCAGAGGCCTAACGATCCGTCGAGGGAGGCGACGCGGACTGTGTCGGCTCCACGGTCTCGAGTGCCAGATACGCCCGCAAAGCCTCGAGATAGGCGCGGAACGCAACGTCCCCCTCCGGCGTAATCCGGAGGCGGACCTGGAAGCCGCCGGTCATGAGCACCCTCCCCCGACGGATGTAGCCGGCTTCCTCGAGGCGCTTCGCGTGGGTGTCCAAGTTGCCATCGGTAAGTCCCAGCGCGTCCCGCACCCATGTGAATGCCCCGAGGCGGTTTCGGAACAGCAGGGCTAGGATGCGAAGGCGGGTGGCCTGGTGGATGACCGGGTCCAAGGAAGGCAGCGCCACGCGACCGCCGAGCCTACGCTCTCGACGTCAGATACAATCCCCCGCCAAACAGGACGAGCCCGCTCGTCAGCGGGGAGATCAGCGTGAACCATTGACGGGCCAGGAGGATTTCACCCCCGAGCAGGAGGCTGCCGACGAGGGCCGTGGCCACCAAGAGGATGCCACCTAGGATCCAGAGCCGCCGTTCTGTGGCATCGTTGCAGTTCAAGCCCAGCAGGCCGACCGTGACCACGCCGAGCCCCTGCGCCATGAGGACCCAAGCGAACTCGACAACCGGCACCTTCGTGACTGCGATCGCCGCGAAGCCGGCGAAGATGATTCCCACGATGATTGCGCCCGTGAGAACGCCCTCCCGCATCCGCGCCGAACGCCTCGGGATCACGAGGCCCACAGAGCGCCACAGCGTGGCTGTGGCAACCAATCCGATGGCGGCCCAGGGCGCCCAGAGGACAGGAAACAAAACCCAGAGCGCGTGGTATCCATTACCATTCCCAGGGAAACCGACCAGGATGCCGAGCAGGGCATAGCTGATGAAGATCGCAGGCGCCACGATGCCCCAGATCATCCAGGTGAGGCCGCTCGCTCGACGAGCGAGTGCTCCGTGGAGACCTTCGATTCGGCGAATCTCTGCGACGGCGGCTTGCGGGGTGAGCCCTTCGCCTTCGTGAACGTTCGCGTCCATGGGGAGGTGATGCGCCCGGGGGCACAAGCCGACATCGGTTCTCTTCAATGCAGAGCGTCCCCCGGGTCTTCGGCCGAGTCCATGCCTCACATCCGATTACGCCGGATTGACCGGGCGCTGCCCGCCGAATCGGACCGCGATTATGGACAGGAGGAAGCCCAAGGCCGTGATCCCGAGCCCCGCGAAGATCACCAAGTGAGGCGTCGCGAAAATCGATTCGACCTCCCCGACATCTCGGACGATCTCGTGGACGTAGAAGTCCCAGGCGAGTCCTACCCCGGAGGTCCCAAGGCCCAAACCCATGAGGCCCATCGCGGCCCGCCACCGGACGATTGCCGCACGGGGGACGGTCACAAGTGCTGTCGTCAATTCCGTCACGAGCCTTTCGCGTTGAGGTTTCATGACGACCGGAAATCGCTTCCATGCTACGTCAAACTCGGTCTTCTCCGGCGCAAAGTGACTCTGTCGCGCAGAGAAGCGATGTTGACTTGTGCTCCTGTGGTTTCCCCGCCGAAATCTGAGCCCTACTGCCTTAAAACCCGGACCGTCAAGTACTGCAGCGCGAGGTCCGGCTAGTCCGGTTCGCCCGTGAACCACGGATGGGTGGCCACGCTCTGCGGGTAGATCTCGGCGAGGGTCCGTGGCTGCGCGTCCTCGAAGACCCGTTCCGGAAACCATTGGGATCCGAACGCGACGAGGCGCATCAACACCGGCATGATGTCCTCCCCCTTCTTCGTGAGCGCCCAGCGGACCAGCTTAGGCGAGTGGTGTTCTTCGACCTTCCGGATCATGTCGGCGTCTTCGAGTTCATTCAGCCGCAGCGCGAGCATCCTCGGTGTCAGGCCCGGGATGGTACGGAGGAGACCATTGAACCGGTCGGCGCGCTTCCATCCGATGTCCCGGATGATGAGCAAGCTCCACTTCCGACCGAGGACGCCCAAGCTCGTCGCGATTGGGCAATTCTTGAATGGAACCACGGGCACGGGAGGGTCGACGGGCATGCTGGTCATGGACAATCGCCTGGATCGGTGGAGAGGATGGGACTCTGCGCGTTAAAAGGACACGGTCGAACGTTCGCTGGCAACGAACCGCGGGCGCGTTCAATCCCAAGGGTTCGGTCACCGGGGCGCCCCAAACCCTTAGACTACGAACGCGGTTTCTCGCGTCTGAAAGAACGTGACCGATCGAATGGACAACCTCTTATTCGATGAGGCTCAGGTTTCCGCTTTCCGCATGCACCGTCACCATCTGGACCTCCGGGCCCCCCGCAGCCGGCTCCCGAGCGTCGTTGCTGATGTCTGCGGAGTCCAAGCCCAGGTGACTGCGATGGCTCGGATCGCCCTCTGGGCCCGTCTGCGACAACTGACCGTCGACGACGTCGAGCAAGCCCTTTTCCAGAAGCGAACCATCGTCAAGACATGGTCGATGCGGGGGGCGTTGCATCTTCTGGCGTCGAACGAACTCCTCCTGTACCTCAGCGGTCTCATGCCGACGAGGCTGCCGCGAGAGCAGAGATGGATCGAAGCAGCCGGTTTGAAGGAGGAAGAGACCACGGCGATGATCGTGGATGCTCTCAAGAATGGCCCGGTCACGCGGGCCCAGCTCGTCAGCTATTTGGCGAAGAAGCTGGGGACGAAGACAAAGGATTGGTTCGATGGCGGGTGGGGACGGGAGACCTTGGGATCCAACACCTCGTGGCAACTCGTCCGCCCCGCCGTGATGCGCGGGCTCGTGTGCTTCGGTCCGAGCAGCGGACAGGAGATCACCTTCACGAGGGTGGATCGATGGCTTCGCGAACCACGATTGATGCCGGCCGAGGAGGAGGCCGAGGACGCGCTGGTTCGGCGGCACCTCCGCGCGTTCGGCCCGGCCGATGCGAAGGATCTGTGGTCCTGGTCCGGCGTGTATGTTCGGCGGCTTCGAGTCATCTTGGACCGTCTCCGGGACGAGCTCGTCGAGGTGAACACGGACCGCCGGCGCGGATTCCTGTTGAGGAAGGACCTTCCGGACCTGGAAAAGGCGGCGTCCGAGCCCGGAACCGTACGGCTGCTTCCAAGCTTCGACCCCTTCCTACTCGGACATCGGGACCGGGACCACCTCGTTGACCGAACCCACTACAAACAGGTGTACAAGGAGCAAGGATGGCTCGCTCCGGCCGTCCTGGTGGATGGTCGGGTCGCCGGGACGTGGTCGTATCAACGCCAGCCTCGCAATCTTCGTGTGGACGTCAAGATGTTTACGGCCTTCAACCAGGAAACACGAGCGAAGGCGAAGGAGGAAGCCCAGGATCTGTCGCGTTTCCTCGAGGCTCCGGACATGGCGATTCGGTTCCACTAGAGAACCGGTAATCTAGCGAATTTCCCCCATCCTCTATATATGAAAAACGATAGTTTCACCCATCTCCCCGCGTTACCGCCTTAAGTATGGCCAAGGATGAGGGGAAGGGTGATAAGGTGGCAGTAGCCGTCAAGGCCATCAAGTCCATCGAAGAGCTCGCCGGCGTGGGACCCGCGACCGCCGAGAAGTTGCGAGAGGCCGGCTTCACGGACCTCATGGGCCTGGCTGTGGCCTCCCCCACGATGGTCGCCGACGCCGCCGAGATCGGTACGAACGTTGCGCAGAAAATCATCATCGCCGCCCGCGAGGCCGTCGACATCGGCGGCTTCGAGACCGGCGACGTCGTTTTGGAGCGGCGGAAGTCCGTCGCCAAGCTCACGACCTGCTCGAAAGCCCTTGACGAGCTCTTGGGCGGCGGGCTTGAGACCCAAGCGATCACGGAAATGTACGGCGAATTTGGATCGGGCAAGTCGCAGCTCGGCCACCAGCTCGCGGTCAACGTCACCCGTTCCGAGGACGACGGCGGTATGAACGGGGACACGGTCTGGATCGATACCGAACAGACCTTCCGGCCGGAGCGCATCCGTCAGATGTCCGAGGCGCTCGATCTCGATGCGGATCCGATCCTGAAACGGATCCATATCGCCCGCGCGTTCAACAGTCACCACCAGATGCTCCTCGTCGAGAAGGCCCAAGAGCTGACGCAGGACTTCCCGATCCGGCTCATCGTGATTGACTCCTTGACGGCGCACTTCCGAGCCGAGTACATCGGTCGGGGTGTGCTCGCCGAGCGTCAGCAGCTCCTGAACAAGCACATCCACGAGCTGATGCGGTTCGGGGACATCCACAACGCCGTGATTTACGTCACGAACCAGGTCCATGCGAAGCCCGATGCGTTCTTCGGGGATCCCACCCGGCCGGTTGGAGGCCACATCGTCGGCCACAGCGCGACGTTCCGTGTCTACCTGCGCAAGTCGAAAGGCGGGAAGCGGATTGCTCGATTGATCGACTCCCCGAACCTCCCCGAGGCCGAGGCGGTCTTCAGCGTCTCCGAGGACGGAATCCGCGACTGACCGTGCCCTTTCGTTCCGTGACAAAATGTGTCGGGACAGTTTGAAGTAGCGTCCCACCCATCGTTGCCCGGTTCCATGGAGGCGGGGCTTCTGCTGATTCCGGGGCCCGTTCCGCTCCCTCCGCGCGTGCTCGAAGAATTCGCGAAGCCCGCGATGCCTCACTACGGCGATGCCTGGGTGAAAGCCCACGGCGAGACGCGCGAGATGTTGCACAACCTCTGGTCCGCGCCCGACGCGCATGTGTTCCCCCTCGCGGGACCGGGCCACGCGGGGCTCGAGGCGATCGCGTACACGTTCTTGCGGCCGGGCGACCGGGTGATCGTCGTCTCCAACGGCTTCTTCGGGGAACGGACTCGGGAGGTCCTCCTCAGCCACCGCGTGAAGGCGGACGTGGTCTCGTCGGCGTGGGGCGCCGGCCCGGACATCCCGGCGCTTCGGGAGGCCCTCAAGACGCCGACGAAGGCCGTCGCGGTCGTGCACAACGAGACCTCGACGGGCATCACGAATCCCCTGGAGCCGATCGTCGAGGTCGCGCACGCCGCGGATGCGGCCGTGATCGTCGACGCGGTCTCGTCCCTCGGCGGCATCCCGCTGCCCTTCGCCAAACTCGGGATCGAAGCGGCCTTCAGTGCGTCCCAGAAGTGCATCGCGGCGCCCGCCGGCATCGCGCCCGTCGCGGTCGCACGGTCGCTCTGGGAGTCCACGGATCCGCAATCCGTCGAAGGATGGTATCTCAACCTCTACACCTGGGACCGGTACGAGCGGGAGTGGGGGGAATGGCATCCCACCCCGACGACGATTTCCTCGAATCTGTTCTACGCCTTCCACCGGGCGCTGACCCTCCTGAAGGAGGAAGGCCTCGAAGCCCGC
>VBMB01000066.1 GCA_005878525.1 Methanobacteriota archaeon
ACTACCCGTTGTCGATCTTGGAGGCAATGGCGTGCGAGCGGCCCGTCATCTCGACGAACGTAGGAGGGATTCCAGAACTCTTGGACGGCGGCGAGCGGGGAATCGTCGTGGAACCCCGGGACACCGCGGCCCTGGTTCGAGGGATTCGCGCGCTCCTGGAGGACAGCTCTCGGGCTCAGAGAATCGGACACTCGGGGGCTCGTTGGGTGCGCGACCGCGCAGGGCCCGAGTCGGTCCTCGCCTCGGTCATGTCGGTGTATGGCGAGGTGGGCGCCTGAGGACGCGGATCGTAGCCCTCGTCGGAGCCGACGGAGCGGGGAAGAGTACCCAGGCCGAAAGACTCGCGAGCCGGCTCCAGGCGTCGGGCCACCGGACCCGCCGTGTACGACCGGTGTTCCTCCTGTTCGATCCGTGGAAGCTGGGGAGTTCTTCCCAACGCGGGCTGAGCCCCCGGCGCGCGCGGTTGCACGGCTTTGCAGGTGGGGGGAACGCCTACCGAAGCAAGACGGCACTCCGGGCCCTTGCGGGGTATCTCTACGCGATCCTTTGCTATGCGTACCTTCGCACCTTCCTCCGAAAGGAAGAGTACGTCGTGTGCGACCGATATTTCTACCAATACTTCTACGACATCTCGGGACCGTGGGCGGCGACGTTCGCCCGTTCGTTCCCCCGTCCCGATGTGGTGTATTGGCTCGACGCGCCGGCGAATCTCCTCCGGTCGCGAATCGAGAAGATTCCGAACGGGCATGAGCCCCGCGAATACCTCGATGCGGTCGTCAGGTACTATCGGGCCGTGGCTCCGGACCTGGGTTTTGTGCAGATCGACGCAAGCGCGGCGGCGGGGGCCGTCGAAGAGACCATCTGGAACAATCTCATGCGGAGGGCGGGACCATTCGAGACGTGAACACGCTGCCGTTCCAACTCGTCCTCTCAGCGGTCGAGCCGCTCGGCGAGAGCTCCTCGTTCCTTGAGGACGGGCTCGACAAACAGGTGCTCAACGACGCGATCCGCATCGCCTGGAAGAATGGCCTTTACTACGCGTTCCTCAAGAGGTACCTCGACTCCGGGCACCGGCTGCCTCCGCACGAACACTCACGATGGGAGGCGCAGTACCACGGGATCGTCGGCTTGCAGGCGAGCCTCGACGCCCTCGCCGACACCTCGCAGAGCGTCGGAATCGAATTCCTCGTCATCAAGAACATCCAGACGATCGAGCACGTGCCGAGGGATCTTGATATCTTCGTTCGAGACTCGGACCGCGGGGCGTTTCTCGAACGTCTCCGCTCCGAAGGATTCGAGTTCGTCTACAACGACGGTTCGGAAATCTCCCTCGCGCGGCCTGGGTCGATGCGTGTCGACGTGTACAGCCGGATCCACTATCTGGGGAGGGATTTCCTCGACGAAGCCTACCTGTTTCGATCCCGGGCTGCGACACGGCTTCACCAACGGGAGGTCCCAGGGCTTGAGCCGGAAGCCGCCTTCCTCCTCAATTCCGCGCATGCGATGTTCGGTCACGGGGCAGTCACCCTCCTGGATTTCCTCGATTTCCGGAGCCTGCAAGCACGGGCGACCACCCCGCATCGATTCCGTGGCCGAGCAGCGTCCTTCGACTGGGCGGGTGTCTACGATCTCTGGTCGCAGCGGCTCGCCGAGCTTCAGGCCGGCGTCTTAGGCCAGCGAATCCCCGTCGCGTTCCCGCATCACCTTGAAAGCCGCTTCGTTCTGGACGCCATCTCGAGACTCGACGGTCATGTCCTCGGCCTCCGAGAGCGGGCCGCGCTCCGGCTATCTCTCCTCTGGGACCGCCTCCTGTTCGCAGCGGAATCCTCGGGCGTGGAGGAGGCGCTTCGGAGTTCGGCCGTGGCCCGTTCTCTCGCGAATTCCGCGGGCCACCGGATCCGATTCATGCGGGGAGACCGCAAGAGCACGTTGCGCGCTCTGAAGCGCGTGCGGGAGGAGACCTGATGCGGATCCTCATGGTGACGTCCATGTTCCCGCCGTATGCGGGAGGCGGCGTGAGCTCCCACGTCCGCGACCTCTCCGCATCGCTCGCGAAGAAAGGCCACGACGTCTGGGTCCTCACGAGCCGGCGGGGACAGCCCACGGACGTCGAGGAACAACGGCACGTCCCGCCCGGGACGCACGTCATCTATTCCCGGAACTTCCGTTCGATGGCCATGACGATCGGGCGGCTCATCCGGGAGACGCCGTTCGACATCGTCCACTTCCACGCGTTCAATTCCTTGGCGCTGGCGCCCCTCTGCCGCGGCGAGACCCCGGCGCTCGTCTTCACCCTTCACTCGGACAGCGCGAACTATCTGTCGTCCGTGTACGGCTGGAGGCCGCATCACCCGGCTTACCACGTGCTTCTCCGGTACGAGCGAATCGCGGCCCGCCTGCCTGACATGACCATCGCGGTCTCGAAACGGATGGAGGAGTATGGGCGTTCAATCGGGATCCATTCAATCAAGAGGATTCCAAACGCCGTGGACGCGGACTACTGGGCGCCGCCGGATCATGCGCCGAATGGCCGACCGCCGACGATCCTCGTGCCCCGAATGCACGTTCCGAAGAACGGAATCGAGTATGCCGCGGAAGCGATGCGGAAGATCGTCAAGGCGACGCAAGGCGCGACGATGCTGATAACCGGAGACGGCCCGCTTCGGCCCGTCCTTGAGCAGAAAGCGAAGGAAGTAGGGCAAGGCCAGATCCGCTTCCTGGGCTTCGTGAGCCGGGAGCGAATGCGGGAGCTGTACCAGCAGGTCGATGTCGTCCTGATCCCGTCCGTCACGACCTCCGGAACCCAGGAGAACACGAGCATCGCGGCGCTCGAAGCGATGGCGAGTGGCAAACCGGTCATCGCGACGGACATCGGGGGGCTCCCGGAAGTCATTCGGGACGGCCAAGACGGCATCCTGATTCCTGAGCGGAACCCGGACGCCGTCGCCGAGGCAGCCATCCGCCTTCTCGCGCGTCCGGACTTGGCCCGGGCAATTGGACAGGAGGCGAGGGCCCAGGTGTTGCGTGAGTTCAACGTGTCGCAATGGGCGGACCGGGTCGTGGGGGTCTATGCAACAGCCATGGACATTCGCGGGCCCGGGTTTCATGAGACCCGGACCCCTTGAGGGGTCCGTATGTCGCAGCGATTCACCCGGACCCTCGCGGGAATCATGTGCGTCGTCGCGGGCGGGGGGACCGCGCTGCTCGCATTTCTCGGCATCTCCTCAACGATTCTTCTTGCCGCGGCGATCGCGGCGGGTTCCGGATTCTATTTGGTCGCGACGCGGAGCCGGGAGGCAACCGAACCGAAAGCGGATGCCGCTCCCCTGTCTGACGCGACGCGGAAGCGAGTTCTTCGAATCGCGATGGTCCTCTTCTTCCTGCTCACCGCCGGCAGCCTGCTCACGCTCCGGTCCGACCAGTACGGCAAACCGGCCTCTTACTTCGTTCTCGTGGCCGCCAGCGCGGGGATGATTGCCCTCCGCATCACGCTCCTTGAGACGACAAAAGAGGTGGCCCCGACCCTCGCGATGATTACGCTGGTCGCCCTGAATTTTTTTGGATCCAATCAGCTCGTCTTCCCACTGGGGATCGGCGGCGCGGATGCGAGCACGCACCTCCAGTTTCTCGTCAACCCGATTGTACAGACCGGGTTCTTGCCTCTGACGGACCCGTGCGGCCTCGTGTATGGGGCGTTCCCGGCGCATCACATCTTCGTCGCCATGACCGCGATCCTGACCGCCTCGGACCCGACGCGGACGTACTACAGCTTGGGGGCCCTGGTCATGACGACTCCCGTCCTGGTCGCCTTCCTGATCGGGCGGTCGCTCTTCGGGGCGCGGATCGGGCTCCTTGCGGCCCTCGTCCTCTCCGGTTCGAGCTACTTCATTTTCTGGGCCGCGCACGACGCACCCCTGAGCTTCGCGGTCCCACTGGTCGGGTTCCTGCTCCTTTCGTTCTTGATGATGCTGCGGGGGCCCAATGTCCGGATGATCTTTGTGGCGGGGTTGTTCGCGGTGGCGCTTGTGCTTACCCACCCGTACTCCACCATCATCTTCGGATTGATCCTCTTCGGGCTGCTCCTCGGCCAGCTTGCGGTGAGGCACCACCCGACGCGGTGGCCTTGGGGCACCCGAATCGTGAGCGTTTCGTTCGCCTACACGCTTCTGATCTATTGGTCGAACTTCACCTGCCTGATGACGAAGTCGTTCGAGCTCACCCAGCAATACTGGAACCTCCTGTTGGGAGAGGCGCAGGTTCCAGCGGGAAGGGTCTACAACACGCTCCCGCTCAGCTTGATTTTCGTCAACACGGCGGGAGACTCCATCCTCCAGTTCCTCGTGATCGTGGGGTTCTTCGCGGTGCTCGCGCGCGGCCCGAGCCGGCGGATGATGATGATCCTGGCTCCGACCATCACGCTGTTCATCGTCTCCGTGGTCGGACTCACAGTCCCTCTCACCTACCTCTCTCCGAATCGCATCTACGTCTTCCTCCAGTTCATCGGATTCGCGCCGCTCGCCGCGTTCGCGATCCGCGAGCTCGTCCGGTTCAAGCGGCTGCCGCCAGAGCGGAGACTCCTCTTGCAGGCCGGTGTGAGTGCCCTCCTGGTTGCCTGTTTCGTGTTCGCATCGTCGGCGAGCACAATCGCGGGATTTGAAACGAGCCCGTTCGTCGGCAACCAGCCATACCTGAAACTGTACGAGACACCCACCGAGGTCGCGTCGGCCAGTTGGCTCTGCAATTACGCCACAGGGCCGGTCACGATCAACGCGTCCCGGAGCCTGTTCGCCCTCGACCGCTACCGTGTTCGGGCCTGCGTGACGGCCGGTGGAGGAATCCTCGACTACCTCCCCATCCAACCCAGCAAACGAATCGATACGCTCTCGTTGCAACCCGGAGCGCTCCTCTGGTTCTCCCGGTACGACAAGTTCCCCGGATTCCTGGCCCAGACCGTCGGACCGAGCGGGTTCGGGTCGGGGGTCGTTGAGCGCCTCGATCCAACGGGAGATGCGGGCTTGGCGGTCTACAACCGGCTCTACGACAACGGAGCCGTGCAGGTTTATCTGGTACCCGGCTAACGTCGTTCCCGGGGCGGAGGAGGAAACGGACCGATGTGCCCGGACCGTCTGGACGTCGCGCTCTTCTTCCCCCGGCTCACGGTCTTCAGCGGCGGCGTCGAGCGGACCTTGAAGGTCGTCGAATACTCCGACCGAGCGAACCTCCATTTCACCGCTTACATCTCCCCGGCCGTGATCCGGGACAGCGAGGTTCGCCGTCGACTCGACGCCCTCGAACGGTCCGGGCGTGTCGCCCTTCGGACGATCGGCTCCGACCACACGTCGCCCGAGCGGTTCGACGCGGCCATGATCCCGAGCGAGTTCTGGATCCCGGCGCTCCGCCGAATCCGAGCGCAGCGCATCCGCGCTCCCGTGTTCATCGAATTCCATCAGCTTCCGTACATCGGCACGTTCGATGTCCTCAAGACGGTCGGCGTCGACGATCCCGGCGTCATCGACCTCGTCCGGTTCCCGTTCGTCTCCTCGAAAATCCTCGGGGATGGACTCCCGTTTTTCGCGTTCCAGACCGCCGCCTGCGTCTCCTCCGTTCGATCGCTCGCCCGCTTTCGGCAGGGGAGGGTCATGGCCGTCACGCCCGTGACCGCCAAGAATCTCGCCGCGCTCCGCTACCCGAAACGACCGTTCGTGCCGGACATCCACGTCGGAGTCGAGTCGGACGCCGTCCGGATATCCACCGAAGATGAGCCGATCACGTACGATGGCGTGTACGTGGGCCGCTTCCATCCTCACAAAGGGTTCCTCGACCTCCCGCTCATCGCCGCGCGGATGAACCAGGCGCTTGGCAGGGACGTGAAGATCGCGGTTTGCGGAAGTCCCCAGTTCCCGCGACACCTCGCGCTCTTCGAGCGTAGGGTCCGCTCTCTCGGGGTCGAGAAGAACCTCGTCATGCTTCGGTGGCTCTCCCGCGAGGACCTTTACGCGACCATCCGTCGATCGAAATTGCTCCTGTATCCGAGTTACGTCGACGCCTTCTCGATTACCGTGCTTGAGAGTCTTTGTTTGGGCGTGCCGGTGCTCGCGTACGCAATCGACGCGCTGCGGATGATCTGGGCTGCCCGGAAGGGCGTCTACCTCTCGCCGGTGGGAAATCCAACCGCGTTCGCGGCTCGCTATGCGGAGCTCGAACGGACGCAGGCTCTCTCGAGCATTCGGAAGGAGACGGCGCGACAGGTCGAGGTCCTGGAGCGGGAGTTCACCTGGGAGCGGGCCGTCAAACAGGAACGCGCGTTCCTAGAGAGCGCAGCCTCATGACGATGCGACTCCGTTGGTCGAACTACAACATCCACGACGCCATCCGCCTCCGAACGAATGTCGCGTTCACAACGATCCCGCCATACTTCCGAGTCGACTCGGTGGAACCGAATTTCGAGCTTCGATTCGTCGAACATCTGGATGCCCCGCTTCCGGAAGCCGTGAACCGGGAGGCGGGCTTCACGGTGTACGACGTCGGCAACGGCGAGCTCGTCTACGAGACGGACATCCCGATCATGTATCTGCTGGGTTCGAAAGCCCGCTGGCGATTCCGGGTGAGCGGGCTCGCGGACGAGAGGACCGACGTCGTCACATCCCTACCATACTTCAATTTCGTCCCCGTCCGATTCAAGGTCACCGATCTCCTCTCCCGGCTCGTCCATCTGATCCTCGCAATCAAGCTCCAGAGTAAGGGGCTCGCGTTCTGTCATGCCACGACCGTCGCGAAAGGCGACGACGCCTACCTGCTCTTCGGTTTCAGCGGCACCGGGAAGTCCGTCCTCGCGAACGAGATGGTCCGAGCGGGCTACGGCTACATGTCAGAAGACTTCACGATCGTCGACCGCGAGGGGAGGGTGTACTGTTACCCTGACATGCCGCCGGCGCGCTCCCGGGTCTCCTCCCTGCCCATCTCTCGGTATCTCCGCCTCAAGCCCCTGGAGCGCAAGATCGACGGATCCATCCAGAATCGGGCACGAATTCGCTCAATCGTGATCCTCGAGAAGGGACGAGAGCAGGTTGAAGAGCTCGATTCGGAAGAGACCTCTCGTCGGGTGACGTTGTTGAATCTTGAAGAAATTTCGAAGCTCTGGAACAGCCCGATTTCCGCGATCGTGAACCATTACGCCTACTTCTATCGCGAACCGGACCTGCGCCGAGTCATGACGGAGCACGAGCTCCTCGTCTCCGCGGCGATCGCCCGAGCGGAGCGATGCATCAGCGTCCGGTCCCGGTCTCCGAACTTGGAGACGGTTCGCCGGCTGCTACTTGGGTCCTGAGGGCGGCGGGTGACGGATGAAGGATCGATACCGCGGCCGCCCCGAACGCCCAACATGGAGGATCCTCCTTGGAAGTTGGCTCCTCGAGGGAGTCGGTTGGTTCGCCCTCGCCGAGAGCCTCGGCCGGGCCATCACGGAGGGACTCGTCATTCTCTTCCTTTGGGTCTCGGGGGTTCCGTTCGCCCTGATCCTCCTCGGCTGGCTCTTGTACCACACCGCCGCGTGGTTCTTGCTCTACGGGGGGTACGCGAAACTTCGATCGATGCGGGAAGGCGCGTCGCGGTTGGACCGGCTCTACCGATACCGGGATCGTGTGATCGAGGCGGTCCGGAGGTCGAGGTGGATCCGGGTCGGGGTGCTGTATGGAAGTGCCGCCCGCGGGCAGATGAACAAACGCTCGGACGTGGATCTCATGCTGGTTCCGGAGCGACCGCGCATCGGCGGGGTGCTGTTCGTTTGGGGGCTACGCCTGGCATCCGTGCTCCGGCGGATGCCGCTCGAAGTCTCGCTCATGGACGTCGAACGCTACGTCGCGTTGCGGCAACGGCACCCCACCGTGGTGCTCAAGGACGTCGTGAATTCCGTTCCGGGAAGCGAGCAGCTCGCGTCCGTGGGAGTCCTGCTCACCATCTCGGGAATTGATGGGTCCGGCAAGACGACGGTGGCCAAGGAAATCGTTCGAACCCTCCAGGGGCAAGGGGTCAGCGCGACGTATTTCTATGGACACCGCCCCTTCTTCCGAGGTGGGTTGCGGTCGCTCTCTCCCGCGCTCGCCTTCAAGGCGATCTGGCGACGCATCGGGAACTCCCCCGAGAACCTACGTTCGTTTCCCGCGGCGAAGTTCCTGCTCGATCTGCTGACGGTCGTGGACTACATCGGAGTTCAGGCTCACCTCGCGCGACAGCTCAGGCCGGGCTCCGTTGTCGTCGTCGATCGATACGCCGTCGATGTGATCGTCTACCTGCGGTCGTTCGGGCCAGGCCATCAGACCGTGGAAGGACTCCTGACGGGCATTTCGTTTCCACCGGACGTCGCCCTCCTTTTCGAAATCGACCCGTCCCGCGCGAGGGAACGAAAGAGGGAGGAACCCCTCGAGGCGCTTACCCGCGCGGCCCAGGAGTACGAAAAGCTTGCGCCAGTCCACCGCCTGACGAAGATCGACGCGAACGGGCCTGTGAATGAGGTCCGCTCGAACGTGATGCGGATTGTCGATGCCTACCTGAGGGGCAAGACCTCGCCGGTCAAGAACGACCACCCCGGATGAACCGCTGTCTGGAATGCGCTAATTCGGCGCTCGGCCTGTCACGACGCAACGACGCGGCTCGGACTCGCTCGGGCCGATCGGCGCTTCTCGAGCATGTACAGCGGGATGGCGAGCACCTGCCCCGCCACAAAGCCGATCGCCGCGCCGACGATCCCCATCGAGGGAAGCAAGAGATACGCCGCCAGGAGCGTGAACGCGGAGGAGATCGCCGTGATGTAGAAGATAGGACGAACCCGCTTCCCCACTCGGAGGTCCGTCGTGTAGACGGAAGTGAGGAGAATCACGGGACTTGCGAACACCATGAGAAGCAGGCTGTCGAATGCGTTCGTGTATCTCGGTCCGAACAGCTCGAGAATCGGAAGCCCCAAGACAAGCGTGCCAACCATCGCGGCTCCGAGGATCGGGACCGAGTAACGCAACGTCGCGCGGACGTCGCGGACGTAACTCGTTCCGGGATGGGATCCCTCGACGAGGAGCGCCGTCGTGAAGGAGACGGGAACCAGATAGAGCAGGCTCGCAAGCGAGTACGCGGCGTAGAAGTACGCGGACGGCGAGGCGCCCAGCACGTTGATGATCATGAGGGGGAGCAAGAACACCGCGGCACCCTGAACGATGCCCGTCGCGTTCGTCCAAAGGCTGAACCCGATGATCCCCGTCGATCGGATCCGGCGAATCGTGAGCCGGGGCCGGTATCCCGGGTAGAACCGGACGAGCAGGAAGCCCATGACCACGACGGAGACGACGAGAGCGATGGTCCAGGAGAACATGATCCCAAAAACCCCGAAACCCACGACGGCGATCGAAAGCGGCAAGCGGAGGACGTAGAAAATGGTCGAGCGAATCATCCCGTAGTCGGAGCGCCGCGCGGCGACGAAGGCGTTGTCCATCGCGCCGTCGAGCGTGAAGAAGACGAGCGACGTGAGGAAGACCGCCGCGAGGATCGGATCCCCGAGGGGGGCGGAGAGGGGGGGCGCCCACAGGCTCAGCCCAGCCAGAAACGCGAGTCCGAGAGGAATCGAAGTGATCACCGAGAGGGTAAACACCCCGTTCAGAAGGCCCGCCTTGTCCTGCTCGGGAGGAAGGTACCGGAGCAATCCCGTGGGCAGGCCGAGCGCCGCCCCCCGAGCGAGGAGGAGGAGAGCGCTCAACATCGCGGCGGAGACGCCGACCTCCGCGTCGTGGTAGAAGTGAGCAACGATGAGCCAGAACAGGAATCCGATCCCGTAGTTGAGGAACGAGCGGACGAGCAGGAAGAACGAGTTCCGGAACAGGGACGTCGCGAGGGTCTCCCGCAGACGAGCAAGCGCTTTAAGCTCCAGCCTTCGCCCGTCCCCCAATTATCGGATACGATGGTGGGACAGGTCTTAACGCTTCCCGTTGTAGACGGGTTGCCGTGCCACGTAGATGCTTCTCTGCGATGCTCTCGCCCGCCTCCGCCGGCGGCGCCGGCGAGCGCCCGCGATCAAGGCCCAGATCGGGACGAGGATGAGCAGCAACAATGGCACGCCGTAGTATGGGCCGGTCAAGCTGAACGGGTTCGTGTCGACCCGGAACGACACGACTTGGGTCGCGACGTTGCCCGCGACATCGATAGCCCGAATCCAAACGTTGTGTCCTCCGTCGGGCAGATTGAGAGACAGGCTCGAACTCATTCCGATCGACTGGAACGGGGCGCCGTCGACGCTCATCTCAAACCGGCTCAGCCCGGAGCCGCCATCCGACGATCGCCAGGAGATGGTCACGTTGGAGGTGGACGACCGCCCGGACGGCTCGAGGCCCCACAGGGCCGGCGCGATACTGTCTACACGAACGGTCGCGGTCTTCGTGGCCTCTTTCATGCCATTCGCATCGGTCGCATTGTAGTCCACCACGTGGACGCCGTCGCCGAGGGCAAGGGGGGCTGTGTACGCGCTCCATGGCCCTCCGTCCAATCGATACTCGATCGACACCGCGGAGCCGGAAGGGCTGGTCGCGTTCAACGTGGCGGTGGAGCTCGTTACGTACCATCCGTTGGTCCCAGAAGACCCGTTGACGTCGAGGGTGGTCGTCGGCGGAGACGCGATCAGTTTCCCGATCTGGACGACCACGTTCTTCGTCGTCTCTACGTTCCCTGCGTTGTCCGTCGCTGAGAAAGCCACCGTGTGAGTTCCATTCCCGCTCACCGTGAAGGTCGAGATGTACGTTACCGAGGGACCGCCGTCAACCCGATACGTCGTCGACGCGACGCCGCTCGTCGCATCCGTCGCGGTGAGCGTGACATTCACTGGGCCCACGTAGTACGTGCCGTTCCCGCCCAACGTGCCACTCAAACTCGCGGCGGTGCTCGGAGCAATGGTATCAAGCTTGAACGGAGTCGAGCGGATCGTTTCGACGTTCCCCGCTCGATCGGTCGAGTTGTAATCGACGGTGTGGGATCCGTCTCCACCGACCGTCACGGCCGCGGTATATTTCTTCCACGCGCCCGCGTCCACGCGATAGAAGGTCGACGCGACTCCGCTCAGCGGATCCGTCGCGGTTAACGTCACTTTCACCGAGCTGCGATACCACCCGTTCGAGCCGGTCGTCCCCGACAGAGACGCTGCGGTGTTCGGCGGCGTGCTGTCTACCACAACGGTGTGGGTCGCATTCGCCGTGAAGCCGAAGCTGTCCTGGACTTCGAGGTGGCATGTGTACGTGCCTTCGGCGGCGTAGGGGTGTCCCGCCGTGGGCGTGCCGTTCCAAGGGGTGTCCCACATGCCATCGTTCGTCCAGTCCCAACGGAACTGCAGGGTCGCGTTCGGATCCGAGTCTGAGGAAGCGGAGGCGTCGAAGGTCACGTTCGCGTTCGCCTGCGGCCATGCGGGGGAGTACGTGAATCGCGCAGTGGGGCCCTTCGAAGATGTCGTGAAGAACTCACTCATGTTCGGCGCGCCTTGGTCGTGCGACGTCAGGTAGGGCAGGTTCCAGTTCAACTCGAGGGTCGACAGGACCGAAAAGTGGTTGTACGCGGCGGCGGACGTGTATGTGGTCTTCGCCGTGGGACCGGCCCAAACGGTGTACATGTAGGGGGCACCCTTGCCTCCGCTGTCTTCATCGAACGCGATGAGGAGGGCGGCCCGCGTCGTCGCGAACACCGTGCTGTTGAGAATCTGCGGCAGGAGGCCCTTCAAGTAGGTGTCCCCCGTCGCCACGGAACAGTCGTGCATGTCGTTGCACAAGTTCGGCGTGAGCCACATGTAGTTCGAAGCGGTCGACGTCGAGGCGAGGTCGTTCAACAGCGCGCTGTCCCCACTCCCGGCAGGGACGACGCGATTGCACCGGGTTCCGTTGTTGACGATGTTACTGAAGTAAACGAACGGATCGTGACGGACCGCATACCGGCCCGAGTTGCTGCCGTAACAGTTGCTCGGCATGTCCTCCATGTACGCCTTCCACGTCAGACTCGCGTTGACGAGAAGGTCCACAATGTTCTTGGATTTCCAGGCGAGATTCGTGCAGGTGTTCGAGTGGGGATTTCCATCGTAGCCGCCACAACCGAAGTCCTGGCCTCCCGCCAGGCACAGGTAGTTCGGGAGGCTCGGCCTGTTGCAGTCAACATACTTCGTGGCCAGCCCGTGTGCGCTCGCGAAGGTCGTCATGTACGTGCCTGTGCCGCCGCACGACGTGAGGATGTCGCAGATCGCGTGATTCTCCATCACGATAATGAGAACATAGTCGAAGTAGGTCCCCGACGATGTGGTTGAGGTGAACCCACTGGCCGAGGCAACGGAGATGCTCGGGTCGATGGAGAGTCGGGTGGGAGCGGAGAAGGGTGCGCCCGACGCAATCGCTCCGAGGAGTAGGAAAAGGAACCCGAGGATCGCGGCCGTGCCGTTGCGGTTGTCCTTCGCGCACCCTTCGAGCATGGAGTGCGGCCCCACCGCAACCTCCGGGTATCAAGGCTTGGCTTTAATGTCCATCGTTGACTACCACTTCTGATAGGCAATGATAAATGTCCGGCCCCAGCGACAAAACCTGGTCTTTGTCCCGGTATCCTTTGCAAGTCCCAGACGCGGCGCAGCTGGGCTCGAGGGGTTTCCGAACGTCTCCGGCGACCGAACGCAATTTGAAGCCCGGCTGTCCTCATCACTCTGCGAGCGATGTGTCCCCGCGCTGGCTGACCGTTCCTAACCGCACGGGGAGAGACTTCTCGAAACGCCATTCAACCGGCGCACCTGAAGATTCACAAAGGGTCCAATCATTAGTAGGAGAACAACCTCGCCGATTCCGAAAGCGGGAACCTCATGCGGTTCGGAAACCGGCATGGGTCTTGTTCGTTCCGATACTCGGGTCCGTCGAAACGCCACCATCCGTGAAACGGCCCCTGCCCTCGAGTTGGTCGGAGCGCCTCGCGAGCCGAGGCATTCTCATTTCAATCTCGGGCATCGACGGGACGGGGAAGACGACGGTGGCCCACAACGTCGTGTCTGTGTTTCGAGAACGTGGTTTCCAAGCCACTTACTTCTATGGCCACCGCCAACCATGGTACAAACCCGAGAGCCGGCCCGGAATCTCGTTTGCGGCTCTCTACGAATCCCTTTGGAAGCGAATCGGTCGCTCTATGGATGAGTGGGACCGACACCGATGGTCGCGGACCGCGTATCAGGCCCTCACGATCCTCGACTACGTGTACGTCCGCCTGAAACTCTCCGCCTCGTTCAAAGCGAATCGAATTGTCGTCGCGGATCGGTACGTCGCGGACGTCCTCGCGTACATGCGTTCCTGGGGTCCCCTCTTCGCGGGCCTTGAGAACATTTTCGTCGGCATGAACCCGCCGCCCGACCTCGCGGTATTGCTCGAAATCGCGCCGGAACAGGCGCTCATCCGCAAACGCGAGTGGAGCCTCCCGCGGCTCCGTGTCTTTGTCCGGGAGTACGACCAGCTCAGGGAGCGGCTGTCCATGGTCCGGATCGATGCAAGCCAGGCGCCGGAACGCGTGCGTGACGCGATTCTGCGGGCGGCAGGACTCGACCTGTAGCCGGTGCCGGACGTTTCGGGCCAGGACCGAATCTACGATTGGGTCAACCGGGCGACGGTGACGGTCTTCGAGACGGAGAACGTCCCCCCGCCCGAATCGGTCACGATGAGCGTCACCGTATAGGCTCCGGCTACATAGACGTGGGTTGTGGAAGGTCCTGAGTCAACGCTGCCATCCCCGAAATCCCACGCGAATGAGAACGGACCCGTGCCGCCGTTGGCGGAGGCGACGAAGGCCACGATGTCGCCTTCGCCGGGAGACGCCGGATCTACGGTGAAGTCCGCAACGAGGGGTGTTGGTGCAACCGTGACCGATTTCACGATCGTCGTTGATGCCCCGCCCGAGTCCAGGACCGTCAGGGTTACGTCAAAGGTGCCCGCGGACCCGTACACATGCGCGACTGCGTCGCCGGACGCGGACGATTCGTCTCCGAAGTCCCAGGAAAGGGTGTACGGCGATACGCCACCGGCGACGCTCGGCGTGAATGCCACGGGGTCCCCGGCAATCGGGGAATCGGGACTGAATGCAAAGTCAGCGACCAGGGGAGCCGCGGCCACCAAAATGGATTTCACGACCCGCCGCGCCGCTGCGCCACCGACATCGGTGACCATGAGTGCAACGTTGAACGTGCCTGGTGCGCCGTACGTATGCAAGGCCGCGCCGCCGGCCGCGCCTGTCCCATCTCCGAAGTCCCATGCGAAGGTGTATGGAGGGGCGCCTCCGAACACACTCGCCGTAAAGCTCACCGAGTCCCCGACGATGGGAGAGTCGGGGCTGAACGCGAAATCCGCCGACGGCACGCCGACGATGCTAAACGTGTCCGAGTAAGAGTTCGCGAACGAGGTCTGCGCCGTGATGTGATCGGGTGTGACCGTGTACTTGACAAATCCGAAACCCGCGCCGACCGTGCCTTTTCCCATCGTCTCCGCGAAGTACGGAAGCTCGGGGTCGGCCGTGTTACTCAACTCGATCCCCTTCCCTCCCATGCCCTCTGTGACGAACACAGTCCCGCTGCCCCTCCGGTATGGTTGGGTCGCGGAGCCATCCAAGCCGACACACTGGGAAACATACAGGGTCCGAATCCCGCAGGTGAGCTGCTTCGTCCTCTGGTACAGACCGTCCTGGGCCTGCAACACCAGATCCACGCGCTTGGCGGTGAGGACATCAACGAGATCTTGTCCCACGGCACAAGGGTTAGGCCCGGTCCCAAAACAGGTCATGTGCATCGCAACGATGACCCATGGGATTCCACTCGCGCGAGCGCCATCGATGGCTGTGATGAGCCAAGCGAGGTTCGATGTCCCGACCTTGTACGCGTAAGAGCCACCGTTCGTGAAGGTCAACCCGGGGGAAATCGAGATCATGCGTGCCGTAGGACTCGTCGCCGGGTAATCGAAATAGTATTGCTTGGCGTACACGCCTGTGAGAGATCCGAAGTGGTCCGGAAGGCACGCGGCATAGTTGTCGATCAAACCATCCGGGCCGTTGTCCTCGTGGTCCCCCGCGACGAGCTCGAACGCATATGAAGCACCGACTCGCGACGTTACGAAGCTGCACCATGCGGGCTCAGACCCGGCGCCGCCGTAGCTGAAGTCCCCATTCGCGAGCGCGAAGTCGGTACCCGATGATGCGATGCGGTTCAAGGTCGCGGCCGTGTCCGCGGTTCGCGCGAACCTCCCGGTTGATGCGAAACTGAAGGACGATCCGGCAATCGTCGGAGGCGGCGTGGGAACCGAGCCAGGGCCCGTGATGATCCTGGCGCTATCCGACTGCGCACCCGAGAACGATGTCTGAATGTAGAGGTTGTTCGGGGTCAGCGTGTACGACACAAACCCATACCCCAGGCCGGTCGTTTCGGACCCCATGGTCCGAGCGAAGTACGCGTTTTCGGAATCGGTCGGATTGATCGGGCTGATCGACTTGCCGGCAGTCCCTGCAACGACGAACACGGTCCCGGCGCCCTTCGTGTACGTGCCCGGAGAGCCTGCGCCCGAAATGCACTCGGGGATGAAGAGTGTCCGCAGGGCACACGTCAGCTCCTTGCTCCGCTGGTACGTGTGCGAGTTCCCTTGAAGGACGAGGTCCACGCGCTTGTCAATCAGCAGGTCCGTGAGATCTTGACCAACCGTGCACGCGTTCGCGTCCGATGAAATGCACAACTCGTGCATGCCGACCACGACCCAAGGAATCCCGTTCGATCGGGCTCCGTCGATCGCGCTCGAGAGCCACATGAAGTTCGCTGATCCCACCGCATAACTGTACTTGCCTCCGTTGGTGAACGTGAGTCCGGGAGAAATCAGAATGAACCGAACGAGCGGGCTCGTTTGCGGATAGTCGAAGTAATATTGCTTCCCGTACAGCCCTTGGACTCCGCCGGTTCGGTCCGGAAGGCACTGCACGAAGTTGTCAATCAAGCCGTCAGGCCCATTATCCTCGTGGCTCCCGGCGATGAGTTCGAACGGGAGTTGACTGCCCGCCGTACTGATCACGAGATTGCACCAAGCCGCCTCGGAGCCGGTCCCTCCATAGCTCAAATCCCCGAGGGCAAGAAACAAGCTCGCGTTCGAGTGGCCGAGGCGAGTCAAAGTCGATATGGAATTCTTCGTCCCTCCGATGTCGCCGGCCGCGGCAAACGTAAACATCCGGTCCGCACCGCGGGCCTCGAGCATCGCAAGAGGAATCGCGGTGACGGTGAGAACCGCTGTGATGACTAGGGCAATCGAGAAACCTCGTTTCGTAAACCGTCCCCTCCGCTGCCCCGAGAATATGGCGGCTCCCTATCTCACTTGCCTCGCAGGCGTCAAAATCCGTACCAGAAGAACGCCGTGTCGGGACGAGGCGGGACTGCGCCCCGATTCATGCGCTTCAGTGGGTCTCGCCGCCGGTTCGGGCCCGATAGCGGCCCTTCTCCCAATCGACGAGCCCCATCTCCTTCAGCCGTGCGAGATGATATCCAACCAGCTGTCGACTAATCCCGAGCAGCCGAGCGATTTCGCCCGGCCGGCCGCCGCCCGTCCGCCTCAGGACAAACAGGATCCGAAGTCGGAGGTCCCGGTAGTTCCAATGCTTCGTGAAGAGCTGATTGCGCTCCGACTCCGAGTCGACGCCTTTCGGATAGTATCGAACGCGTCCGTTCGCGCTCTCGCTCGCAATGAGTCCCGCGCGGGTGAGGACTTCAATGTGGTGAATCACGGTTCCGTGTCCGAGCTTGAGCAACCGCGCAATCGACCGGAAGTGGTCCCCCGGAAGCATCAGCAAATGTCGGTAGATGCGACGGCGGGTCGGATGGTCGAGGCCGTCTCCTCCCATCCCGCGATTCACCATCATTCGAGCTGCGCTCCTTCGCGTCGCCTCCCCCGGTGGCGACGGTTCGAATCAGAGTTCGTTCTGACCTTTCCCGTTCAAAAACGAGGAACCCGATGGAGGGTATGAGAGCTCCCCCATATCAACCATCACCCTACTCGAAATCAATCCGCGACGGGAACTGCGGGTTGGGCGCCTTACGCCACTCCCTAACGGACGGACCGGGTCGGCGAAGCCTTTTCACTCCGCTTATGCCGCTGATTCGCCTTCGTCGCGGAAATTTTGGCGATCAGGCGCTGCGCTTCTTGGCGAAGGAACGACTCCCCGACGCCTCGTACCGATAGCAGAACGAGGGCGAGCTGGGAATCGACCTTCGTCGCGAAGATCCGGCGTCCCTCGACGTCGACGAGCATCGTCTGAGGGCTGGGGCCACCCAAGCTTTGCACGATCATGTCGACGGAGCCGAGCAAGGTCGCGCTCATGACCGTGATGACATCGAACGCTACGGGCTTCTTCGCCCAAGCCGCAAGAGACACCCCGGTCCTCTTGATGAGCAGGACGCCGTCGATCGGCCCGGTCAAGTCGACGGCCGAGAGAAGAGCGGACGGAATCTCGGCCGACTCGCGCGTAGTGAACCCCCACTCCCAAACTCAGGACGATATGGACGTTGTTCAAGCATAAAAATCATGCGGAAATGTCGCCCACGGATGGATCCTTGATGCCGGGTAAACGCCAGTTTCTGAGCAGCCGGCTACTCCACCTTCTCCCACAGTCTCGGCCGGAACACTCGACGTTGGAGCGAAGCTGACGGAAGCATGACGACGCTCGCGACCGCCCACGAGAGGAGGAGCAGCCAACCGTACGCAAGGAACAACACGAGCATCGTGTTCAGCTGGAAGTTCGTCTGCGCGAACCCGGCTGCCCCAGGGAGCATCGCGGCCGCGCCGGCCAGGAACCAGAGGGAAACGATGAGAGGACCCAACACGGAAGTCCAGACACGATTCCGGGCGGACTCCAAGCTCTGATAACGGGTTACCATGTCTCGCTGGATGTCGGCGACGGAACGCCGACCAACCGGGACGCTGACCTCTGGAACTTGCACCACGGTGTCGTGCGCAAGCCGCATCGTGCGTGACCCGCCGTCTGCTAAAGACTCGAGGCCGTCAAGGACATCGTCGAGGCCAATCGTTGCCGTCGGGAGCGAGGTTCGGTGATCGTCTCCCTTCGTTCGAAGGTCGATGCCGGTCACCTGAGCCAGCACGGAGGTCCGGATTTCCATGGACAGCATCAATTCGTCAAGGTGGGCCGCGCGGAACGAGGCGAGGGCCACCAGAGCAAGGCCGAGAAACACGCTCCCAAGCATCGTGACCGAATACACTTGGATGGAAACTTCCGCAGAGAACCAAGGCCCCCGAGTGGTGACCGCCACCGCACGCGCGAGAATTGCTACGAGGCCCAAGAGGGCAACAAAAACAAAATTCATTGTCGCTGATCGAAGAGACAGGCCGACTCCCCCAGGAGCGCTAGCTCAAGCCCGCTATTTAATTCGAGCGGGTCGCAGCTGTGGCGCGAGTGCCGGCACCGTCGGCAGGAGCGTCATCATCAACGCGGTGAACTACGAGTCCGAGACGGTCAACTGCCCGATCCGAGTGGACCTCGTCGGCGTGCAGCTCGTCTACAACGCCACGTCGGGATACAATGAGCCCTTCGAGGTCAACCGAACGACCTGGTCCACGTTCAACGTCACCCTGGCCGACGGCCGGAACTGGACCCGGCCCTACACGTTCCAGATCAACTACACGGGCCTCTGGAAGGTCCGGCTCCTCCTCTTCAAGGACGGTGACTTCTCGAGCGCGTACCGGGAACTCCACCTGTACGTGCGCGTGACGTGAGCGCCCTAGCCGGTTTCACTCGCCTCCTCCTTCCTCCCCAATCCGCAGGGCGATCCGGCCCAGAAGGCGACCTTGCACGACCCGGGTGTGAGCTAACGAGGCCTGATCGAGCGGATACTCGGCGGCAATGGGGACTTGGAGACGAGCCTCCACCGCCGCGCGCGCGAGCGCCGCGAATTCCGTGGGACCGTACTCGCCGTCGTACGCGAGGAGTCGGAGGTTCGGGCGTCGACGCGGCACCGGCTCGACTCCGTTCGGGTAGGCGACGCGGCCGTTCATGCGAACGAAGTCGATGCCTCGCTCCAGCCCGTCCCCGCCTGCGAGGGCGAACACCGCATCGAGCCCGTCCGGGGCGAGCTCCTTCAACCGGCGGACGCTGTCCGGGCTGCGGGCATCGATCACCGCCTCGGCCCCGAGACCGCGGACGAGCGCGGCGGCTTCCGGGTTGGAGGCCGTACCGATCACACGCGCGCCTCGAAGCTTCGCGAACTGCACGGCGAGGGTGCCAACTCCCCCGGATGCCCCGACGATCAAGACGCTCTCTCCACGATTCAGCTTCAGCGCACCGTCGATCCCCTGGAGGGCGGTCAATCCCGTCGTCGGCGCGGCCCCCGCCTCCAGGAGGTTGAGGTGTTCCGGCACGCGGCCGACGCTGCCCGCGTCCACGGCGATGTACTCCGCGTAGAACCCGCCCTTCGGATTCGAATAGTGGCATGCCCACACCCGATCTCCGACGTGCACCTTTCTGACATTGGCTCCGGTCGAGACGACAGTGCCGGCGCCATCGGTGCCCGGGACGATCGGGAACGGGGCCTTCTGTCCCCACGGCCGCCACGACCCATCCCGCACGAGCCCGTCCCAAGAGCCGACGCCGGCCGCATGGAGGGCGATGAGGACCTCGTGAGGGCCGGGCTTGGGGACGGGGAGGCGATGGGTCGTGAGTACGGACGGCGGGCCGAACCGATCGATCGCGGCGGCCTTCATCGTTGGTGGGATCGTTGATTGTCGTGCACCCTCCGCGTCTCGCTTCGTCATGGCGTCTCCCTCCAGGCTCGGTCCGGTCCTCCGTTCCGAGAAGGAGACCTTCGATTTCTCGTTTTCGAACCCGTCCCTCGAGGCCTCGGGTCGGGGGCAACCGTTTTTCCGCGAGAAGTTCCCGAAGTCCCGGCTTCGGCCCGTTCATCGAGCCCCTCATCCCACCGGCGGTGGGGCCCTTGGCGGATCTTGGACCTTGCCGCGCTTTCGCTGTCCTCGGAGGGAAATCACCGCGAGCGTGGCGACCAAGATTCCGACGCCCGCAAGGACGGCGACGAACAAGACCGCATCGTGCAGAAGCCCGGGTGGAACCGGAGGCGGCGGCGGTTCGGTGAGGGAGACCAGAAAGGCGTCGAGGCCGCCCGCGTTCGTCGCTCCCGGGAAGGATCCACTCGTCTCGCCGGCGACGTAGACTCCGGACACACCCACCGCGATGCCGTCCCCTTTGTCGAACCGGGACGTGCCGAACTGGCGGACCCCCAGAAGCGTGCCGTTGACGTCGTACCGCAACAGGAATGCATCCGGGATGCCGGCACTCGTCTGACCCGGAAGCGTGCCATCCT
>VBMB01000067.1 GCA_005878525.1 Methanobacteriota archaeon
GTCTCGTCGGAGACCCTGTGCTATTCCGCTTCGCCGTCTGTAAGCGTCTCGCGCGACGGAACCTTCGCGGTCTCGTGGTACGCTTCAGTCAGCGGGACCGGCTGCTATTGGGAGGGTGGGGGAGGAACCCTCGCAACGTTTGTCTCGATCTCCCGCGATCACGGGAACAGCTTCTCGACACCGATTGAGCTGAGTCGATATCCGGGCTTGGCAAATATAGGGTTCGGCGACGCCCTCGTCTTCGACAATCGATCGCGCCTGTATGCGACCTGGCACACCTTCGAGACCTTACCGAATGGGACATGGGTGAGCTCGATCTACGTTGGTAGTTCCGCGGATCTGGGCCTGACCGCCACGAACGCCTCCTTCCGCGTTAGTCCCCAGGGAGGCGGCGCAAATACATCCTCTTTCGAGCGCCTCGTCGCCGGGCTCGACGACCGTGTCTATCTGGCATGGTACGACTTCCGCGGAGGCGGAGCCCTTTTTCGCAGCGTCGCGGGTGAGGCGTCCGGGAACGTCGTTTCCGACCGGCAGTTTGTCCCCGGCGCGAACTTCGAGATCGAACTCGTTAATCCGGAAACTGCGGCCGTTCAGGGGCACGCCGCCTGGACAGGATCGCCCCTTCTCTTCGCCGAGTTGCCATCCGATGTATACGACGTCTGGATCCATGTTGGCAACGAATCCGCTCGCGCAGGCGCGATGCCTGTTCGGACATGGAGCAGTACGGCGTTCACCATTCGCGTGGGAGGGCCGAGCGCTCCTCCGTTCCCCTGGTCGGCCGCGGCGGCCGTAGGCGGGCTTGTCGCTTTCGTTGCGACGGCTCTCCTGGTGCTCCAGCATACGCGTCTTGCGAGGGAGGAGATACTGCAAAGGGATGTCCGCCGACTAATCTACGAGTGCATCCAAGGACATCCGGGATCGTCGTTCACAGAAGTCAGAAATGCTGTCGGCCTCCGGAATGGCGTTGCCGCATACCATCTCAGGGTGCTGGAGAAACAGGGACTCGTCCACACGAAAAAGGGACATCACCACCGGTGGTACTACCCGAACGGTGACGTATCCTTGTGGCGCGGCTTTCCTCTCAGCGCATTGCAGAAATCCCTTATCGAAGAGGTGCGCCGAGCTCCAGGCATCGGCATTCGGGAGCTCGCGCGGAACGTGAATCATCACCATGCCTCGGTCGCGTACAACGTCAAAGGCCTGGCACGTGAGGGACTTCTCCGCACACAGCGCACCGGTCGAAAAATTTGCTGCTACCCGATGGATGGAACAATCCGGACAGCGTTTCCCAATACGGAGAGATAGAGGCTCCGGCATGAAGGTCGGCATCAAACGCGCTCTTGGGACGATCCTTGTCGGAATTCTAGGTGGCGCCTTCGGTGGGTTCGTCGTGATGCTCACAGTTCCTTACTTCGACCTTGACATCTGGCTTGGCGCACTCGCAATCGGCGCTATGTTCGGAGCTTCTATGGCCGTGTGGGTGATTCTGCGGTATCGCGGGGTTGCAAGCACCAGCGATACGTCTACCAAAACCAGGTGAATTGCGGCACAGCTCGGCTGGTTCCGCGGTCAGGTACGGGAAATGACTCTGTTGTTGCCGCTACGCCATGTCAAAGACCCTTGCTCAACACCTCGGCCCGTCGTAAGGACTAAGCCCCGCCTCACAATCTCGGCGGACAGCTGCAAAGGGCCTTGAAACGGTTAACGGATGGACCGGTTAATCGTTCATTACCTTTTGCGTCGAGACTGTGTTCACATGGAGAAAGTCGTCGTTTCCCTCGGCGGTTCCGTCCTCGTTCCCGGAGACGACGACGCACGGTATCTTCGAAGTCTCGCCGGCTTGTTGCGAGACGTTTCGGTGCGCGTGAAACTCTTCGTCGTCACGGGCGGTGGCCGCATCGCGCGGTATTACATCGAGACGGGACGGTCGCTCGGCATCGGCGAGCGAACGCTCGATGAGTTCGGCATCGCGGTCACGCGCCTCAACGCGCGTCTGCTCGCGGCGGCTCTTGCCGGCCGCGCGAACCGAGAGCCCGCGACGACGTACGCGGAAGCCGCGAAGCTGGCGCGTCGCCATCCGATCGTCGTGATGGCGGGCACGCGCCCCGGCCACACGACGGACCGGGTCAGCGCATCGCTCGCGCGATTCGTCCACGCCGCGCGCATCGTGAACGCGACGTCCGTCGCCGGCGTGTACACGACCGACCCGCGGAAGGACCCGAAAGCGCGGTTGCTCGAGCGGGTGACCTTCCGGGACCTCATCGACCTCGCAGGGAAGGGCCACGCAGCCGCCGGCCCCAGCATCGTCTTCGACCCCGTCGCGGCTCGCGTCGTCGCCCGAGACCGGACCCCGTTGAGCGTCGTCTACGGTCGGGATCCGGTCGCGCTCCGATCGGCGATTCTCGGCCAACCGTTCCGCGGGACCCTCGTCGTCGATTGATGGGGCGGACGCCGCGTGAACCGCCGGACGTGGTACGAGCTCCTCGGGACGGTTTCGCTGGCCCTTGCCGGGGTCGGCGCCGTCTTCGCGGGGGCCGGGGCCGTGCTCCAGCAGGTCATCAGCGTCGCGGCCGCCGCCCTGTGCGCACTCGTGTTCCTCGTCCCCGGTCTGTACTTTCTCGCGTACGCCCGACGGCTCAAAGCTCGCGATCTCGCGTTGGTCCATGCCGCGGCGTATGCGACGGCCCGTGGGACGCTCGATGTCAAAGACCTTGCGACGGAACTCTCCGTCTCCGGCGAGGTTGCGACGAGAATCTTGCGGACCGCGGTTCGCGAGGGTCATCTCCGCGGCCGCTTCGACGAGCGCGGTCGGTTCGTCGCGGAGACTCCTGGCCCGGAACCCGGGGGCCGGCTTCCGTGACCTTTCGCGGTTTCATCGCGGTGGACATTCCGCCGTCGCCCTCGCTCGAAGGCTTTGCGGAGCAGCTCCGCACCGCGAGCGCGTCGCTGAAGGTCGTCGCCACGGACCAGCTGCACCTTACGGTGAAGTTCCTGGGCGAGACGGAGGAGAACCTCGTCCCCGAAATCATGACGGCGATTCGTGAGGCGTGCGCGGACGTCCCACCGTTCCAAGTCACCGTTCGAGGTACGGGGGCGTTCCCGAGTCTCTCCCGGATGAACGTGGTCTGGGTTGGCGTCGAGGGCGCAGAGCCCATCGCTCGAATCGCTTCGGACCTAGAAGGGTCGCTTGAGTCCCTCGGCTTCGCGGCGGAGAGACGCCCCTGGAAAGCCCATGTCACCCTGGCTCGCGTGAAGGGCCACCGCGATCTCGACCGCGTCCGAAGAATCCTCGAGACCCGTCGCGACGAAGTCTTCGGGAGTCACCGGATTGACCGAATCCACCTGAAGAAGAGTGTTCTCACCGCCGGTGGAGCCCAGTACTCGGTCGCAGCGACCGTCGTGTTCGGGAATCTCACCGGCCCATAGGCCATCGGATCGCGGTGGATCATACCTCTAAGTATCGGTATGCGCCTAGTGCGGGCAATTGCGTCGGACGGGGCCTACGCTTCTTTCTTGTCCGCAAGGACCTTGAGGCGGTCCCATTCGATCGTGTGCTTGAGCCGATATTTCTGGAGGATCCGGCTCAGCTGCTCGGTCACGCGGGCAACCTCGATCGTCTTGCCGCGACCGTACAGGTAGAACTCGACCTGGTTCGAGATCGGGAAGATCATCCGCATGAGCCCCTCGCGGTTGTAGCCCTCGGGCTTCCGGTTGTTCCGCAGATCCCGAAGGTTCTCCTCGATCAGGACGTCGACGCTCTCCATGTCCTCCGGGAGCTGCTGCGTCTCTTCGAGGAACTTCAGGAACAGCGGACGGAACGAGGACACGAGGTTCTTCCACTTCACCTTCTTGTCGAATTTGATGTGGCCGCTCCGCGCGCGCATGGTTTCGGTTCCGAAGAGACACGCTCTATTTAACGGTGTTCCGCTCGGGGCGGTTCACGGCGTCGTCCGCGTCAGCCTTAAGCCGGCCCCCTCCATGGCGCGCCCGTGCGGACCGCCCTGACGATCGCCGGGAGCGACTCGGGGGGCGGTGCCGGAATCCAGGCCGATCTGAAGTCCTTCGCCTCGGTGGGCGTGCACGGGACCTCCGCGATTACGTGCGTGACGGCCCAGAACACACGCTCCGTCGACTCGATCTTCCCGATCCCGGTAGCGGAAATCCGGAAGCAACTCCGCGCGGTCCTCGGGGACTTCGATGTCCGGGCGGCGAAGACCGGGATGCTCTTCTCCGCAGAGATCGTTCGGACCGTCGCAAAGGAGCTGCGGGGCACCTCGTTCCCGCTCGTCGTGGACCCGGTCATGGTGGCGACGGTCGGGGCTCGCCTGGAGCAGGACGACTTCGCGGATGCCCTCGGGGACCACCTCCTCGGCCTCGCCGCGCTCGCGACCCCGAACCGCTTCGAAGCAGAGCGGTTGTCTGGCATCCGAATCGACGACGTCGAATCGATGGAGGCCGCGGCACGCGCCATCCTTCGCCTCGGGCCCAAGGCGGTCCTCGTCAAAGGAGGCCACACGAAAGGGGTCCTGGTCGACGTCCTCTATGACGGCCGGCGGATGCGGCGCCTTCGCGGGAGGCGGTACCCGAAGACCTTGCACGGCGCCGGCTGCACCCTCGCCGCGTCGACCGCGGCGTACCTCGCCCTCGGGCGACCCCTCCTCGCCGCCGTCGAATCGGCCCGGCGGAAGGTCGCCGCGGGGTTCCGGCAGTCGTATCGAGCCGGGCACGGGGTCGAAATCATCGATTCCCACGCGGTCCCGGATTGACGAATTCGGCCTCGCGGGGGACGCTCCCATTCGTGCCTGGACGCGTATTATCAATGCGCGAAAGACCGCCCACAAACTTCAAGTAGGCTGACCAAAATCCAACCGCGAACCGACACACGCAGCCGCCGGGCTCTCGCCACGTCCTACGATGGCGCGTGCAGAGCCCACGACGGCCGGTGCCGGGACGGCACATTCGTGGAGGCGCGGACCATACACAGTCCTGGGAGAGGCGCGGAAGTCACCGGGCCTGAGGCGCGTTCGCACGGGGGTGGATGCCGTGCGGATCGCACTCTTCACGGATAGCTACTTGCCCACCGTCGACGGCGTCGTGACCTCCGTCCTGACGACCCGCCGGCAGCTCGAGGCCCACGGCCACGAGGTCGTCGTCTTCGCGCCGGAAGACCCCCATCGCCGCGGGAAGCGGGAACCCGGGACCATCTACGTCCGGGCGAAGGAGTTCCGCCACTATCCGGGCTACCGACTCGCCATGTTCCCGGGCCGGGAGACGGACCTGATCAAGGAGATGGGGATCGACGTGATCCACATCCATGGCGTCGGCTTCGTCGGGATCAAAGGCATCTGGGCCTCCTGGCATGCGAAGGTCCCCCGCGTCTCGACGTTCCACACGATGATCCACGAGACTCTCGCCTTCTACTCTCCATTCGGCCTGAACCTCCATCTCCTCGAGCGGGGGTTGCGGTTCTATCTCCGCATCTTCCTCCGGAAGACTCACGGGGTCGTCGTGCCGAGCCGCGCCATCCTGGAAGAGATCCTCGCCCTCTCGCCGTCGGCGAAGATCGCGGACGTGATCCCGACGGGAGTGGACACGGACCGGTTCCGGCCGGACATCTCCGGCCAAGGCGTGCGCACGAAGTGGGGCCTGAACGGAAACGATGTCATCCTGCACGTCGGCCGCGTCGCGCCGGAGAAAAACCTGACGACCCTCATCCACGCGTTCCCGAAGGTCCTCGAGTCGAACCCGGACACGAAACTCATGATCGTCGGGACCGGCCCGTACATGGAGAAGTATTACGATCTGGTGCGGCACCTCGGTCTCGCCGGGGACGTCATCTTCACGGGCTTCGTCCCGGACGCGGACCTGCCGAAGTATTACGCGGCCGCGGATGCGTTCGCGATTGCGTCGAAGTTCGAGACCCAGGGGCTCGTCGTCCTGGAGGCGCTCGCGTCCGGCCGGCCGGTCGCCGGCGCGAACTATCGCGCGATCCCCGAGTTCGTGCGCGAGGGCGTCAACGGGGCCCTATTCGAGCCGAATGACGTGCGCGGCTGCGCGGCTGCGATCCTCCGCTGCTTGCGCGAGCCCGACGGGATGCACGAGGCCGCCCGGGAGACGGCCCTCCGGTTCTCGGTCGAGCGATGCACCCGGCGCCTCGAGCGCGTCTACGATCGTCTCGTGGCCGCGTGACGAGGATGGACGAACCATCCGCGGCGTGGGCCGCGGTCGGCCCTCCCCCGGCTCCGCGGATCTCTGTCATCGTGCCCACGTGGAACGAAGCGAATTATCTGCCTGCGCTCCTCGAGTCCCTTGAGCACCAGACGATCCCGCCCGACGAGGTGCTGGTCGCCGATTCGGGCAGCTCGGACGACACCCCGGAGGTCGCGCGCCGGGCCGGGGCGACCGTCGTCGAGGGAGAGCGACGAGGCCCCGGCGAAGGTCGGAATCGAGGTGCCCGGGCGGCCACGGGAAATGTGCTGGTGTTCGTCGACGCCGACTGCATCCTGCCACCGACTCTCATTGAGTCCGTCTTCCTTGCCCTCGCCGACCCTGCCGTCGTCGGTGGCGCGACCGGTTTCGCTCCGGCGAACGGCCGACGGGTCGAGCGATCGTTATTCTACCTTGCGAACGCGTACCAGCGGGCGATGACGATCTGGGGCATCCCGCACAACGCAGGATACTGCTTCTTCTTCCGGAGGACGGCGTTCGAGTCGCTGGGCGGGATCCGGGAGGATCTGGTCCTGAACGAGACCCACGATCTGGCGATTCGGTCCCGGTCCATCGGACGCTTTGTCCTCCTTCCGATCATCGTGGAAACGTCGATGCGCCGATTCCGTTCGTACGGGTATCTGCGGACGATCCTCCAGGAGTACGTCGCGTCGACGATCCTGTACTACGCCACCGGGCGCAGCCCGCGAGAGCTCTTCCGTCCCGCGCCCGCACGGTGACCAGGTCACGACCGGGCTGCCGAGGACGCCTCGATTCGTCGGCGCCGGAACCATGACGCGAGGAACGACAAACCGACCACGACCACGACGAGGGCGAGCGTGATCCATCGGGCGGTCGCCACATCGTAGGCGAGGCCAATGGCGAAGACGACGTACAACAGGATGGCGTACTTCGCGAGGCCTCCGATCGCGACGTAGGCCATAGACCGTCGATAATCCCAGCCGAGGGTCGCGATGAAAGCCCCCACCATCGGGATGACGGGAACCGCGCGATTCATGAGGATGACCCGTTCGTCTTGGACGAGCAAGAAACTCGTCCATTTCTTCATCGCTCGCTCGAGCCAACGCGGCATCCTCCGACGTAGGACGACCCATCGTCGGACGGCGACGTAGAGCAGGCTCGTCCCGAGGATGTCCCCGACCACCGCCATCGCGAGCAGAAGGCCGGCCCACGCGACCGGGCCGAGCATCTCCGCAGGCCGATACGTGTACGTGACCACGATCCAGACCTCCGGCAGAGCGGGGAACAACGCCGCGTCCAGGGCGAAGATGATCACCAGGATCACGAGGCTGCCGACCGGCCCGAGCGACCCAAACAGCGCGGTCAGGAGCTCGTCCAGGGAGGCCATCGGCGGGCCTCAGTAGAGCCGCGAGATGGATAGCATCGTGACCTGGAAGACGAGGGTTCGACCTTTCGTCGGGGTGTTGTAATTCAGCGTATACGTGCCCGCGTCTGTGTCCACCGACGTCACGACGAAGACCACGGTGCCGCCTGCGTTCTTCTGTCCGACCCGGTCGACCATGGCGGGCGTCAGGAGATGATGGACGAGGATCGCCCCTTCGCCGGCGTTTGCCGCGTCATCGATCGAGACGACCTGCGCGTCCCACGCCCCGTGCGGCCGGACGAGCTGGCCCGGGATCGGGCTGTTCGTGACCGTCACGATCGTCCCGGCCACACTCACCGTCGCGGGCCATCCCCAGAACGGATCCGTCACGTTCGTCCCCGACACGGCCGCCGTTTGGTACGTCGCGACGAACGAGGATGTGTCCATGGTCAGGCGGACCGGAACGGTCTCGAAGAGCGGTTTGACGAAGATCTTCGCAGGATCCGCGGGGCCGTATCCGAGGGCCGGCGGCACCACGATCCTCTTCGAATCGCCGATCGCGAGGCCTTGGATCCCGATGTCGAAGCCCGGCACGACTCCGCCGCTCCCGATCGTCACCGGTAAGGGCGAGTACTCCCCGTGCCAAGCGAACATGAACGCTTTCGGGTACGAGGCGTTGTCCTTCGCGATGGCCTGAAGGCTCGTGTCGAACACGAGGCCGTTCTCCGCGAACGTCCCGATGTAGTCGACCTGGACTCGGTCCCCGCTCTGGGCCCGGAGCGGGGGCGGCGCGAACTTGGGGACGACGTAGCCGTAATACACCCCGAGGATCGCGGCGACGAGGACCACCACGCCGATGAAGGACCAGAGCGTGCTCACGCCTCGGTCGTCCCGGCGGAGCGAGCGGGCCATGATGATTTCGGGCTAACCTGGGGAACGGCCATAAACATTATGGTGCTCGCGTCGAAGCCCGGCGACAACTCGAGAGGAAGCGCGGTCCGATCACGCGAACGACACGTAGTGGATGTCAATCGACTCGCGGTCGTAGAGGACCACGCTCGGGCTCGGGGAAACGGCAGTCCCGTTCACGTTCATCTGAGTCGGGCTGTCGAACGACTTGCCCCAGACGCGGTAGAAGTCCCCGATCGAGTAGAGGCGATTTACATCCGTCTCGATATGGATTGTGCCGCTCGTGTCGTGCGTATGCAGCGGCTCGACGCACACGGCACTCAGCCCCACGTTGGCGGGAATCGTGACCGGGGTGCTTCCCGAGTAGACTTTGAGCGTCGTGTGCCAATGATACGCCAATTGATCGGGAGTGACTGTGACGCACGGGAAGGGCTGGGACGTGATCGTCGTCAAGTAGTACACACCGAAGCCGCCCAAGACGAGGAGGGCGACCACCGCGACGTGCCACTTCTTGATGTGAATCGGCGCCGAGGACCCTCTCGGGCGGGTCCGGCCGGGCTCCTGCCTCAGCTCTTCTCGGAGTCTCGGGGTGTCGGGATGGCGCGGGTGGGTGTCGTTGAGATGCCGAAGGAGGTTCTCCGGCTTCACGGCGACGTTGCAGATGGGACAGTGATCCGTCTTCGCCAACGCGCGACCTTCCGGTTCTCGGACGGACGAATGGAGCGTGGCCTCCTATTTAGGAATGACGCGTACGCGCGTCGAACTCACGCGTACATCGCGCCGGAGGCGTCCGTCGAACGGATCGGGCTCTCGCCGAGCACCTTCTCGACCGCGCGCTCGAAGTCCGCCATCGTCACAACTTCGCGGTCCTCGCGGATTGCGAACATCCCGGCTTCCGTGCACATCGCATGGATGTCGGCCCCGGTCGTGCCCTCGCAGCGCGCCGCGAGCACGCCGTAGTCGACGTCCGGAGTGACGCTCATCTTCCGTGTGTGGATCTTGAAGATCGTCATGCGGGCCTCGTGGCCCGGGATCGGGATCTCGATGATCCGGTCGAACCGTCCTGGGCGCAGCAGGGCCTCGTCGAGGATGTCCGGCCGGTTCGTCGCGCCGATGATCTTCACTTCCCCGAGGGGATTGAAGCCGTCGAGTTCCGCGAGGAGCTGCATGAGCGTCCGCTGGACCTCCCGGTCCCCGGAGGTCGCGATCTCCAGACGTTTCGCACCGACCGAATCGAGTTCGTCGATGAACACGATCGACGGGGACTTCTCGCGGGCGAGCTGGAACAGCTCCCGCACGAGCCGGGCCCCCTCGCCGATGTACTTCTGGACCAGCTCGGAGCCGACGAATCGGATGAACGTGGCCTGGGTGCGGTTGGCGACCGCCTTCGCGAGGAGCGTCTTCCCCGTGCCGGGTGGGCCGACCAGGAGGACTCCTTTCGGCGGCTCGATCCCGACCTTCCGGTACAGGTCCGGCTTCAGGAGCGGATCCTCAACCGCCTCGCGCAGTTCGCGCATCTGGCCCTCGAGACCACCGACGTCATCGAATGTGACCGGGGGCTTCTCGATGATCTCCGCACCGGTGACGATCGGATCCAGTGACGGCGGAAGGACGCCCATCACAGCGAGCGTCTGCTTGTTCAACGCGACGCGCGCACCAACGACCAGGTTCTCCTTCGTGATGTAGTCGGCCGCGTTCACGATGAAATCCGGACCCGTGGACGACTTGACGACGACCCGGCCATCCGCCAAGATGTCCCGGATGTTCCCGATGATCAGGGGTGGGCTCTTGAGCCGGTCGAGCTCCTGCTTGAGCCGCCGGATCTCTTTTTGGAGACGGCCCAGCTCGGTCTCGACGTACCGTTTCTCGCCCTCGGCCCGCCGGGCGGTCTCCAAGAGCTTGTCGTTTTTGTCCTCAAGGGAGGCGATCCGCTCCGACATTTTCTCCGAGAATTCACGTATCTGGTCGTCGTCCATACAATCGTCCGGTGGGAGGGCGGGAAGACGAAGGCTATATACCAAGCACTTTTTATTTAGTCTTTGCGGGCTAGATTCGTGATCTGCGAATTGTGTGGCGCCGACGTGCCGCGCCTGAAGAATGTGGCCATCGACGCGACCATTCTGGCGGTTTGCACGGATTGTTCACGGTTCGGGGACGAGGTCGCGACGCCGGCGTTGAGGCAGAGCACGATGCCCCCCATCATCGCGCAGCGCCTCGAGATGCGCCAGCGACGCATGACCCCGCGGGACGTGTATACGCAGGCCGGCGAACTCGAACTCGCGGACGACTTTCCGCAGCGGATCCGCCAGGCTCGCGAGGCACGGGGATGGAAGCAGGCGGATCTCGGCGCGAAGATCAACGAGCGGGTCAGCGTCATCGCGAAGCTCGAGTCCGGCGCCATCAGCCCGGGCGACGCGCTCGTCCGCAAGCTCGAGCGGGAGCTTGGGATCAAATTGAAAGAACGCGTGGAACCCGTCGCGGCGAAGAAGCCGGCGGCCGGGGGTGGAGTCACCCTCGGCGACTTGATCAAGATGCGCGAAGAACATCCGTGATTACGGCATCCCTAGGCGGCTCTTCACCGCCGGCAAGAACGACGTGACATCGACTCCCGCCTGATGCGCCGCGACGAGGGCGGCCACCTCGACCTCGACGTCCAACTTTTCCTGGACCGCGTTCACCGAGGCGATCACCGATTTTCGGTCCGTCTTCGTCTTCGCGACGATGGCGTCGACGATTCGAAGAAAGACGTCCTCCGATACCGCCGTGGAGATGTCGAGAATCGCGGAGGTCGGGATGTAATCTCGCGGTACCTCCACCGCGGAGACGTCGAACGCGGGGCGGATCGCGCCGCCTTGCGATTCGAGCAGCTTCGTCTCCAACCCGAGCTGCAGCAGACGCTGAGCGTCCCGGGGAGGGAACCAGTGCATGTCCATCGAGGCCGAGAGCACGAATTCCCGCTCGCTCAATTCGTCGCGGCCTTTGCGTTTGAACAGCAAGGCGATCGCATCGCGTAGCTCTTCCATGGGATCCATCCGAGCAGGAGCGATGGAACCGTCCGGGCCTAGATAAACGTGCGGCGCCCCCAAGCGAATCTTTATCTCGCGGGCGCCCCTTGGTCTTCCTGCTCCAGCGTAAGGTCGCGCTGACCAATGATGCGCGATGCAAGCCTGGAGAGGACGTCGTATGGGTCCCTCCTCGACAGCCCCGCGTTCGGGGCGCTCCGTGACAGGGGGACAACGCGGCGTCCAACAATCCCTCGGCAAGGGTCAGGGCGTCGAGTGAGCAGTCGCTTGGCCGTGACACGCACTGTTACTGCCGAGGGACAACCCCCCCGGCTCGGCATTTTTTCAGGATTGTGAATCAGACCTTGCTTCGCGCCGCGAGCGCCGACTGAGGGCCAAGGATACGAAGATGGCGCCCAGCAAAGGCGGAATCACGTCTTCAAACTCTGGGATGTAGTAGAAATACGTCGCCGAGGTTGATGACTTCCAGTAGAGAGCGCCCGAGATGTTTGTGCCAAATGTAACGTCGTTCGGGGCGCGGACAACGACGGAGGGATAATCCGTAGGAGCGTCCAGCGTGGTCCGCGACGTCCAGCTCCCGCCTGTTCTCGACTTGTAATAGAGTTGCGACCCGGAGACCGCCACATACAACGCGTACACGTTTCCGGTTCGATCCACCCCGATTGAAGGGTGCGTAAATTGGGTGCCGCTAAGCGAATCAACTGCCTCGGCCGCCGCGAACACGCCGACGGGATAGTCGAGGAAACGGACGTAGATCGCCCGGGTCGATCCGTCGACGTCCTTCGCGTATGCGATCCACAAGTCACCTGCGACATCCCACGTCGTCGCCAATGACGGGTACGAGGACGCCTCGACTCCCGACGCGACGGTGTCGTAACCACTCGAATTGTCCGCCTTCATGAACTCCGAGGCAGCATCGCACTGGTTCGACCCGAGATTCTTGCAGACCGTATACTGGATCTCGTTCGTCCCGGCCTCGTAATAACGAACAAGGCTCACGTAGTTGTTCTCCGGCGAGACGTCAACGGAAAGACCCGTGTAGGTCGTCCCCCACGATACGGTGGGACGCCACGTCCCCGCGGCCTTGTTCTTGTAGTACACGGTGCCGCTTGTCTTTGACGCGCTCCACGCAATGTGTGGATTCTTGCTAGTGTCGGTACTAATCGTGGGCATGTAGCCCGGGGCGGTATCGTCGACAGGGGCAACCGCTGTCCAACTCGCCGACGACGCCAACTGGCTCTGGGTCGGATAGGCGACCGTCGTCACGACGTACCGAACGAGGTTTAGAATCTGCTGGCTCCCGCTGGCCGAGGCGGAAAGCCAGACAAGATGGAGGAACCCTCCCGAGTCGATTGCAATCGACGGCTCCGTCGAGTCAAACGAGTAGAGGAGGGGACTATCGGCGGAACGGCCAGAAGCGAGGACGATCTGACTCCCCCATGTCGAACCGCTCGTGTCCAGGCTACGCATCATGATTATCCGATCCCAGAGCGTGGTCGATGTGACCACCGCCAGATCGAGCCAGAAATCCGATTGAGTGCCGTCCGGACCGCTCGCGTCGACGAACCGGACTGACGGTGCGCCGGAGTTGTATTCTGAGGTCGTGAGCGTGTAGTTGTACACCGTATTTATGGTGGAAGAAATTGTGGCCCGAGTGTTCCACGTCGACGGCGGGGTCAGGACCTGCACATTGAGATTTTCGTCTTGGCGGTACCCTTTGACCTTCAACGTGTACGAGTCCGCGCCCCCTGGGACGCCAGACCAATCGTACTGAACGGCGAGCTTGTAACTCTGAGGAGTATAGGCGACTTCGACGATCATCGCGTCCAGGTCGATCGGGTTGGCGCCGCCGTTCTTGGTATGAACTGCCTTCCAGGCAATTAGGTCGCCCGTAAAGTCCGATGCGGACCAAGCGTGCGACGTACATGTCGTTTGGTCGAACCACGTGTAGGCATTGGGGTCGACCGTAACAGGGATCATGAGGAATGCGTTCCCGCAATAGGTCGTTCCGCTGTTCCAAGAGAGCGTCATGAGATCGAGGCGTTCGTCCGCCGCACCGGTCTGGAAAGCCTCGACGCCGAATCGGACCCGACTGATTGTCGATCCCGCCGGTATATTGAAACCGAAGGTCTTGTAGGATACGA